>NZ_JBTLRN010000014.1:0-73193 GCF_054482775.1 Sporosarcina sp. CAU 1771 | reverse complement strand
GGAGTATCGATGAGATAGTTTCAGAAAACATGGTTTCTTCATTCCTATCTTCAATTGTAAAGTTGAAATTTATTTCATAAACTTCCTGTGTTTTCATGCCAAAGGCATTTATCACAGAACTTGTCGAACTGGCCCGATTGCGGAATACCATTCTTACTGAATGTTCACTACTACATACGGTAATTATAGCACTCGGAACTATAAGTTCCAATACTATCCATCTTTGCCGTTCGCATTAAATCCCCAAAATAAATATCCACATATTCTTGTTCGTAAAAGTACACTTTAACGAACGCTATTTCAAGTAACGAAAACATAGCGGTAAGATGTTCGTAAAATTCCAATATTTACGCTACCAATAACTTTCACGACTCCGTTTTCAATGGATAAGAAAATGTCATGCATGTCGGTAAGTAAATTCAGACTTTCTAATTATTTCCCAACAATTTTAATCATTCGATTCCCTTTTATTTTTGAAAACACAAAAAAGCAGACTGTACCTCGAAGGATTCAATCGCCTTTTAATATACTTCACACAAAAATTAGGAAATACCCATATGAACATGCACGAAAGCAATATTGTGACGTACAATTACATCTGCCTATCCTTTCCCGAAACGAGAATTCAGAGGCTGCAACATTTGTGTCGAATCTCCTTTTAAAAATGAAAAGCTACAACGATTTTCTTCAAAATACGATGACTTGAAAACTAATTGAATATTGATTAAGTTTATTAAATCGAAGTAATCATCGCAATTCCTTTGATAACTGATCCTGATGGTTCTAAAACATCTTTACTTTCTAATGATTTAGTAATAAAAAGTATAGATTGGGTACCTTGTAATTGGCAAAGGTTGTTTATTTATCAAGTATCATAATAATTTCCGTACTCATTAACCAGTATGCATCACCTACAAAAATAACTTTTCCGCTAATATAACAACAAGAAGTCTTTAGTAAATGCCTGTCTTCATTCATGTTAAATAGAATGAGGACAGACATCGTTTATTTATAATTGATTCGCATGCGTGACTTGATTACGTCCCATACGCTTTGATGAATAAAGCGCTTGGTCTGCCCTAGATTGAGACATACTTAGGGTATCATTTGGTCTAATTGTTTCGATACCGATGCTCGTAGTGATAGGTATTTCTATCCAATAGGAACGCTCAACGCTTGATCGAATTCGCTCTGCGATAATGAGCGAATCCTGTTCGTTTTTGTTTGGTAGAATCAGTGCGAATTCATCGCCTCCATAACGGGCAGCAATCATACCCTCTTCGCATTCCACTTTTAACAGTTTTGCAAAATTTTGTAAAACCTTATCCCCAATCAAGTGTCCAAATGTATCGTTTACTTTCTTAAAATCATCAATATCCAGAAATAAAAGCGAAAGCGGTTGCGAGCTTTTTAAAGTTAAATCAATATTTTTCTCTAAATTTTGCTGAAAACTACGTCGATTTTCAAGACCCGTTAACTCATCCGTCGTAGCCTGTATTTCCAAACGGGAATTCAATTCCAATAGTTCCTTTTGATTTTCTTCCAGTTTCAGACGTAGTTGATTCAACTCGACAATTGCCTGCTTCATTACCACTTGTGCTTCTTCCGCCTTCTTTTTAGCCCCTAGCAATTGGTGCTCATATTCAGTCCGACGCTGCATCGGAATAATGATGCAATCATTTACTTTCTTTCTATCCCGTTCTATGCGAACTGCATTTAAGAACACCGATATATCTTGGGCGTCTTTCGTTTGAAGCGTAAGGTACATTTCATCCACTTTTTCATGCTTTTGAATTAGTGGAAAAAAGTAAAGTTGATAAAAAAGACGGCTCTGAACTGTCAATATTTTATCAATATGTAAACCGTGCACTTCCGTGAAATCATAACCAAGTAATTTAAGTAATGTCTCATTAATTGATAAAATCGTTCCATTATCGGAAAGTGAAAAATAGCCGCACGGCGCGTAATTGAGTCGTTCATCCATTTGAACAATTCCTTCCATTGCTAATCGTCCTGAATAGGAGCTATTGATAAGTAATCGCTAATCATACGATTGGTCTCTTCCGGATGGCTAAGGTGTGGGCAATGGCCAGTTGCTTTCATTAACCTTAAAGTACTATGCGGCAGATGAAGATGGATATAGTCTCCAACTGCAAGCGGTGCAATTGCATCCTCTGAACACATCATAATCAATGACGGTATAACTACATTTGGCAAGTCTCCCCGATTATCAGAGAAAAAGGTCGCCATTGCAAATTGGCGGGCGATAATCGGATCCGTTGAACAGATGCTATCTTCTAATTCTGCAGCCAATTCTGGACGCGTAGGGTTTTGCATAATTACTTGAGAGAAGTTGTTTGCCCAACCTATGTAATTCATTTCCATCATGTTAATCAAACCTTCAATGTCTTCCTGTTCAAATCCTCCCATATATTCAGGTGGATCGTTCAAATAGTAAGGCGAAGGGCCTATCATAACAAGTCGCTCGAAATATGTAGGATTCTTGATTGATGCCAGCATGCTAATAATCGCTCCAACGGAATGCCCTACCAAAATTGCATTATGTAAGTTTAGTGCTTCGCATATTTCAAGCACATCCTTTGAATACCCATCTAGATTGCTATATTTATCCGTACAGTAGGCCTTAACATCCGATTGCCCAGAGCCTACATGATCAAAAAGAATTACTTGATAATCATTTTCAAAATAAGGTGTGACGAACCGCCAAATATTTTGGTCACAGCCGAATCCGGGAACGAAAATAATTGGTTGTTTGCCATTGCCAGTAATTTTCACATTATTGCGTATGAGAATATCTTGATTCACTAAAAAAACTCCCTTTATTTAATAATCAAAAAAACACCAACTTTTAGTAGACTTCATTTAGTAGAAATACCTAACGAATCGAACTTCTCACTACTTTATACCTTTACTATATATCAAATTAACTACTGCGACAATAATATCACCCTTTCAAAGCAACGTGGTTTTTCAAGTGATCAACGATGTTGATGAGTTGTATTTAATAGAAAGGATGCTTAACCATTTTAAACAGCTGTTATTGTAAGCATAGTCATGTAAATAGCTCCGTCTACTAAAAATTGAATAAGAAAAAAACCACTTAAAATGTTGATTTCAAGTGGTTTTTTCCAAATGTCTTACCCTTTTTTGCTACTGTTTTACGACGCAGTCCTATTAAATTTTAGTATCCCACAACCTAGACTATGGAAAGCAACTGAAAATATTAAATGACTTCCCTCTTTCATTCAAATTCGCAAGACATTGCGGATAGTAAATAGATTGGCGCTGTTTCCGTTCTAAGGATACGCGGCCCAAGTGAAGTTGGAAGGAACCCCGCCTCGCTAAGTTCGCCTGCTTCACTTCTTGAAAGGCCACCTTCTGGGCCGAAAACAACAAGCACCGATTGATTCGGATGCACGTTTTTTAGTCGGTGTCCAATTCGGTGAGGCTCCTCACTTTTGGCATCTTCTTCATCTGCAAATAAAAGCACATCATATGCTGCCGCCTTTGCTAGAAGTTGTTTCAAAGTGAAAGGCTCTTCAATATGTGGAATTACAGTTCGGTGGCATTGTTCTGCGGCTTCTTTAGCAATTTTACGAAGCCTTTCAATCTTTTTCGCCCCACGTTTGTCATCCCATTTTACGATAGATCGTTCTGCTTTAAAAGGAATCAGTCCATGCATTCCAAGTTCTGTTCCTTTTTGTACAATTAAATCTAACTTGTCGCCTTTGGGAAGTCCACTAACAATCGTTACACTCACAGGCATTTCATTCGAGGGAAGTACTTCTCCTTCACTCTGAACACGAGTAGAGTCAGGCAAAAATTCCGTGATTACTGAAATGAAGGCTTCTCCGTCCGAAACAACGAAGATTTTGTCGTTAACAGCCATCCGCATGACACGTTGGATATGCTTGTTATCCTCTCCAGTAATTAGTGCGTTTCCATCTTCGTCAAATGAATGTTCAAGAAAATAGCGTTGCAAAGAATCACACGCCCTTCTTCTGTGCGACAATTGCCACCCAATCTTCCATAAGTACCGATTCAATAACTTCAAAACCTTTACTTATTAAATCATCCTTGACGAGATCTCTTTTTTGACCAATTATTCCAGATGTAATAAAGAGACCGCCTTCGGGTAACAACGAATAGGCATCCTCAGAGAAACTCATAATTACGTCCGCTAAAATATTAGCAACAATAACATCCGGTTGAACGTGAATTGATTCAAGTAAGTTGCCGTGTGTAACTTCGACTACTCCTTCAACCTTATTCAACTCCGTATTTTCTTTCGCAGCAGTTACAGCAACGTAATCAAGGTCAAGTGCATGGACCTTGGAAGCCCCTAATAATGCCGCAGCAATTGATAAGACTCCAGAGCCAGTTCCAACGTCTACAACAACGTTGCCAGGCTCCACATACTTCTCAAGAGCTTGAACGCACATTACCGTTGTCGGATGTGTTCCTGTTCCAAATGCCATACCAGGATCTAACTCAATAATTAATTCATCAGATTCAACTGGCTCATATTCTTCCCATGTTGGAACAATTGTAAAGCGTCCAGAGATTTTGACTGGGTGATAATACTTTTTCCAAGACGTAGCCCAGTCTTCATCATCCACTTCACTTGTCTGTATGCTGTTTTTTCCAACATTCAATCCAAAATTCGATAGATTCCCAATAGCTTGTTCAATATCCTTCATCGTTTCGATTAGAAAACTATTTACGGGTAAATATGCCTTTAAAATAACGCCTTCATTTGGAAAATCATTTTCGTCTAGTTCATAAATTTCCCCAAATTTGTCCTCATGAATTCGATCTGGCTCAATGGAGTCTTCAATAATGACTCCACTAGCACCAGATTCATGTAAGATATTTGCTACAGCTTCCGTAGCTTCATGCGTTGTATGGATAGCAATTTCTGACCATTTCAAATTGCGTCAACTCCCTTAGTCACCTTTTATCGTGCGTTTGATTTTATCAAATAATGAACTTGAATATTCTTCTGGTGAATCGCCGCCGATTGCTGCAAATTCACGCATAAGTTCTTTTTGTTTTTCTGTCATTTTTTTAGGAGTCACTACTTTCGCAATAACATGCTGATCTCCTATTCCTCGACCATGTACGTTTTTGACACCTTTTCCTCTTAAGCGGAATCTCGTGCCTGTCTGTGTTCCAGCAGGAATTTTCAACTTCACATTCCCCTGAACTGTAGGAACTTCAATTTCATCGCCCAGAGCTGCTTGAGGGTATGACAAGTTAAGTTCTAGATAAATATCATCATCTTCACGAATGAATCGCTCATGTGCTTTCACGCGGAATACAATATACAAGTCTCCTGCAGGTCCACCATTTACTCCAGGCTCTCCTTGACCGGAAACGCGGAGTTGCTGGCCATCATCAACGCCCTCAGGAATTGTCACTTTAATTTTCTTTCTATTCGTTACTTTACCTGCACCACGACACGTCGTACATTTTTCTGGAATGATTTTACCTGTTCCTTGACAATGATGACAAGCTCTTCGGTTAACCATTCTTCCAAGTGGCGTATCTTGGGTGACGCTAATTTCTCCACTTCCGCCACAATGTGTACAAGTAGTCGGAGAGGTACCTTTTTTAGCACCCGACCCGTCACACGTATCACATGTTTCTTCTTTTGGAACTTCAATTTCAGTTTCTTTACCAAAAACAGCTTCCATAAATTCAATCGTCATCGAATACTGTAAGTCGTTACCTTTTCTCGGTGCGTTTGGATCACGTCTTCGTGCGTTGCCACCAAAAAATGTACTGAATATATCTTCGAAACCAAAGTTATCAGCTCCGCCACCGCCACCAAATCCACCAAACCCTTGATTTGGATCAACATGACCGTATCGATCGTAATTGTCTTTTTTCGTTTCATCACTTAAAACTTCATAGGCTTCTGTTACTTCTTTAAATTTTTCTACCGCATCATCTGCTTTATTTAAGTCCGGATGATATTTTTTCGATAGTGATCGATACGCTTTTCTAATTTCATCTTTAGAAGCACCCTTAGCTATTCCAAGCACTTCATAATAATCACGTTTACTCATTAAGTCACTCTCCCAAAACATTTGCATATTGTTTGATTATAGCATTTATCTTCATCCAATAGGGATTTTTAGCACGTTAAACTAAGGAACTAGGTTCTCACTAGATGGATTCGTTAGATGTACATCTAACGAATAAGAAAAAGCCAAAGCCGGAATATCGGACTTTGACTTTTCCGTCAACAAATCTTATTTCTTATCGTCTTCTACTTCTTCGAAGTCTGCGTCAACTACATCGTCGCCTTGTGGCTCTTCTGTACCTTCTTCACCTTGTGCAGCTTCAGCTTCTGCCGCAGCTTGCTCATACAATTTCATAGTCATTTGTTGAACAAGTTCTTCAAGCTTATCTTTTTTCGTACGGATTTCATCGAAGTCAGTTGCTTCTAAAGCAGTTTTCAAAGCATCTTTCGCTTCTTCTACTTCTTTCACTTCTTCTTCAGTCACTTTACCTTCAAGGTCTGTGATTGTTTTTTCAGCCATGAATACAAGCTGATCCGCTTCGTTTTTCAAGTCCGCTTCTTCTTTACGAGCTTTATCCGCCTCAGCATTTTCCTCGGCTTCTTTTACCATGCGCTCGATATCTTCATCAGAAAGTGAAGAGCTTGCTTGAATTGTAATGTTTTGTTCTTTTTGAGTTCCAAGGTCTTTCGCTTTAACCGTTACAATACCGTTTTTATCGATATCGAAAGTTACTTCAATTTGTGGAACCCCGCGCTGTGCAGGTGGAATATCCGTCAATTGGAAGCGACCAAGCGTTTTGTTATCTGTAGACATTGGACGTTCACCTTGCAATACATGAATATCTACTGCCGGTTGGTTATCAGCAGCTGTAGAGAATACTTGTGATTTACTTGTTGGAATCGTTGTGTTGCGCTCGATTAGTTTTGTAAATACATTCCCCATTGTTTCGATACCAAGTGAAAGAGGAGTTACGTCTAATAGAACAACATCCGTTACATCTCCACTTAAGATTGAACCTTGAACAGCTGCACCCATTGCTACTACTTCGTCTGGGTTCACGCCTTTATATGGCTCTTTGCCTGTTTCTTTTTGAATTGCTTCTTGTACCGCTGGGATTCGTGTCGAACCTCCAACTAGAATTACGCGATCAATTTCAGATGCTGCAAGACCTGCATCTTTCATTGCTTGGCGAGTTGGTACCATTGAACGTTCAACAAGACCTGCTGTCAATTCGTCAAATTTCGCACGTGAAAGTGTAACTTCCAAGTGAAGTGGACCTGCATCTCCAGCCGTGATAAACGGAAGTGAAATTTGTGCAGATGTCACACCTGAAAGATCTTTTTTCGCTTTTTCAGCGCCATCTTTCAAACGTTGCATTGCCATTTTATCTTTAGAAAGATCGATCCCGTTATCTTTACGGAACTCTTCTACTAGGTAAGCAATAATTACATCGTCAAAATCGTCTCCGCCAAGCTTGTTGTCTCCCGCAGTTGATAATACTTGGAATACACCGTCGCCTAATTCTAGGATGGATACGTCAAACGTACCGCCTCCAAGGTCATAAACGAGAATCGTTTGATCTTCGTCCATTTTATCAAGACCGTATGCAAGTGCTGCAGCAGTAGGCTCGTTAATAATACGTTCCACTTCAAGACCAGCAATTTTACCAGCATCTTGAGTTGCTTGACGTTGTGCATCGCTGAAATAAGCTGGAACAGTAATTACTGCTTTTGTAACTTTTTCGCCTAAGTACTCTTCAGCATACCCTTTTAAGTATTGAAGAATCATTGCTGAAACTTCCTGAGGTGTATATTCGTTGTCTTCAGCTGTTACTTTGAAGTCAGATCCCATATGGCGTTTGACTGACATGATTGTGTTCGGGTTTGTAATTGATTGACGCTTAGCTACTTCCCCAACTTGACGCTCACCATTTTTAAATGAAACTACTGAAGGAGTTGTACGATTGCCTTCTGGGTTAGGGATAACTTTCGGCTCTCCGCCTTCATATACTGCTACTACCGAGTTTGTTGTACCTAAGTCAATTCCAATAATTTTACTCATTCTAAAATTCCTCCTAAAAATATATGAACATGTATTTGTGTTTCATTATTCATTTACTTTGACCATAGATGGTCGTAATACGCGATCCTTTAACATATACCCTTTTTGAAGTTCTTCCAGAACAGAACCTGATGGTTTATCCGGATTACTTTCTGTCATAATTGCTTGGTGAAAATTCGGATCGAACTCTTTGTCAAGAGCATCAATTTCAACTAGACCTTCAGTTGTAAGGGCATCAATAAGAGAACGATAGATCATTTCCATTCCTGTCATAAGTGTAGTCGCTTCCTCAGAAGTAACTTCAACTTGCAAAGCTCGGTAAAAATTGTCGAGCACAGGAATCAAGTTCGTTAATACGTTTTGAGAACGGTATTTCTGAATGGACTCTTTATCAAGAGTAGCTCTTCGTTTAAAGTTCTCATAGTCCGCCAATAACCGAAGGCGTCTGTTTTCTTCTTCCTGAAGCTTTTCTGTTACTTCTTCAAGCGCATTTTTTTCTACTTCTTCTGCGGAAAGAACTTCTTGCTGCTCATAAATCACTTCATCGTTCACTTCTTCATTATTTAGGACTTCATCTTCTAGTATTTCATTATTTTTTTTCATTACTATCGTTCCTCCTAGCAATTCCACTTCCGATTGTCATTTTTGCCAATTCTCTCGACAAATCAGTACTCATTAAATCCAGCAATGTGATAACTCGTCCGTAGTCCATCCGAGTTGGTCCTATAATTGCTATAGAGCCTGTCATATCTTCCCCAGCGGAATACGTTGCGGAAATCACACTGAACTGATCCATTGCATTGTGATTGTTTTCTGAACCGATACGAACCCGAATCCCAATGCGATCGTCTTCAAAGAACGTTGTCGCAGGAGCACCCTTTTCAATAAGCTCAAAAAACAACTTCATCTTGTGGACGTCATTAAATTCTGGCTGGTTCATCATATTCATTTTACCGCCGAAGTACAAGCGCTCTTCGGGAGTAATAGCGATTGCTTTTTGAAATGAAGTAAATAATTCATCCGCTTTATGAATATGTTGATCGAGCACCATCTTCGTTTCTTGAATTAGCATCTTATGTAAATGGACTAAAGGTGTACCTACGAGACGTTCATTTAAAATGTTCACCATTTTTTCAATGTCCGAAACTGTAAAGCCTATTGGTACATTGAATAATCGATTCTCAACATGTCCATTGTCGGTGACAATAATTGCCACAGCTGTATCCTCATCCAATGGCACAATCGTAAAACGCTTCACAGTATGCGAAGACGAATCCGGTCCGAGAAGAATAGATGTGTAATTTGTCAAATCCGAAAGAATATTCGCTGATTTTCGGATTAACTCCTCAGTTTCCATAATCTTTTCCTTGAAAACTGAACGAAGTTGTTTACTATCTTCCCTATTCAATTTCTCTGGGGTCAATAGATTATCGACATAAAATCTGTATCCTTTTTCGGATGGAATTCTTCCCGAAGACGTGTGAGTTTTTTCAAGATAACCCATCTCTTCTAGATCAGCCATTTCATTACGAATCGTTGCCGGACTAAAAGGAGCTTCCGGCTTTTTGGATAATTGCCGGGACCCGACTGGTTGTGCAGATTGAATGAAATCATCGACCGTCAATTGCAAAATGAGTAATTGTCTGTTCGTCAACATGATCATCACTCCTGTTAGCACTCTTTAACGCCGAGTGCTAATACTAATGATAATTTAACAAATGTAATCCGAACTGTCAACGAATAAACTTCAGGTTATGTTAAAAATTGCTGAAAAACTTCATTTCCTCTGAACACACCTTTTTTAGTAAGCCAAAACCGATCAGCTGCATTCTCAACAAGACCTTGTTGAACCAATGTTTTTAGAGTTTCGCCATACACTTCGTTTAGTGATTTACCAAACTTACTTTCAAATACTGTTGAAGAAACACCATCAGCCACTCGCAGCCCTAGGAACATTTCCTCTTCCATTGCTTCGACATCCGTCACGACATGGGTCTGTTGAAATGGACGTTCACCTTCATCCAATTTCCCCATATATTTTGCAATCGGACCAATATTTGAATACCTAACTCCTGACAAATACCCGTGAGCACCTGCACCAATCCCAGCATACGAATCATTTTCCCAATAAATCAGATTGTGAATAGACTCAGAACCTGGAACTGCAAAATTACTTATTTCGTAGCGTTCGCGACCGTTAATGGACATATGATTCATGAGCATATCAAACATTTCCGCTTCCATATCTTCCCCTGGAAGTGGCAATTTACCTTTGTTCATTAAGTTGTAAAACACTGTTTTAGGCTCAACGATTAGCGAGTACCCTGAATAATGTGGGAGTTCCAGTTCTGTTGCCTTAATTAACGTGTCTTCCCATTGCTTCCTAGTTTGTTCTGGCAATCCATAGATTAAATCAATACTTATATTTTCAAATCCAACTTTTCTAGCGTCCTGGACGACACGTGAAGCATCATTCGGTCCGTGTGTACGCCCAATTTTCTTCAGTAGTCCTTCATCAAACGACTGGACACCAATACTTAATCGATGAACTCCACCGCTTTTCAGAACCTTTAACTTCCCTAATGTCAATTCATCCGGATTTGCTTCAGTAGAAAACTCTTTTAAAGACCCTACATCTACATAGTTATGGATGATCTGTAGCAACCTGTCCAACTGAGCTTCAGAAAGGGATGTCGGCGTTCCTCCACCCAAGAATACTGTTTCTACCTCGTTAAATGAAGCACCCTCTTGCTTCATCAATTCAAGTTCTTTTCCGATAGATTCAATATATTTATCAACGGGCTGGTTCTTGAAAAACACTTTATTGAAATCACAGTAGTGACAAATTTGATGACAAAATGGAATGTGAATATACATGCCGCGCATAGGCGTCTCCTTTTTTAACGGGAAAAAGGAGGCATATACGCCTCCCATCCGTTATCTTTTTTTGTAGAATATATGTACCATATCATATCATAAAGCATCAATTAATGTTGTTTAGACGCTGTCGAAGAACTTTCCTTGTCTCCTGTCTATTGAAGGAAGTTAAGGATCCATTAATTTAATTATATGAATCAACCCTTGTGTAAAGCATGCTTTAATGCCGAACTATACTCATTGATAACTCGTCTACTGATATCAGCCTTAGGAATTAATTGTTCGAAGCCATGAAAACAGCCAGGATATAAATGAAATTCCACTGGAACACCAGCCTGAGAAAGTCTTGCCACATAGTCTAACGTTTCGTCACGGAACGGATCTAAATCACCAACAAAAGTAAATGTAGGTGGAAGACCCGATAAATCAGATGCGCGAGTAGGAGCCGCATATGGGGACACCTCACCCGCAGAATCACCTAAATACATTTTCCACCCTTGTCGATTAGCCTCTAAATTCCAAACTCTCTTATCCGTTATCTCCTGACTAGAAGGCGTGCTAATACGATCATCAAGCATTGGATATAAAGGCATTTGGAACGCGATTTCTGGCCCTTTTCGATCTCTTGCTAGTAAAGAAAGAGCCGCAGCTAACCCGCCTCCAGCACTCATACCTACCACCGCGATTCGATTGGAGTCAATATTGAGCTCCGATGCATTTTCTGAAAACCATTTAAGCGTTGCGTAACAATCTTCTAACGGAGAAGGAAAGGGATTCTCAGGTGCTAATCGATAATCTACAGATACTACGACACAATTTATATCTTCTACGAGTTTTTGGCAAGACGATTCATTCATTTCGGGAGAACCAAACATAAACCCACCACCATGAATAAATAAGACGCCTGGCAAGATTTCACTAGGATTTTTCGGTTCATACAATTTTATACGGACATCTGGATTGCCTGGTGGTCCAGGAATAAACTTTTCTGTTGTTACAAGCTTTTCATTAATTGGTTGTGAAGCGTTTACTGATAACACTCGCTCATTTAGTTCTCTCCTAATTTCCCCCAATGCTTCTTGGGTGTAATTCTTAATCGGCATACTTGAAAATCCTTTTTGAAGGTCCGGGTGAACTCGCTTCTCCATATCTATTCCTCCTCAAATTTTTAAATTTAAAAACACCGTACTCAGCTTTATAAATCAAACTGAAATACGGTGTTTATTTATGGCAATTGGCTCGCAGAAAATTATAGACGCGGTCGAAGTACTTTCAACGACGAACTAATCCCCTGAGAAACGAGCGCAATACAATCTTCGTAGCTACGAAATTTAATCCTCATCCATCTTCAATACAGCCATAAATGCTTCTTGTGGAACTTCAACAGATCCAACTTGTTTCATACGCTTCTTACCTTCTTTTTGCTTATCAAGAAGTTTTCGTTTACGTGAAATATCTCCACCATAACATTTCGCAAGAACGTTTTTACCAATCGATTTAATTGTTGAACGCGCCACAATTTTGTTACCTATCGCTGCCTGAACAGGCACTTCAAACTGTTGTCTCGGGATAAGACTTCTTAGCTTTTCAACAATTGCTTTACCACGCTCATAAGAAAAGTCATTATGCACAATAAAGCTAAGTGCATCTACTTGCTCATTGTTCAATAAAATATCCATCTTCACAAGTTTCGATGTTTTATAACCGATCAGTTCGTAATCAAATGAAGCGTACCCTTTTGTGCTTGATTTTAATTTATCAAAGAAATCATAAACAATTTCAGCAAGTGGTAGTTCATAAATGATATTCACACGTGCTGCATCCAAGTAATCCATCGTCATGAAGTTTCCACGTTTTTTCTGACAAAGTTCCATTACAGAGCCAACATAATCGTTCGGCACCATTATTGAAGCTTTTACATAAGGTTCTTCAACAGTTTGTACTTTCTGTGAATCAGGCATCATTGCCGGATTGTCGACTTTCATTTCCGATCCATCCGTTAAAATAACATTATAAATAACACTCGGAGCAGTTGTGATTAAATCAATATTAAATTCTCGTTCGATTCGCTCTTGAATAATCTCCATATGAAGCAAACCAAGGAATCCACAACGGTAACCGAAACCAAGTGCTTGAGATGTCTCTGCTTCATAATTAAGCGCTGCATCGTTTAGTTCAAGTTTTTCCAGTGCTTCTCTAAGGTCATTGTATTTAGATGTATCAATTGGATACAAGCCACAAAAGACCATTGGATTCATTTTACGATATCCTTCCAATGCCTCGGTCGCAGGGTTTTTAACGCTTGTAATCGTATCCCCAACTTGAGTATCCCCAACATGTTTGATTGATGCTGATAAAAAGCCAACATCGCCGACATTTAGTTCATCCCTGTGTGTTGGTCTCGGTGTGAAAACACCCGTTTCAATTACTTCAAACTTTTTACCTGTACCCATCATCAGAATTTCGTCGCCTGGTTTAATTGATCCGTCTATAATCCTGACATAAACAATTACCCCTTTGTAAGGATCATAAAGTGAATCGAAAATAAGTGCTTTTAGCGGTGCCGAAGGATCTCCTTGAGGTGCAGGTACTTTTTCAACAATTTGTTCGAGGATGTCTTCGATACCAATTCCAGATTTAGCTGAAGCGTGTACAGCCTCAGATGCATCTAGCCCGATAACATCTTCAATTTCTTTTTTCACACGATCTGGATCTGCCGCAGGTAAGTCAATTTTGTTAATGACAGGTAAAATTTCGAGATCATTATCAAGTGCAAGATAGACGTTTGCAAGGGTCTGAGCTTCTATACCCTGGGCAGCATCTACAACTAAAATTGCACCTTCACATGCTGCTAAGCTTCTAGAAACCTCATATGTAAAATCGACGTGACCCGGTGTGTCGATAAGATGAAACGTATATTCTTGTCCGTCTTTCGCAGTATACAACAACTGTACAGCTGTCAACTTGATCGTTATGCCACGTTCTCTTTCCAAATCCATGGAATCTAATGTTTGTGTACTCATTTCTCTTGTAGTCAACGTTTGTGTTTGTTCTAGTAGACGATCGGCCAATGTCGATTTACCATGGTCGATATGTGCTATGATCGAGAAGTTTCGTATGTTTTTCTGTCGTGCTAACTTTTGTTCTAAATTCATCAATATTCACTCCTATTTAAGCTATTTGAATTATATCAAACAACTCTTCAACATGTTACCTATAAGTACATAATCTTTAATTCATGAAATATATACTCCTTAACATTAACCTACTATACACCATCTTGTACACTCTAAGACAACAAAAACCATGCTGAGACCATATTTATTGCTAGTAAACAATATAAAAAGCCGTTTTCCATGTTCTACTGGAAAACGGTTTTTTAAGTATTATATATTTCACTTCAGTATATATTGCTATCTAGTAACTAGTTGAAAATTATTTTCACGACCACTTTTTGTCACAAAATGATTTCTTTCGGTTCTCCACCTTTTGTATTCATCAATCGTATCGTATCTGGGGAGACTTTGAGTACAAGAAGGTCAGGATCGTCTGGACCACTAAACCAAGGTTTCATATGCTTATTCCAAACCTTTTCTTTTATAGTTTCATCATCATGTAGGGTCACGGTTCCTTCTATTTCTAAAAACTCATCACTCATTCCTCCACCTTCATATCCAATTAAAATATACGTGTGAGGATTTGCTTCAAGCTCATCAACCTTTTGTGTTTTCTTCGAAGTTGCTGTGTAAAGCGTGAGTTCATCGCTAAAAAAACTCATATAGCGTGCATGGGGTTTATTTTGTTGGACCGTTGCCATCGTCCCAACATAACTTTCCTTCAGGATTTTTAGCGCTGTCTTTTTGTCATTCATCTTATCTGCTCTCCCTTTATATAACCTAGGAGTAGTTTGGCTCTCTTTTAAGTTCTTTAAACATAAATAATTTAATATCGTTATTGTGTTAGTTCTAGTAAACGTTTGATTAACTTTCAGAAAGGATGGAGGCAGCCGCTTCCGCAATTACCGAAACCGTCCTATTTAACTCCTCTTCTTGATTCCCTATTCCGCCTAATTCCAGAAGGATGATTGATGGATCCAGATCCTGATTGTACTTCCCATCACCTTCATGCTTATCTTTTAAAATCATATTTCTTGTGATTCCCGGTACAAGTTGTTCCATTTCACTCTTTAAAAGCTCCGCCATTTTTTTGTTTTTTTTGTAATTCGGATGATCCAATCCGATAACAAATGCAACCTTTGCGTATTTCTCACCTTCATGCACCATAGTCGTAACATCCGATTTTACTGAATCCCTGTGCATATCAATTATTAAATCATACGATTCTTCTTGCAATTGTTTTTCAACGTAAGGTCGAATCGCTTTATACGAGCGACCATATTTTATTTTATTCTTTTGCATCTCTAGTTGATTGTCGACCGGTAAAATATCTGTTGAGATACCACTAAAATCAAGCTGAACTTTTAATTTTTCACCGAACTTCTTAATGTTTTCTGATTGGTGCGAAACAGAAACCTTCCCATTTTTCGCTTTCGTAATTGGCTCATAAGCCTCGTAATTATGTGTAAAGTAAAGAAGTGCTTTGCGTCCAACTGGTTCAGGAAGCGATTCCTCCATTATATTTGCTGCAAAAACCATTTCCCTAGATTCTTTTAACAAGTTGATTGATTTTGCAGTGGTATCTTCCGGAAGATAATTAATAATTAGTGGAAATAGAAAAAGGAATAGAATGAGCGAGCTCCAAATTTGCAACGTTTTTTTCATATGGTATCCCCCCGTTCCCAAATTATATGCAATGGAAACCGGGTCAATAACCATCTTTTCAACTTTTACGACGGAGTTTTAATTTCTTTTAATTTTATGAATCCATTCTGTTAATGACTTTGATAGATTTTCTGCATAAAGGCCGACCCATGCATCAATGTCTTTCGGTGAAATAAACGTTCGAAGTTCATGGGTAGTTAATACTTCTTCAAAAAGTTGAATCCGGTCTTCATGAGGCCAGGCTGCCCAATCCCCAAAAATAGGTAGCAACTTCGATCGATCTGCCTCTTTATCCTCTGAACGAAGCCATGGCGTCACAGAAAGTCGGGAAGAAGGATTTTCTTGTTCACTTATTTTAGACGCAATATATCCAAACATCTTATCGATCGCGTCAGCAATTAATACAGGACCATCAACAACTGTCGGAATACCAATCGCAATTACCGGCATACCCAATGTCTCTTGTGAAACTTCTTTTCGGCTGTTCCCTACTCCAGACCCTGGATGAATACCCGTATTGGTAAGTTGAATGGTTTTGCACAATCTTGATGAGTCTCTTGCAGCAAGGGCATCAATAACTATAAGTAAATCGGGTTTAATTTCGTTTGCAACGGCTTTTACGAAATCTGCGGTTTCAAGCCCTGTCTGAATTGTTACACCTGGAGCATATACGAACACTTCACTACCGTCATCGGAATAATAGTCCGGAACAACATTCCGCAGAATGTCCATTGTGATCGGTCCAACTGCATCTGGCGTGACATCGCGGTTTCCTAGCCCTATAAATAGAATTTTACCCTTTGCAACGTTTGGCAATTCCTGAACCATCTCTTCTAACCTTTCAATCAATTCAAGCGATAACTCCCCTAACCCTTCATCATCATCAGGTGTTAGTGTCGGAACCGTTAATGTTACATACATGCCTTGTTTTTTCCCTATCTTTTTTTCCCCTTCTTCATTTATCGTTACCTTAGTTATAATTACTCTACCTTTCCTCTCCTCTTCGAAACGAACGCCCTCTTCTGACTTCAATCGGTTTTTTTCTGAAGCCGTCCGATGCCGTACCATTTCCTCGCTTTCTTCAACTAAATCTGTTCTGTAAAAATCATATTTTTTCATACAATCACCTCATTAAGAAGTTTGTCCGTTGAATCGACAAACTATTCAAGTTCAATCGAGGTGGATCAAACATCTACGAACTCTAATTTGATTTACTTCTTTTTTATGCATTCAGCTCTTTTATTCTTGCATTCACCCCATTTTTTTGCTAAAATTATTCTTGTTATGAATGAGGTATCCTGTGTATTTAAGAAACACTCGTGCTTTACCTGAAACTGGAGGTGAATGATTTGCCAAACATTAAATCTGCGATTAAAAGAGTAAAACAAAACGCGGCTAAAAACGTTCAAAATTCTCATGTTAAAGCAACTATGCGTACAGCTGTACGTAAGGCTGAAACTGCAATTGAAAATAAAGACGAAAACGCTTCAGCACTACTTAAAGCAGCAATTAAACAAACTGATACTGCTGCACGTAAAGGCCTTATCCACAAAAATACTGCATCACGTCAAAAAGCTCGTCTTACTAAAAAGGCGTTGTAATTTGATTGCCAAAAGACCGTCCGAGAATCTCGGACGGTCTTTTGCTATCTTATCGACGAATTTCTACGCTGCCTTGCATAAAAAACAATTCTAAAATCCGCTCTCTTTTTCCACTTGAAGACTTTAATTTATAATCTATCGTAGCCAATTCATTGAGAACCGTTAACAAACGTTCTTCACTCGGCACTTTTTTGTTATCCATCATTAATTTCACACGGTATGGATGAACTTTCAACATTTTAGCAATTTGATGTTGCTGATACCCTTTTTTACGTAAGGACAATACATGAATCATCAATCGAATCTGCACAGAAATTAATGCCGTAAGCATGATTGGCTCCTCTCCATTTCGAAGAAGGTCATCATATATGGCTACTGAATCAGAAACATTTCCTGAAAGATACGCATCCGTTAAACTAAATACATTCATTTCAGGTGTTCTAGGAATTAGCAGATCAATTACATCCGGTGTTATTTCACCTTCACCGTTCAAATAAACTGCCATTTTTTCAATTTCATTTGCAAGACTTAAAAGTCCTTCTCCAGCGATTTTCATCAAGTACTCCGAGGACTGTTGGGAAATAAACGTCCCATTTTCCTTTGCCTCGTGTTGAATCCACGTTGATAAGTCTCTTCCCTGAAGGCGATTTGCTTCAATAACCGTAGTCACTTTATTCATTTTTTTGGTGATTCGTTTCCGTGCATCTAACTTTTCATAGGGCGCAAGAAAAACAACGGTTGCGGTTGGTGAAGGATTATCTAACCATCCTTCAAACACTTCCAAATTATGAACTACTTTTTCTTTCGCTCTGTCTTGAGCCGTCAGGAATGTTGGATTGCTTACAATGATTAATTTTCTATCCTCCAAAAATGGTAACGTATCGGCTTCTTCAATTACAATTTCAATGGGCGTTTCTTCTAAATCGAAACGAATGACAGATGTATCATCAGTAAAAGCCATCGCTTTCTTTAGACGCCCTATCGTTGAATCAAAAATATGCCCTTCTAAGCCTGTCAATAAATAAACAGGGTCAATTTTTCCTTCAGCAATTTTCTTCCAAGTTGCATTTGCCATCATTTCACCTCATTACTTCTTATAGTTCATTATACAATATGAAAATTAAACTGTTTGAACAAATTGTGTCTTTTATTTTGCTTTCTAGATAAAAAAGGGATTGCTATGGATTTATTTCTGAAAATCGCTTATACTAGAGTGGAATTAGGAGGTGTAGCAATGAATGAATTTGAACATGATGTACAATCAAAACGTAATGATTTTATCGATTCAGCTGTAGGATTTGTAGTAGCTTTTGGATTCTTCTCTTTAATCTTTGTTGTTGCTACAGTAATCGACGTCGTAGCTGGCTAATTTTAGTAGCTAGACCCGGACATGCGGTTCCCGATTTGGGAATGCATGTCTTTTTTTTATTATCCAATCTTTGATGCACCTCTTATTGCGTCATAGTCGAAATAGAGTACGCGCCCTGCTCTACCTTTATCGTAATTGATCCATACTCCGCTGTCGACATCGTTGGTAAGTTAAGGCGATCAAACCTCTCCATAACTTCTTCATGTGGATGCCCATACATATTTCCTCGACCAGCTGAAAAAATAGTCAATTCTGGATGGAGTTTGTTGATAAATGACTCTGTACTCGAAGTTTTACTTCCGTGATGTCCGGCCTTTAGGATAATCCTTCCGAAATCTACATCCGTATATTTATTTATAAAATTTATTTCTGCCTCTTTTTCCATATCTCCAGTAAATAAGAAGTTCAGTTCTGGAGTCATCATAAATAAGGCAAGGGACCGATCATTTAATGAAAACATCCCTTCTTGCGGACTGACATAGGCAAATTTAAAAATGCCTTCTTCCCATGAAACTTCGTCTCTCATCCCATAGATGGGAACAACTTTGCTTGTTGCAATTTTAAGTACCTCATCCATCTCGCTTTCTGTCTCGCTACCGGGCGTTATATGAATTTCCTTAACTCGCAACTCCTCAAGAACTTCATCCGCTCCCTCAATATGGTCTGCATGAGGATGCGTAAGTATTAGTTTATCAACTTTCGTAATCCCTTGACCTTTTAGAAACGGCACAACGATATTTCTTCCAACTTCAAATCGTTTCATAGGACTTTTCCAATCATTTTCAAAGAAATCGACCGTTCCACCTGTATCGATGACATAAACAGCTTTTCGAAACGGAAGTTCAATAACAATACTATCTCCTTGCCCAACATCTAAATACGTTACTTGCAATGAGTTGTTTGTATACGGAAGGAATTGAATAACTAGTGCGGGGACAAGAAGAAAAGGGAGACAATATTTTAATGCCACCCCCTCCTCATATTTCACAAAAAAATAAAGAACACCGGCAACGGCAAACGTAGCTTCAATTGGACCTAATTTTCCCGGTGTCCATAATTGGTAAGGGAGTTCAGATAACCAAACAGTCGCGACTCGGATTATTTCTCGGAAAGGAACATAAATAGCAAACATTAAATCAGCCAATGGAACGAAAGCCCATGTCGTTGCGAGTAAAAGTATATTTACAGGTAAAATGATGATTGAGTAAAGAGGAACAAAAAGGATGTTTACAAAGAAAGAAGAAAGGGAGAGTTCGTAAAAATGAATAAGTAAAACGGGGTATAATGCTAATTGGCTTATCGCTGTAACATGAAAGGAAATACCAATAAACGACTTAGATTTCGCTAAGATTTTCGAAGATAAAACAAGTGCTAGTGCTGCTAAATAGGATAATTGAAAGCCTGGTTGAAAGACGATATATGGATGTAAAAAAATAAATACAATTGCACTAACTGCGAGGGCATTATCCAGCCTTATCTTCCTTCCACCTAACGACAACAACAAA
Organism: Sporosarcina sp. CAU 1771; assembly: GCF_054482775.1. NCBI lineage: Bacteria > Bacillati > Bacillota > Bacilli > Caryophanales > Caryophanaceae > Sporosarcina > Sporosarcina sp. CAU 1771. The sequence continues at coordinate 52,949 of NZ_JBTLRN010000014.1, read as the reverse complement.
GCCATTACCGCCACTGAAACCGCACGCCATACAGAAGGTGCTCCACCTACAACAACCGCATATAAGGGCATCAGTGTGATTAGGAGCAGGTCGACACTCCCTCTCCTTATTTGTAACCTCAACAAGAATTCACGCATCATAACGATTAAAAGGCCAACATGAAGCCCTGAAATCGCAAATAAATGAGTTATGCCGAGCCTCCTGTATATACTAGACTCTTCCTCATCCAACCCGCTTCGATCTCCAAGTAACAATGCTTTCGCTTCGGTTACAAGCGATGGTGGAAACTTAGTTTCAATATGCGTAGTTAGTTTACCTCGTTGTTCAGATAGACGAATACTTAAATTTGTATGTTCTTTTATACTTAGTAAAGTCTCCGCTTCAAACACACCCGAAGCACCATTCATTTTCAAATACTTGTTCATATCAAATGCATATTTATGTGAAGGATTTACAGATTCTTTTATACTTCCGGAATAAGTAAATACAGTTGAAGAAAAACGAAGTGCAATGTACTTGGTTTTTTCGTTTTCATCTTTAAACGTATAACTCGTGTAATAAATCTTATCATCAGAGGTGTTCACGAAACCTTTTATACGATTGCCATCTATTTTTGGGTTTTCGGTCCAAGAAAAGGTAACTTCAGTTGGACCCGGCGAAGAAACGACAGGAAGAGCTGAGGTGAAATAAAAAAAAGAAATGCATGTAGCACTAACTGCGAGGATAGGAGTGAGGGAATCATCTTTTCGTTTGAAATATATAGGGAGTAGGATTAGATTAATGAGCAACAGCCATACGGAACCGTATGCAGCAAATGCAGATACGGTAACCGAAATAGCTATATAGACAAGCTGAATGCGAGAAATCATTTTCCAAATAAGCTATTCACCCTTTCCTTTAAAGGATCAAGTTCTTCTTCGGTGGCTCCTAAATGTATCATCGACTGTAACATATCATTGAATAGATCCATTTTTTTTGAACCAGAAAAATCAACTTTTCCTTCATCAAATGGTATATGTTGAACGGAAATTCCCGACTGTGCAAAAAGCTTCATTGCATATTCATCATTTTTATAATCAGTTGCATAAATTACATGCTGTATTCCTGCTTGAATAATTGCTTTCGAACATTGCAAACAAGGAAAATGAGTTACATATAGTGTTGAACCTGATACGGGTATTCCGTACTTTGAACATTGCAACAATGAATTCATCTCTGCGTGAATTGTACGCACACAGTGATTACCTACGACGTAGCAACCGTGGTCTATACAGTGATCTCCGCCTGAAATCGAACCATTGTAGCCTCCTGCAATTATTCGGTTGTCTCTAACAATCGTTGCACCTACCGCAAGTCTTGTACACGTACTTCGTAACGCTAAGAGATGACATTGTGCCATAAAAAACTGATCCCAAGTTATTCGCTCCATATGTATGCCTCCATAATAATTTTAACGTTTGATTAGTCGAGCTTAATTAGATGTTCTAGTTTATCAAATGTCTTTTGACCAATTCCTGATATGTTCATCAAATCAGATGTTGACTTGAATAGCCCATTTTCATCTCGGTAGGCTAAAATAGCCGATGCCTTGGCCGGTCCTATACCCGGGATTGTCGTTAACTGTGAAAGGTCTGCCGAATTGATATTGACTTTTCCGTCATCTTTAGAAGCAGATTCACCTTGGAGAAAACTTGAATTCTCTTCGGGCATTTCTTCTCCCTCAATAGGCACGTAAATAACCAATTCATCGACCACTTTTGCAGCGTGATTCAATAAACGAGAATCGGCATCAGGTAAATAACCACCGGAAGCAGCAATCACATCAATTATGCGATCTCCCTCTTGCATTGAATAAACGCCAGGATGTCGAACAGCCCCCTTGACATCAACGATAATGACACTGGGAATTTCTTCGATTGGTATAATTTCTTCGGGTTCTTCAATTAATTCTGGAAATAGGGTTACGTCGCCACTAACACTACTTGAAGTGCTAGCTTGCTCACGGGGAATGAACAAAAATACGACTAGTGTAGCGATTGCTACGATGGGGATAACAATTTTTTGCCAATGACTGGATACAAATGAAAGAAACAGAGCGTTCACCCTCACTTTAGCGGGCATCCATATGGAGTCTCATTAACTATATATGAACAACCGCTTATTGAAAAGGGTTATTTTCGAACTTGAAAGAATACTCTTTCACTTTCCTCATGGGGCGGCTCATCTTCCCAATCGGCAAAAATCCGTTCAATTGAATAACCAATTGTTTCTAAGATTTCTATATACTCATGTACTGAAAATGTTCGTTGGTAATGAACTTCGTCAAAACGAGTATATAACCCATCTATATTTTGAACAAAAAAAGCAAGTTCGGAGTAAACCGAATGGGGTTCATCGCCTTCTTCGGTTTCCCAAATATAAGCTATGCCTCCATTATCGAACGTAAAGGGACTTTCCATAAATATTTCATCCATTTTAAATGTAGAGTGAACATCGAATAAAAGGACGCCGCCCAGCGTAAGTGATTGATAGATTTTCGTTAACGCTGCTATGACTTCCCCACGTTCAATAACATAGTTTAACGAATCTATCGCAATAACAGCAACGTCTAATTCCTCGAAACCTTCTAAATCTTGCATAGGTTGCTCGATAAAAGATATCGGTAGAGAAAGTGAAGTTGCCCGCTTCCTTGCGACTTCAATCATATCAGGAGAAATATCCAAGCCCGTTACGATTCCACCCATTTTTGCAAGTTTGACGGATAGTAGACCCGTTCCACACCCGATATCTAAAACTTTTTTACCACTAAGTCCACCCGCAGCCAGATTTAGTAATTCCGCGTAGGTATCATATGGAATATCCGTCATCAGCTCATCGTAGACGGAAGCGAAGTCAGAATACGCTTGTTTCATTCTTCTTCCGAAACCTCAAGAAGTGGTGCATCGCCCCAGTGTTTTTCGAGATTGTAGTAACCGCGCTCATCTTTATGGAATACATGAACAACAACGTCTCCCATATCGACTAAAATCCAACGTCCTGAATCGAAACCTTCTAATCTTTTTACAGCAAATCCTGCTTTCGACGCCTGGTCGGCAACCTCTCTAGCAATGGATTGAACTTGTCTTTCAGAATTTGCGTGACAAATGATAAATTGATCGGCAATTATTGAAATGCCCTCCATATTTAGTACAACGATATCTTCAGCTCTTTTATCATCTGCCGCATTATATGCTAACGTAAGTAGTGATGTTGTCATTAGTAAAATCTTCCTCTCTTATTTAACGTGCTCATTATAACAGTCAATGGAATCCGGGAATACCGGCCTCTTTTTTGAAACTAGAAATTGCACCGACTGATAAATGCAAGCTTCCATTGCCAAATCTATATTTTCATTGGCAATTGTTCGTAATTGATGGACGTTTGGAAAACTCCGACCTGGTTCAATCATGTCTGCAATGTATATTAATTTCTCAAGCTGAGACATACCTTCTCGCCCAGTCGTATGATAACGAATGGCATTGAGTATCTCCTCATCTTTTACACCAAATTCATCGCGTGCAAGAATTGCACCAACCGGGCCATGCCACAATTCATGATGAAAGGAAAGGAGTCGATTGTCAACTTTTTCTTGCATTAAAGTTGTGCGTAGTAATTCTTTGTCCATATATTTAGCTATATCATGAAATACTGCAGCAAGAATCGCTTTATCGACTGGAAGCCGATGTTTTTTCGCTAAAACTTCAGCAGTATCTACCACCCGAAGGACATGTTCGTATCTTTTTACCGGCATACGATTCGCAATCTCACTTTTTAGTTGCGTTAGATCCATAAAGACCCTCCTTACGAATAAACGATTCGACAAGGTTTGGAACTAAAAGTTGTACCGTCTTTCCATCCTTAAACCGTTTGCGAACTAAAGTTGATGATAAATCAATTTGTGGAATATCGATAAAGATAAACGGATACGTTGACTCCCCTTTATAACCGGGACGATTCACACCTACAAAGTTAACAAGGTTAACGAGTTCATCAATCTTGTACCAAGCCGGAAGTGAATCAATCATATCTCCGCCGATAATAAAATAGATGTCAACTTCAGGTTCGATTAAAGTAAGTCGTTTCATCGAATCATACGTGTAGGAAACACCACCTCGATCTACTTCAAAGGAACTCACTGCAAGTCCATCTAAGCCTTCTACAGCAAGCTCTACCATTTGTAGCCTCTGCTCTGCTGTTGCATCACCAGAAGCAGCTTTATGAGGGGGATTCGCGGTAGGCATCAACCAGACCTCATCTAGTCCCAATTCATGCCTTACCTCGCTAGCTATAATTAAATGACCTATATGTGGAGGGTTGAACGTTCCACCTAGAATGCCAATTTTTTTCATTTACTATTCCCCTCACCCATTGTTCAGCGTCTCTTCTTTATGGCAGTTCAATTCTCTTTTTCTCAACAGACTCTTTATATAGAACAATAATACTGCCAATTACTTGAACTACGTGAATTCCTTCTTGTTTTTCAAGCGCGCGTGCAATATCATTTTTATCTTCCGCACAATTTTGTAATATATTCACTTTTATTAATTCTTTCGCCTCTAATGCTTCCTCAATTTGTAGGATTACTGCTTCAGTTAATCCATTCTTTCCTATTTGAAATAGGGGTTGCAATTGGTTCGCTTTGCTGCGAAGAAATCTTTTCTGTTTACCTGTTAACATAAGAACCTCCAAGTTTTACTGTCATTTTTCCGATCATTTTTTCTGTATCTGGTCGAACACCTGTCCACTTTTCAAAGGCAATCGCACCTTGATGTACCAACATTCCAATTCCGTTCATTGTCCGGGCTTCACTTTTCTTTGCCTTTAAGAGCAATTCAGTCTCTAGTGGATTGTAAATAATATCTGCAACAATTGTTCCAGGTTGAATGTTTTCAGTCGCAATTGGCGTCCCTTTTTGCGCAAACTCCATCCCAACAGATGTTGTTTGAACGATAAGTTTAAATTCCGCAAGCGATTTTTCTGCTTCTTCTATAGAGACAACGGAAGAGTTAGGCAACCCAACAGCAATTTGTTGCGCTCTTTCAATTGTACGATTAGCAAATGCAATCGGTCCATAACCCGCCTTATCAAGTGCAAAACTAATTCCGCGGGCCGCACCACCTGCACCAACAACAACTAGTTTACCATCTTTTTCATACTCCGGAAATGTTTCCTCTAAAGAGCGTACAAAACCTTCCCCATCTGTATTAAACCCATGTAAACTTCCATCCAATTGAACGACTACCGTATTAACGGCATTCATCATTTTTGCTGATGGATCCACTTCATCTAAAAAAGGAATAATCGCAGTTTTATGTGGTACCGTTACGTTCCACCCACTGCACCCGAGTTTTTTCAAACTTGCAATTGCTTCGCCTAGCTCCTGTTCCTTCACAAGAATCGGTATATATGAGGCGTCAATTCCATTTTCGCTAAACCATGTGTCGTGCATTTCCGGTGAAATCGACTGGCCAACCGGATCTCCTATTACTGCGTACCATTTTTTCAATCCTTATTCCCCCTAGAGCAATTTATATCAGAGAAGGTCTGAGAATTACATTTACACCTCTCGGAGCATACACTGCAACGACAACATTCGGATGTTGTACAGTTATCCAACCCAATCCTGAAATGATAATATCTGTTTTAGCTTGTTTAACTGAAAACTCATGACGAACTAAAGGTGGCATTTTTTCAATTGAATTCCCTGTTGGTGGAGATAACATCCCACCAAGGTGATTTTTGTACAATTCATCGGCATTTTCCAGTTTCGTTCGATGAATTAGCAAATCATTTGAAACGTAAAGCATAAAGGAAGATCGCTTCCCAGCAATGAAGTCAAAACGGGCAAGTCCTCCAATAAATAACGATTGTTCTGCGTTTAATTGAAACACTTTAGGCTTCAATTCTTTTTTAGGAGTTATTGCTTTCAAATCACTTTCATCCAAGTGATGCGCGATTTGATGGTCATTAATAATTCCTGGTGTGTCATAAATCGCTTTGCCATCGTCTAGCGGAATATCAACAAGATCGAGTGTTGTTCCCGGAAAGTGAGATGTAGTTATTACTTCGCCTACACCTGTAGCCCCTTTAATAATACGGTTAATAAATGTTGATTTCCCAACATTTGTACACCCTACAACATACACATCTTTACCTCGTCGAACCTTATCGATTGCGACCAGTGCTTCTTCCATCCCGTGACCTTTATGAGCTGAGACTAGTAAGACATCTACCGGTTTCAACCCTAACTTCACCGATTCAGCACGCATCCAGTTTATTAATCGATTTCTATTGATCGATTTCGGTAAAAGATCTGACTTATTCCCTATTAATAAAATATCTTTATTTCCAACGAAACGATGCAAGCCTGAGATCCAACTTCCGTTGAAATCAAAGATATCTACGAGCATTACGACGATACCATCTTTCATGCCTATCCCATTTAAAATATTTAAAAAGTCATCGCCTGTTAAGGAAACAGGTTGCAATTCATTGTAATTTCTTAATCTAAAACAACGGCGACATATCAACTCTTCTTTTTCCAATGATGCCGCGGGTGCAAAACCCTCTAATTTTGGATTTTCAGTTTGAATCGTGACTCCGCACCCAATACATTTTATTTCTTCCACGTTTATTCCTCCCAAGTTATCAATCCTCGACGCTTTAAGTTGGCCATGATTTTTCTTTCAGTCATTCGATTGAATCTTGTAATCAGAGCATCGGAACTTGCCACGGGTATGACTAAAATCGTGTGCAACCCTTTCCTATTTCCACCCAATATATCCGTCAGTAGTTGGTCACCAATTACAACGGCTTCATCTTTTTTGATTCCCATTAGATCCAACGCCTTTATAAAAGGACTACGCATCGGTTTTTTCGCCCTAAAAATATATGGAATACCTAGTGGTTCACAAAATAACTTAACTCGAGGCTCGTGGTTATTCGATACGATTGTTACAAGAATACCTGCATCTTTCATCGACTGCAACCATTCAATAACTTCAGGGGTTGCATCCGGACGATCCCATTCGACAAGCGTATTATCCAAATCCGTAATGATTCCTTTAATTCCTTGTTCCTTTAATTTTTCAGGACGTATCTGAAAAACATTTTTCACATATTCAGACGGTAAAAACTTTCTTAACACACTATCCACTCCGATTTCCAACTAGATTGTAAAACTGATTATAACATAACCTTTCGAAATTAAGTTACTGACTAGGTTTACGCATTACAGACTCATTCACTCAAAAATAATCAGACCTTTCAAGCGCCTGTCCGACTCGTTTATCGGTGATAGGACAGGACCCGACCGCATATGCTGTCATACAACGACAAAGGAGGTGGCCCACCAATGAGCGGGTTTGTCATGTCAATTGTTCAACTCTGGTTGGAAATCCCTGCGGTGATTGGCTATATTCGAGGGCAAGCTTTCAAACGCCCCTTATCGAAAGAAGAGGAAGCTGACTGCCTACGGAGACTTGCCGACGGAGACGAAGATGCAAAAGACGAACTTATTGAGCGTAATATGCGACTTGTTGCACATATCGTTAAAAAATTCCATCCAAAACACGAACTACTAGACGACTATATTTCAATAGGAACGATTGGTCTCATGAAAGCGGTCAATAGCTTTACCCCTGACCGTAAAACGAAACTTGCAACATATGCAGCCAGATGTATCGAGAATGAAATTCTTATGTATTTGAGAACTCAGAAAAAAGTTCAAAAAGATGTTTCCCTTTTTGATCCAATCGGAGGTGACAAAGACGGTCAATCGCTTCAAATATCGGATCTTCTGCAAACCGACGACGATGCACCTATCACAACGATCGAACATAACGAACGCAAAGAGAGGTTATACCGACATCTTGGAAAGCTGGATGGAAGAGAACTTGAAATAATCCAGAGACGCTACGGATTATTGGATGATAAGCCAATGACTCAAAAAGCAATTGCAGAGCAGCTCGACATTTCAAGAAGCTATGTTTCGAGAATTGAAAAACGAGCAATCGTTAAACTGTATCAACTATTTAAACATGAATACAATGAGTAGGAACGCGTCAATGTCTATTCTGTGGTGACGCAAAAATGAAGAGGCGTTTCCGTTTGGGTATGATCCCAATTTCGGAAACGCCATTTTGAAAGCTAAGCTAATATTCACCTACGTAAATAAGCTAATGCCTTTGCACAAAGCCCTAACTTTACTCGGAACTAACCTCACGTCCGATAACGATTGCAATTAGAGTTGATATAAGAAAAATACTGCCTAAAAGAAATATCATAGTCATAACCTCCTTAAAACAATATGTAAATGGTAATTCCATCATACCATAAAACCTTCAAAATCCGCCACATAAGAATTACATTTCCTTCAGCGAAAAGTTGTTCCGTTACAATTTCGCGATAACTCGTAGAACAATGTCTGTTGAGTGCCTTGCTGCGACTGGCAAGAATTCATCAAAACTAATGGACGATTCTTTCCCAGCAATGTCCGATAATGCTCGTATCACAACGAACGGAGTATTGAACTGATGGCATACTTGTGCAACCGCCGCAGCTTCCATTTCTGCAGCGATCATTGTTGGAAATAACTCTTTCACTTGCGCAACATAGTCTGGATCATTCATAAATGAGTCTCCTGAAGCGATTAACCCTTTCGCATATGGATGCTCCCCAATTTCCTCAACAGCTGTAAGAGCAAGTTGTACAAGCCGCTCATCTGCTTTAAATGCTGCTGGCTGTCCAGGTACTTGTCCAGGTTCATAATTAAATACAGTCACGTCAACATCATGGTGTCGAACCTCATCTGAAATGACAACGGTTCCCACTTCCAATGTTTCTAAAAAACCACCGGCTGATCCCGTGTTTAAAACCACGTCTGGTTGATAGGTTTGTAAAAGAAGAGTTGTAGCCATGGCAGCATTTACTTTACCTATGCCACTTTTAACTAAAATTACTTCATGCAACCCTATATTGCCTTTAATTAACTCACAATTTGCGATAATGTTTTCTTCAGCAGAACTAATTTCGTTGCGAAGTAACTCAACTTCTTCTTCCATTGCGCCAATAACTGCTATCCTCATCTTTTTTTGCCTCCAGCTTGTTTTAATAATCAAAATCGAGTGTTGTTAATACATCTACTTTTACTGGCCTCCATCCTTGCCCATCTATCCAATCGATATATACCCGATATTTTTCAGAAGTCCCTTTCACGTCAATGATCCCAATGGATTTACGTGGACTTCCTCCATTTTTAACTTTCCAGTAGTTTAATGAATCTTCCGATTGACCAACTGCATAGGCAATCGCTTTTTTCTTTTCCAAAAAGTCCATCGATTTCGCATTATAGCTAGAGACATGCTCTCCTGCTTGTTCTGTCCCTATCGCTTGCCAACTTGAGTTAGAAATCGTTTCAGAAACTACATCGTCATCTGTACGTTCGATTTCTACACTAGCCGAATCATCCGGTTTTTCAAGTTCTTCTTGAACCACTTCTTGATTGTCTTCGATGACTTCTGGTTCTTCTATTTCGACAGTGTCATCCTTTTCAGGTGTCTCTTTTTTGTTGTCCTGTTCAACAGAATCAGATTCCTCGTCTTGATCCACAACATCTTCATCTTCTGTAATACGATCTTCTATCTTTTTATCATTCGCTTGCTCTTCATCATCATTTCCCCAAAAAATAATGGTGGCTGTAAGAACGATTAGTAACGCAACAAGGGCGATCAAGAAATTCAAGAGTTTGTCCTTCCGTTTGCGGCCTTGTCTTCGAGTTTGTCTTGAAAAGTCCATTTCCGGTTTACTCATTTCATACTCAGCTCCTGCTTTGTCTTTTTCGGTCTTCCTATATTCATTAGGACGAGCAAAAAGTAAATTTGTTTCCTATGTAGAAAAACCGCCCTCAATTGAAGGCGGCTATCTTAGTAATCATTTAATCTCGAGAATGGTAACCGACATATCTCCACCAGGGGTATTAATTTTCACTTCTTCACCTTTTGAACGCCCCAACAGACCTTTTGCAATCGGAGAATCATTTGAAATTAACCCTTCCATCGGATTCGCCTCTGCTGAACCAACAATCGTGTATGTCTCCTCATCACCATCGGGAAGCTCTTTAAATGTAACCGTTTTCCCTAGTCGGACCTCATCTGTGTTTAGTTCATCTTCTGCGATAATTACAGAATTACGAATCATTCCTTCAAGGGATGAAATTTTACCTTCTAGAAATGCTTGATCTTCTTTCGCTGAATCGTACTCAGAGTTTTCCGATAGGTCTCCATAACTACGCGCTATTTTGATTCGTTCAACAATCTCTGGTCGTTTTACAATTTTCAAGTGGTTCAATTCTTCTTCTAGTTTTTCTTTACCTGCTGCTGTCATTGGAAACTTTTTTTCACTAATCATATCCATCGCTCCTTATTATACTAATCATAAAAATACTATGTCGCTTTGGACCTTCATATGCAACATAGCGTTTAATTTCTATTGATTTATGTCATCATCATAGTATAGTTCCGTTCCATTTTCAAGAATTGTTTTTATTTTCGTAACCATTAGATCAATTGCAACCTCATTATGACCGCCTTCAGGAATAATAATATCAGCATACCTTTTGGTCGGTTCGATGAATTGGTTATGCATTGGACGAACTACCGTTAAATATTGGTCTACGACAGAGTCTATAGACCTTTCACGCTCATTTATATCTCTCAAAATCCGACGAATTATACGTAAATCGGCGTCCGTATCGACAAATAATTTAATGTCCATTAACTCTCTAAGCCGTTCGTCTTCCAAGACTAGAATACCTTCCAAAATAATTACATCTTTTGGCTCTATCAACACAGTTTCGTCTGAACGAGTATGTATCGTATAATCATAAACTGGTTTTTCTACCGCTTGGCGATTAAGTAACATTTGTAGATGGCTAATAAGTAAATCTGTATCGAATGCTAATGGATGATCATAGTTCGTTAAAAGGCGTTGTTCAAAATTAAGATGTGATTGATCTTTATAATAAAAATCCTGCTCAATAACAACAACAGATCGCTCTTTAAACACATCATATATCGATTTCGTAACACTAGTCTTTCCTGAACCAGATCCACCAGCGATTCCAATAATGAGTGGTTTTCTAGTTTCCATTATTGACGCCTCCACAAGATTATTTCAATTAAGAAATATCAATTTCATTTTTTTGTTGCGATTAACATACCATCACCAATAGGCAACAACACCGCTTCGTAATCCGGATGCTCCATTACCCACCTAGTAAATTCTTTTATATTTCGAACCATCGTTCGACTTCGCCTAGGGATATCTAGATCTTCCTGCAAAACCATACCATTCATAAACATATTATCGCAATAAATAACTCCTCCAGGAGCAAGAACCGCTGCGTATTTCTCGAAAAAACGCATATATTGCCCTTTTGCAGCATCGATAAATATGGCATTAAAAGATTCTTTTCCTAATTGGCTCATATCTAAATCGAGTGCATCGGCTTCAATGATCTGTATGCGATCAGTTAATTCACCACGGTCAATGTAATCAACGGCTTTTTTGTATCGTTCAGAATCTCTTTCTACAGTTACAACTGAAACATTTGGAAGCCCCTTTGCCATTCGAATAGCTGAATAGCCAATCGCACTTCCTATTTCAAGAATACGCTCAGGTTTTTGAATTCGAAGTAAGCCTATTAATGCATCGATAGCGAGTCGATCCATTATAGGGACCCAATGTTTTTCAGCATAGTTTTCCATTTCTTTAATAAACAAATCTTTTTCTTCTTTATATCCATTTATATAGTTAATGTACATAGCTTTTACTATCAACTCCTGCTTTAAAAACACGCATCATTATTTTAAATACTTCTCAATGTTGCTTAAATGTTCATCATAAGTTATCGCGTAATACGGGTTCCCATCTTTTCCAGCTATAAAATAAAAGTAAGGCGTATCTTCCGGATCTAACACTGCCTCGATCGATGTTTTCCCTGAATTGGCAATCGGTCCAGGAGGCAATCCAACATTCTTATACGTATTATACGCATCATCAATTTCAAGATCCGAGAATAATGTAGTCTCTAGATGCACTTGATGAGCGTAGGCAACTGTAGGGTCTGTTTGTAGAGGCATCGCTGGGTTTTTGTCCATACGGTTGTGGAAGACACTTGCGATGGCACCACGTTCAGTCTGCGATGTCGCTTCTTTTTCAATTAATGATGCAAATGTTAATAACCAGTGCACCGACTTCCCGTCCTCCTCTAAAGTGTTTAGATGAGGTCTAACATTAGCAATTGTTGCTTCCAACATATCGCTAACAATTGTATTCAATGTCGGCTTTTCTTCATAAAAAGGATAGGTTGCAGGGAAAAGGTACCCCTCCAATGCAAACTTAATTTGTTCGCCCTTGACTTCCTCAGTTAAAAGACTCGGGTACTTAGCAATAAAGTTATCAATATTTTGTACATCTGTGACAAAATCCATAAATTCGTCTTGAGACGTGCCTGTTCTTTTTTCAACAATAACTGCAATTTCTTTCAGGTTGAGACCTTCTGGAATCGTCATCGTAAATACCGGTTCTCTGTATAGTTTACCGGTTTTTAAAGTCTGGATCAGTTCATCCATTGTCATTGCTTTCGTTAAATCATATGTACCCGCTTGAAAATCAGATTCATTATTAAATTTGGCGTAGTATTTGAATAGTTTAGCGTCTTTAATAATTCCATTTTCCTCAAGTTTCGAAGAGATTGTATTCAAGCCTGAACCAATCGGAATTTCCACTACTGTAACTTCTTCTGAATTTGGATCTACCGGCTGTAAACCTTCTGTGATGTACTTATAAGCAGATCTTCCACCAATTAAACCTACAATAAGAACGATTAATGTGATAACAAAAACGATTCGACGAACAATTTTTACTTCTTTCTTCTTTTCACGCATTCGATTAAACATTATTTGTTTTTTTCCACCTTTATCCAAGCGAAATACACCTCTTTCAAAAAAGTACTTAATAAAAAGAGCGAAAGTGCCCCATGTATAAAAGTATAAAATATCGAAGATTTAGGAGATACGTGATTTTACCCTGCTTTAATCATTATTGAAACCTTTATTACACCAATGCAATAGCGGTTAGACAATGAAAAAGACGAAATGGTTGTGCACCATTTCGTCCGTGTGCGTATTTTTTACTCTTCGTCTTCTTCTGCTAGGAATGTGTTTAACATTTCTTCGATCATTTCCCACTCTTCATCGTCTTCAATCGGCATTAGTTCGCCGTCTTGATTGTCTTCTGAAGGCATAAATGCTGATGCATGAATTTCAATTTCTTCATCGTCATCTTCTTTTTCATCGCCTAAAATATGATAAAGAACGTATGACTTGCCATACTCCTCTGATTCAAATGTAAAAATCACTTCACATACGTGCTCTGCGCCATTCTCATCTACGATTGTCATTGTTTCTTGTCCGTGGTCCATTCTATTCACCTCATCTATTTTTTAAATCAAGATACCCTTGAAGGATCATGATTGCCGCCATTTTATCAATTACGGCCTTTCTTTTCTTTCGACTTACATCTGCCTGAATCAATGTTTTCTCAGCAGCCATTGTCGTAAGTCTTTCATCCCAAAGTGTCACAGGGAGATTGAATTTCTCTTTAAGAAGTTCAGCATATTCCTCGGAAGCAATACCCCTTGGTCCTATAGTATTATTCATGTTTTTCGGATAACCGACAACAAATCCGCTCACTTCATACTCAGAGACTAGTTCGTTAATTCTTGTCATCCCAAAATTCTCGATCGATTCATCAATCTTAATCGTTTCGATACCTTGAGCAGTCCACCCAAGTGCATCACTGATTGCTACTCCGACCGTTTTAGAACCAACGTCCAAACCCATTATTCTCAACCAATTTTACCTCCGTTTTCACGGACATAAAACTTCACAAGCTCTTCAAGGATTTCATCCCTCTCCAGCTTACGGATTAGATTACGAGCATCTTCATGACGAGGAATGTATGCAGGGTCACCAGAGAGAAGATAACCAACAATTTGATTGATTGGATTGTAGCCTTTCTCGTCTAGTGCTTTGTGCACATGAAGCATAACCTGCTTCACTTCTTGTTCCATCGATTCTTCTGGAAAATTGAACTTCATCGTCTTGTCGTGTGAATCCATTAGCGATACCCCGCTTTCTTATTTCCCGGCCCACATTACCGAAAATATAACAATTTTATTATACCCGATAAGTGATATCGTATCAAATAAGCCATCCCTTAAATTTAGTGATGTGATGGGCTTAAACAGATTTTACATAATCATACACTGATTGCAGGGCATCATCAAGTTTTGCAACATTTTTCGCACCTGCCATAGCCATATCAGGTCGACCTCCGCCTTTTCCATCGCATTGCACCGCTACATGATTGACGATCTTACCTGCATGATAGTTCCCTGTTTTCAAATCTTCTGTAACTCCTGAAATGAGAAGTACTTTTCCATTTGAAGCAGCACCTAAAACAATAACACCTTTAGACACTTTTTGCTTCATTTCATCCATCATTTGACGAAGAGCATTATTGTCTTTTACATCGACACGTGCTGAAATAACCGTAACGTCTTCAATTTGCTGTGCCGTAGCAAGTAAGTCAGTCAATTGACTATTGCCAAGCTTTGAAGAAAGTGACTCATTTTCGCGTTGCAATTCTTTCATATCGGATAACACAGAACCTATTTTCGCAACCAGTTCTTTTGTATTCGACTTAACGAGTGCTGCTGCTTGCTCGAGGACTAATTCTTCCTCTTTAAAGTAACGATAAGCTCCTTTACCTGTTAACGCTTCTATACGACGTGTACCTGCGCCTATTCCAGTTTCTGAAACAAGTTTAAACAAACCGATATTTGACGTCGATTCGACATGACATCCGCCGCACAGTTCGATTGAATAGTCATTAATCGACACAACTCGAACAACATCGCCATATTTCTCACCAAACAAAGCCATGGCTCCCATTTCCTTTGCTTCTGCAATCGGTTTTTCATCAATTACAACTGAGATATCATCCCAAATTCGTTCGTTCACAAGTTGTTCAATCTTTTCCAATTCTTCTTTTGTTACTTGTCCAAAATGTGAAAAGTCAAAACGTAAACGGTCGGGGCCAACGTAGGATCCTGCCTGGTTCACATGTTCCCCAAGCACTTCTTTCAATGCTTTGTGAAGAAGATGTGTCGCCGTATGGTTTTTAACTGTTAATGTTCTATCGCCGGAGTCGACTTCTGCAATTACAGTACCTGATTTAGTTAGTTCCCCAGAACGAACAACAGCAGTGTGTAAATTTTGTCCATTTGGCGCTTTTTGAACGTGTTTGACATCTGCTAGGAATGCATCGTTTGAAATCGTTCCTTTGTCAGCTACTTGTCCACCACTTTCAGCGTAAAACGGTGTCTTATCAAGGATGAACTGAACTTCATCACCTTCCGAAGCACTTTCTACTTCATGACCGTCTTGCAATAACGTAACGATTGTTGCTTCACCCTGAAGGTTTTCATACCCGATAAATTCACTTGAAACATGAATTTCACCGAGTACACCTGATTGAACATGCATTGAGTCAACATCTTGACGAGCAGCGCGTGCACGTTTTCGTTGGCTTTCCATTTCTTCATTGAAACCTTGGCGATCCACTGTAAAACCAGCTTCTTCTGCAAATTCTTCTGTTAACTCAAACGGGAAGCCATATGTGTCATAAAGACGAAATGCTTCTTCACCCGAAACGACGGATGATTTCTGAGATTTTGCTTTTTCAAAGACACTTGATAGCAATGTCATACCATCTGAAAGTGTTTCGTGGAAACGCTCCTCTTCATTTTTGATTACTTTCATGATAAATTCATGTTTAGCAGACACTTCAGGATAAAAGTCTTCCATAATCTTTCCTGTTATTGGGACTAGATTGTACATAAATGGACGGTTAATCCCTAATTTCATCGCAAATCGTATGGCTCTACGAAGCAATCTTCTTAATACATACCCGCGACCTTCATTTGATGGAAGCGCTCCATCACCTATAGAGAATGCAACTGTACGTATATGATCTGCGATGACTTTAAATGCCATATCTTTGTCTGGGTTCTTGCCATATTTCTCGCCTGATACCGTTTCAATTTCACCAATAATCGGCATGAATAAGTCGGTATCGTAATTTGTTGGTACATCTTGAATAACAGACGCCATTCGCTCAAGACCCATTCCTGTATCAATGTTCTTTTTCGGAAGTGGTGTATACGTATGGTCTGGATTGTGATTAAATTCCGAGAATACAAGGTTCCAAATCTCTAAGTAGCGCTCATTTTCTCCACCAGGATAAAGTTCTGGATCTGAAAAATCATCCCCATATTCAGGTCCTCTATCATAGAAGATTTCTGAGTTCGGACCACTTGGACCTTCCCCGATATCCCAGAAGTTTCCTTCAAGTCGAATGATACGTTCTTCAGGAAGTTGAATTTTATCTCTCCATATTGCATAAGCTTCCTCGTCTTCTGGATGAACAGTTACCGATAAAAGCACCGGATTGAAGGCAATCCACTTTTCATTTGTAAGAAAGTCCCATGCCCGTATAATAGCTTCTTCTTTGAAGTAATCTCCGATTGAAAAGTTCCCTAACATTTCAAAGAACGTGTGGTGACGTGCTGTCTTACCAACGTTTTCGATGTCGTTTGTACGAATTGACTTTTGCGCATTCACAATACGTGGGTTTTCAGGCACAACACGACCGTCGAAATACTTTTTAAGTGTGGCTACTCCACTGTTAATCCAAAGTAGAGAAGCGTCATCGATTGGTACAAGTGGTGCAGACGGTTCGATGCTGTGGCCATTTTCTTTAAAATACTGTAAAAATAACGAACGAATTTCAGATGATGATAATTTTTTCATGTGATTTCCTCCTCTAATAAAAAACAAAAAATCCCCGCCCCATGTATACAAGGGGCGAAGATTTACTTTCGCGGTACCACCCTAATTACCAAACAAAAAATAGTTGGTATCTCTGGTTGCCTTAACGCGGCGGACGGCAGTGTTAACTGCACTCGGGAGTAGCTTTCAGCATGCATTCACGGAAACCCTTTCAGCCTAGGGGCTTCTTTCTGTACGTGTCAATATACTTACTTTCTCCGTCAACGTTTTACATTAATGATTACAAGGATTATAAGAAAATTTAGCGTTGCTGTCAATCAGAAGCTTCAAAAAATGTATAAGGTGTAATTCCATCCATTCCAATTAAGGGATCAATCGTTATAAAATTCTCTGCTGTAAGTTCATAAACAGCTGGAGTAGTTTGATTTTTCTTAGGAACACTTGTCTCCACATCTTTTTCAGCAGCAGGTTCAGAATCCGCTTCAATCTCGATAACCTCGCCATTCAAACGCTCTTTCAATGTCGTCTGTCTCGCTAATTCATCTGATCGTGAAATACCTGCTTTAAATTCCCCTGGTTCGCCGCATAAAATTAGAAAGTTCTTTGCGCGTGTAATACCTGTATACAAAAGATTTCTCTTCAACATTTTACGGTGGCCACGAACGATTGGCATGATCACAATGGGAAATTCACTGCCTTGCGATTTATGGATGGAACAGCAATAAGAAAGCGTAATTTGATTTAAGTCGCTACGTTCATAGGTTACCTCGATACCGTCATAAGAGACAACTAGTTGCTCTTTTTTATCAACGGTTTCTTTCGCTTTAAAAATCGCAATAACTTCCCCCATATCGCCATTAAACACATTACTTTCAGGTTGATTTACCAATTGAAGTACTTTATCACCAATTCGGTAAACTGTATCACCAAACGTAACTTCTTTTCGATTCGGACCTGGTGGATTAACCAATGCTTGAATCATAGTATTAAGACCATCGATTCCAGCTGGACCTCTGTACATTGGGGCCAGCACTTGTATTTCTTTAATGTGATGGCCTTTTGAAATTGCGTTTTTCACAACTTGCTCTACAACTTCAAGAATTTGGTTGCTTCCGGCCTTAACAAAGGAACGATCTGATGTTTTTGTAAATAATTCATCGGACCATTCAGAACGCTTAATCATATGAGCCATATCAATAATAGTAGATCCTGCACTCTGTCTATATATTTTCGTTAATTCAATAACGGGTATTTTCCCAGAGTCGAGCATATCCTTCAAAACTTGACCGGGTCCAACAGATGGTAGCTGATCTTGGTCACCTACAAATAATATTTGAATATCATTAGGCAGAGCTTTCAACAGTTGATGGCCTAACCACGTATCCACCATGGACATTTCATCGATGATAACGAGTCGCCCTTCGATTTCACGTTCGGTCTCCTCATCTTTTTCCTGTCCAGTAAAGCCAAGCAGCCTATGAATGGTCATTGCAGGCAATCCAGTTGATTCTGACATTCGTTTGGCGGCACGCCCGGTTGGTGCAGCTAATATAATCGGAAACTTTTCTTGTTTCTTGGCGTATTCCGCAGGATCCAACGGGAAGCCATGTAATTCAGCAAACACTTCAACAAACCCTCTAATAACAGTAGTTTTCCCAGTACCGGGTCCACCGGTAAGAATCATAGCAGGTGAATGAAGCGCCGTTTCAATTGCTGATACTTGCGTTTCAGCGTAATTTACTTCCAAACGTTCTTCTACTTCGCCTATTGCTTTCCGAATTTCAGAAACAGGAAACTGGTCATCCAGTTCATTTTCCAAAATACGGCTGATTTTTGCAGCAAACCCTAATTCAGAAAAATAAAGCGATGGCATGTAAAGTCGTTGCCCTTCTGCCGACAGCTTGCTTTCTTCTACCAATTGAATAATTGCCTCCGAAATACTATTGAACGGAATTTCTACCGATTGACTCGTTTCTAAAAGACGTTTAGCCTCTGGGAGTAGAAACTCACCTTCTAAATAGACATGTCCTTCCGATTGCACTGCTTGATTCATCGAGTGGAGAATTGCAGCCTTGATTCTAGATGGATGATCCCCTGTAATTCCTAAGTGCTTTCCTAATTCGTCCGCACGTTGAAATCCAACGCCTTCGATTTCCTCAATGAGTCGATAGGGGTTTTTAGTTAAAATAGATAAGGCTTCCTCTTTGTATGCTTGATAAATACGCATAGCAATTTGCGGGCCAAAACCCCATTCATTCAACTGGATAATTGTTCGCTCTAATCCCATATTTTGTTCAAGTACAGAGACCAGCGTTTCTTTACGTTCATCAGAAAGCCTCGGAACAGTGTCCAAAACAGATGGATCATCTAATATTTTCTGGATTGCTTCGTTTCCAAGTGTTTTTACAATCGTTTGGGCTGTTTTCATCCCAATTCCAGGAAATAAATCTCCGGATAAATAATGAATAAGTCCCGTTTCTGTGGCGGGCATTTCTTTCGCAAACGTATGTACATCAAACTGCGCACCATATGTCGGATGTTTGACTAGACGACCTGTAAATTTATAGTCATCGTCAGGGGAAAGTTGTGGAAAATTCCCCTTCACGATAATCTCCTTATCATCATACCCACTATTCGTTTCCCGAATTTTTAACTTAGCGATTGTAAAAAGATTGTCGGGATTATGGAAGATCGTCACAACAGGTCTGCCAAGCAGAAATATCTCTTCTAATTCTTCCATAGTCAACTCCCCCTTATTCGCTTTGTAAAATCATATCGTGAATATATCTCGCTTGCTCATAATCAGGCTCTAAAGTAAAAGCTTGTTTTAAATGCATTAACGCTACATCTTTTTTGTCCGTAGATACAGCATACAGGAAACCTAAATTGTAATGGGCATCCGCATTCGTTTCATCTTTTTCTATAATAAAGCGAAATTCGTTTTCAGCTTCCGTAAATAGTTCAAGATTCGCTAGACTAATTCCGAAAGACAACCTGATTTCTAAGTCCTCTGGTGAGAGTTCTGCTGCCCGCTGAAAATAAGGCAATGCCAACTTCGCCTTATCCATACGCTCTAAGCTTTTTGCAAGCATAAAATGCGCATCCGCCTGGTCTACCCCTTTACGAATCGCTTGCTCGTATAACTTAGCCGCTTCTTTATAGCGTTCATTATTAAAATAAAGGTTGGCTAGTCCGTAATAGGCAGTTCCTGCTTCAGGATCTAAAACGATGGCCTGTTGGAAAAATGGTTCTCCCTTTTCTGCGTCACCAAGCGAAGCAAAGACATTTCCTAGATTAATATAACCGACTGCATCATTTGGGACTTCCTCGATCGCTTTCATAAAGGCTTCAACAGCTTTTTCATATTCACCTTTTTGTAAAGCCGCAATTCCTACTTCATTATGTTTCATATCTTCATTCCCCTTACCCTACGTAATCAAGTTGCTTACCGTTTTTAATCACCGTATCAATCGTGCCTCCGCCTAGACATTCTGCGCCATCATAAAAGACGACCGCTTGGCCAGGAGTAATCGCACGGACAGGCTCTTCGAAATGAACGATTGCCGTATCCTCACCTGTTAATTCAACTGTGACTTCTGTGTCAGGTTGACGATAACGGAATTTCGCCGTACAAGTAAACGTTTTTTGCATTTTGCGAGCAGTTGAAAAGCTCACATCAATTGCCGTTAAACTATCGGAATAAAGAGCATCGTTATGAAAGTTTTGACCTACGAGAAGGACATTCTTTTTTAGGTCCTTTCCAATGACAAACCATGGATCTCCAGCTCCGCCAATTCCAAGACCATGCCGCTGCCCGATTGTATAATACATAAGACCGTCATGGTTCCCCATCGATTCTCCGTTCATTGTCTTCATTTCACCAGGTTGAGCAGGTAAATACTGCCCAAGAAAATCTTTAAAATTACGCTCACCAATAAAACAGATGCCTGTCGAATCTTTCTTTGTCGCGGTTGAAAGTCCTGCTTCTAAAGCCAATTCGCGAACGACATCTTTATCTAAATGACCAATCGGGAACATTACTTTTTGCAGCATGTCTTGCGTCAATTGATTGAGAAAATAGGTTTGGTCTTTATTTTCATCTTTTCCTCGATGCATTGCGACGCCGCCTTCAACAGGAACGACTTGTGCGTAATGTCCAGTTGCAAGATAATCCGCACCTAAACTCATGGCATGTTCCATAAACGCTTTAAATTTAATCTCTTTATTGCACATTACGTCAGGATTCGGCGTTCTTCCAGCTTTATATTCCTCTAGGAAATAAGTAAACACTTTATCCCAGTATTGTTTCTCGAAATTGACGGCATAATAAGGGATTCCGATATCATTACATACGTTAATCACGTCTTCATAATCTTCTGTAGCTGTACAAACACCGAACTCATCTGTGTCATCCCAATTTTTCATAAATATCCCAATCACGTCATACCCTTGTTCTTTTAACAAAAGTGCTGCTACTGACGAATCGACTCCGCCGGACATTCCAACGACGACGCGTGTTTCTGATGGTGCTTTTGTTTTATTCATAATTTTCATCCTCATTTTCGAACGATAAGTATCGCTTATTTCACAAGTCTATTGACAATTTCAGCCGTCTTCTGTGCAGCTTCTTTAATTTGATCTTGATTGAGTCCATATCCAAAACTAAATCGGACTGAATTCCGTAGTTGTGGTGCTCCATTACCGTACATTGCTAAAAGAACATGAGACGGTTCCAATGAGCCTGCAGTACACGCTGATCCACTCGAAACACATATCCCTGCCATATCTAAATTAACTAAAAAGGATTCAATGTCCGTTCCAGGGAAGCTGACGTTTATAATATGTGGCAGTTTCTCGGCATTCGTTACGTTAAATTGAAATTGAATCTCTTCTTTTTCAAAAACAGTTGATAGGATTTGTTCAAACTCTTTATATAGTAACGTATTTTCATTCATTGTACGTTCTGCGATGCTCACCGCCTCAGAAAATGCAACAAGTGCGGGAACGTTTTCGGTTCCAGCACGACGCTTTCTCTCTTGTTCACCGCCATGCGAAATGACGGCAGTTTCAATACCTTTACGCTGATATAAAAAGCCAACGCCTTTAGGTCCATTTAATTTATGAGATGAAACCGAAAGTAAATCTACCCCAAGTTTCTCTACATCCAACGGTATGATACCGTATGCTTGTACAGCGTCTGTATGAAAAATTGCTTGGTGGTCTTTTACGATTTCACCGATTTCTTGGATTGGTTGAATCGTACCTACCTCATTATTTCCAAGCATAATTGTTACAAGTATTGTCTGTTCAGTCATTGCTTCTTGAACTTGCTTCGCAGAAATTTGACCGTTTTCATTTACTTCCAAATAGGTGACATCAAATCCGTCTAATTCGAGTTGTTTACATGAATTAAGGATGGCATGATGTTCGATATTCGTTGTAATGATATGATTGCCCTTTTCTTTCATTGAAGCAGTTGTACCAAATACTGCAAGATTATCAGCCTCGGTACCTCCCGACGTGAAAATAATCTCCGTTGGTGAAGCATTAATGGACTCCGCCATCACTTTACGCGCAACGTCCAACCATTTGCGCGCTTCTCTTCCATAACTATGGATGCTAGAAGGATTTCCATAAAGGTCGCCTAAGAGAGCTGTATACTTTGAAATGACAGCTGGATGCACTGGTGTTGTCGCTGCATGATCTAAATAAATTGTTGTCATATTAAAACCCCTTTAAATGTAAGCTCTGTTAAATAATAATGTTGATAATACTTCGTACACAATAGTGCTGGAGTGAGCGCATCTAACACGTTGATTTCCGTTTCAGACCCGAAAAGCGGAAAGATAAAGTTCAATCTTTCCCTGACGCGTTCCGGAGGGCAGGCGGTGGACCAACCCGTTCGCAAAAGCCGTTCTTCGTTACGGCTTTCGCTCCCGTTGGTTGTTTCACCTGACCGGCTGTCCTCCCGGAGTCGCCGTCTTCCACTTCAATCAACTAGGAGTGTACAAATAGTATGATTGCTACACTCCTAGTACTGCAATAATCATGAAGTAAATCGACCCAGCGCAGAAGCGACAAGTGTGAGCCTCCCGTAGGAAGACCGACAGTGAACTTTCTGGCGGGCTTCCTACGGGAGGCCATCACCAATTAATGTTCATTATTTTAGCTATGCTAAAAAACGTTGACGAAGCGATATTTCCACACCTCCCACTCTACAAGAAGTGTACAAATAATTGATCAACTATCAACAGAGTTATTTAACAGAACCTAAATGTAAAACATATATCCTTCAGAATCGGAATCTGTTTCCGATTGAACTAAATCTTCAATTGTAGTTGTATCTAGTACTTCCCGAACTGCTTCAGCAATACGTTTCCACAGTTCCTTTTGAGGAATGTCGCCGTTTTCAAGTCCTTCAACAGGTTGGATTGGCCCTTCTAATATGCGAATGACATCGCCTGAAGTAATTTCAGATGGCGGCCTTGAAAGCATATAACCACCGTGTGCACCTCGCACACTTTTCACAATTCCATTATTCCGAAGTGGCGGAATTAATTGCTCTAAATAGGCTTCAGATAACGATTGTTCCAACGCTATTTGCCTAAGAGGAATCGGACCTTCACCGTACTTGCTCCCAAGTGCAACAACAACAGTTAGCCCATACCTTCCTCTTGTAGAAATTTTCATAATTCATACACCCGTCCTTTTCACCAATTGCTTCAAATTAGTATATCATAAATGCGAATGAAAACAGAAGACACCGCATTCAGCAGAAGCACATCTACGAATGACCATGGATAATTGGAATAGTAGCATCCAAAAAGAGCCTCTTCGACCATATTTCCTGGTCAAGAGGCTCTACAATTGCTCTGAAGAATCGTTTAGTCTTTCCTTAATTCAAGTTCAGCTGAACGATGACACCTTACTAAATGTTCACCCTCACTTTGTAGGAGCTCCTGCTTATTTCCACATGCTTCAACTACATACGGGCACCGTGATGCAAATCGACACCCTTTTGGAGGATCAATTGCTTTTGGCATTTCGCCTTCAAATAATGTGAGTGTAAAATCTGATTGTCCGATTGTAGGGAGTGAATTGAATAATAACTGAGTATAAGGATGCTCGGGATGATTAAAAATGGTATCTACATCTCCCATTTCCACAATTTCTCCTAAATACATGACAGCAACTCTTGTACACATATGCTTAATAACACTTAAATCATGTGAAATAAACAAATAAGTCAAGCCCTTCGATTTTTGAAGGTCTTTCAATAGATTTAAAATCTGCGCTTGAACAGACATATCGAGTGCCGATGTGGGTTCATCCAAAATAATAAACTTTGGGTCTAAGGCAATTGCACGAGCAATTCCAACCCTTTGACGTTGGCCACCACTTAACTGGTGAGGGTATCGTGAATAGAAATCTTCATTTAGACCCACTTCTACCAATAACTCTTTTGCCTTTTTCTCTTTTTCAAGCTTCGACATGGATGTGTGTGTTTCGAGTGGTTCCTCGATAATCGTCCCTATTTTCATCCGTGGGTTAACAGACCAATAGGGATCTTGAAACACCATTTGAATGTCCTTCCGGCTTTTCATTTCTTCGGTTTTATTCAAGTCAAATAAGTTTTTCCCAGTAAAATGAATCTCGCCTTCTGTCGGAGAGTAGGAACGTAAAATCGTCCGAGATAAAGTACTCTTTCCGCATCCTGATTCCCCTATAAGTCCAAAACACTCTCCATCTTTAATCGTAAAAGAAACATCATCTACTGCTTGAACATATTTCTTTTTCCCAAAAACACCGGTTTTTACTGGAAAGTACTTTTTCAACTGTTTAATTTCAAGTAAATCAGTCATTTAAAGCACCTCCTCATTTGGGAAGTAACAGGCGACTTGATGATTATTTCCCGCGTCTGTTAGTTTTGGCATTCCCTTTGTAGTACATTCTGGTTGTGCATTTGGACAACGATTTGAAAAAACACAACCCGGAAGATTACGATCTATCATTCCTTCAATTACGGGTAGTTTTTCCCTCGTTTCATGAATTCTAGGAATGGCTTCCATTAGCATTTTAGTATAGGGGTGTCTCGGACTTTTGAAGACATCTTTTGTGTGTCCTGCTTCTACAATATGCCCCCCATACATAATTGCGATTCGATCTGCAATATGAGAAACAACGCTTAAATTATGAGTGATAAACAAAATTGAAGTACCTTGCGTTTCCTTCAATTGGTTGAGTAGAAAAAGGATTTGCATTTGGATCGTTACATCTAAAGCAGTTGTTGGCTCATCAGCAATTAACAACTTCGGATTACATGCCATGGCCATTGCAATCATTACACGTTGCCTTTGTCCCCCACTTAACTCGTGGGGGTATCGCTTCAATACGCCTTTTGCATCCGGCAAACCAACGAATGTCAACACATCTATTGCTTTTTCTGTAGCAGCATCTTTTGTCATTGTTAAATGCTTACCAATCATGCGAATCATTGGTTCCCCAATTGGAAAAACTGGATTTAAAGAAGTCATAGGGTCTTGGAAAATCATTGTCATTGATTTCCCTCGAATTTTCCCCATCTTCTTTTCTGATAACTGTAGTAAATCTTCACCTTCAAATGCTATGGAGCCGTTCGTGATTTTCGCCTTTTTCGTTGGAAACAATTGCATAATAGCAGACGCAGTCATAGATTTACCTGAACCCGTTTCACCTACAAGCGCAACTGTCTCAGATCGATTGATGGATAAATGCTCCAACTCCAAAACCGTTTCCGTGCCATAACGGGTTTCAATCTCTACTTTGACGTCTTTCATATCTAGTATCGTATCCACAGTTTACTCCCCCCTTACTTTCAAATGCGCATAATACTAGGTTTCCCTCGTCACTTTTATTTTGTAAATTACGATTCACGCGTTTTTGGATCTAGGTAATCTCTAAGTCCATCACCTAAGAAATTAAATGCCATGACTGTAATAAAAATAAATAATCCTGGGAAAGTAACATACCACCAATTCGTCAAGAAAAAGTTTCGTCCGATATTAACAAGTAACCCCCACTCAGGCTGTGGTGCTTGTGCGCCCAAGCCTAAAAAACTAAGGGAAGCTGCGGTAAGAATGATCGAACCGAAATCCATAGATACTTGAACAATAACTGGCGCTAAACTGTTTGGCAAAATATGGCGGAATATGATTTTCCACGATGGGACACCTAAAGCTTTTGCTGCTTCTACAAATCCACGTTCACGCAACGAAACAACTTGCCCGCGAATCAGCCTTGTATACCACGGCCACCATGAGATTGAAATGGCTATCATCATATTTGTCAGGGACGGGCCTAGTAATGCAGCAATTGCAATTGAAAGTAGTAAAGGTGGAAAGCTTAGAAATACATCTGAAACTCGCATAATTACTTCATCTATCCATTTTCCAAAATATCCAGCTATTAAACCGAGCGGAATACCGATAGCAATTGCCAAGCCTATCGCAATTAGTCCAATTTGAAATGAGATTCTCGTTCCATATATAACTCGACTAAACAAGTCTCTTCCAAGTTCATCTGTGCCAAAAAAATGGGCCATACTAGGTGGTAGAAATTTCTTTTCTAAGTGCGTTTCCGCAATCACATCATTCGGATACGGTACAATAACCGGTGCGAATATTGCTAGAATTCCTAATACCACAATTGTCAAAAACCCAAAATAAGCAAGCTTATTTGTCTTAAAAAAGTATTGAACTTCAGTTAGAAATACGTTCCCCTTTAACATGTTCTTACGATACACTCGCTCAGTAGGCGGAGGAGGAGAAACATTTCGATTTAAATTGGTCATTTTTCATCCTCCTATTCCGCATTTACTTTTATTCTAGGATCAAGAACAGCTAAGAATAAATCTACAAATAAATTCATCATTAGATACGCCGCAGTTACAAATATTGTCACGCCCATAATTACTGGGAAATCTGAAGACAAAATAGCCTTTGACGTATACAATCCTAGGCCTGGCCATGAAAAAACAGACTCTATTAAAAATGTCGTTGTTAATGCATAAGCAAATGTTAACCCCATAGATGTGAGAGTTGGACCCATAGCGTTTTTCAATGCATATTTAAAGATTTGTATGTTTCTAGAAAATCCAAATGCTTTCGTTACTCTCATATACTCTTCACCTATCACTTCAAGCATTGAAGATCGAGTCATTCGAGTCACTACGCCTAATGGAAAAGCAGCCATCGTTAACATCGGAAGAATTGAATGGCTTAGTGCATCTTTGAAAAATATCCAGTTTCCCTGAATAATTGAATCTACCAAATGGGATCCTGTTATCCGCTCAATTGGATAAAGTAAAGAAACATCTGTAGAAACGCGCTCTGCTAATGGGAACCACCCTAGAGTTTTAAAGAAGATTAACTGCAAAATCATCGCTAGCCAAAACGCTGGTACAGATACACCAGCTATACTAATCCCCCTAGCTAAGTGATCTATCCATGTTTCTTTCTTAACGGCGGTTAAAACGCCTAATGGAATACCTACGATTAAAGCAATCAACATTCCTCCAAAGATAATTTCTAAACTCGAAGGAAGGAATATTAGAAGCTCTGATAATACTTTCTGATGGGAAGAAATCGACACTCCCCAATCCCCAGTAATTAAGCCTTTCATATAGGAGAGATATTGAAGTGGGATCGATTGATCTAACCCCAATTCAATTTTCGCTGCCGCAATTTGTTCAGCGGTGGCTCGGGGGCCAATCCACCGAGCCGCGGGTTCTGATGGCACTACACGCGCAATTATAAATGTAATCAGTGAGACACCGAATAAAACAAAAATACTTAGAAAGAGTCTTCGAAAAATAAATCGAATCATATGATTACCTACTTTTTGAATGTATTATGGAAAAACACGACATTCGGATATGCTGGATTATCTTCATAACCGCCAAAGCTCTTACTTACTACGCGCATGTATTTCTTATCAAATAAGGAAATACCCGGGACGTCTTCGACTAAAATGCTCTGTGCTTGTTTATAAAGATCGATTGCTTTTTCACGGTCAAGTCCAGCAATTTTTTGTGCTTCGTCGACTAGCTTGTCATATTCCCCGTTTGAATAATATGCAAGGTTAAATACGACTTCATCTTCTGAACCGTATAAGTTTTGCATAAACGAATATGGATCTGCATAGTCTGGCCACCAGTACATAAAGAATAAATCTTGACGTGCATTTGGATCTGTCGATTTCGATAAATCCCACTGCGCATCCCAAAGCATACCTTTTAATTCTAAATCAAAGCCGATCTTCGCAAGTTCAATTTTCATTAATTCTGCAATTTGCCTTTCATCTTCATCAGCTGAAAGGTAAGTCAGTGATAAGTCGCCTCCACTTACACCTGCTTCTTCTAATAATTCTTTTGCCTTCTCTAAATCATACGTATATTGAGGTAGCGTATTATCATGACCCCAAAGTCCTTTTGGAATCGTACCGAACGACTGTGTCACGGTATTTCCTAGTACACCTTCAATAATACTGTCGTAAGGAATCGCATAGGCAAGCGCCTGACGAACTTTTGGATTTGAAAATGGTTCTTTTTCAGTATTTAAAAGCATAATCAGTTGTTGGAAACTTTCTGTCTCAACGACAGATACTTCATCGTTGCCACTCAATGATTTTATTAACTCATTTGGCATTTGCTGTACAAAGTCTAAATCACCATTTTGAACCATTTGCAAACGTGTATTTGCTTCAGGTATTGCTTTAAATACTACCTTTTGGTAATTCTCTTCTTTCCAACCGCCCCAATACTCGTTAAATGAATCTAGGATTAATTGACTTCCACGCTCCCATTTCTCTGGTAAATAAGCGCCTGTCCCAGCAGAGTTCCCTTCATTGAACCACTCTTCTCCACCATTTTCCTCAGCATATTTCGCATCAAAAATAAAAGAAGCATAACCTGATGCTACAATCGTGTCCAATGGAGCTGGGTAACTTAATTTAAACTCGAGCGTATATGCATCTGTTGCTGTAATTTGTTCAACAGAATCCCAAATGAATGCTGCACCCTTGCCTCTCTCGATTGTTCGTTCAAAAGATTCTTTTGCAGATTCTGCTGTCATTTCATTGCCTGTATGGAACTTAACTCCTTCTTTTAATTTAAATGTCCAAGTAAGTCCATCTTCAGAAACCTCATATGTCTCCGCTAGAATCGGATCAAAGGATTCTGTTTTTGAGTCGTATCTAAGCAATGTTTCATACATATTGTTCATCGCAACAATTTCATTCGAGTAACTGTCACTCGGATCCCAAAATACCATGACTTCATCGTGGGCACCATAAATCGCCACTCCGCCTTTTGCACTCGCTTCTGTTCCACCATCTTCAGTACCTTTCTCATCCGTATCAGTTGAGCTGTCTTTATTACAAGCAGCAAGTAGCAACACCAAACTTAGTAACGTTAGTAATGTCCATAGTCTATTCATTTTCATTTCCCATAACCTCCTTATTTTCTTGTAATGTTAAATAAATGCTACGATCAAAGCCAATGTATTCTGGTCCATAAAGCGATAAGCCCTTTTCAGTTTCCCACATTTTTGGTGCAGGAAATGTTAGGACTGCAACCTTCATACCTTCTTTGCAGGATGGGTTTAAGATTGGCAAACCGTCTTCTAAGTTGATGACGCTTATTAGTTCAGGGATGATCGCAATAATTTCACCATTTGAGCGGGCGTACATAAATTCATTTCGGAACCAAATCGTTAACAACTCCCCACCTTCAAAGGAAGTAATGTTAATTTCTCCTTCTATAAATCCACCAACATCCTCCCAATTCGCTGAAGTGATGATTCCTTCAATCAACTGATTTCCCTTCCCAACTTTAATCATTGAATCTACCGGTGAAACTCCTCGGCTATTCGCCTCTCTTAACGCTCTACCCATCTGTTCAGAGTTTAAGATTGTATTCGCAATGACAGATTCTTTAAGAACTTTACCATCGACCGGATGATCACATATACCTGCAAAATTCCCAGATGAAATAGCAAAACTACGTGCATGTTCTTCCGCTCGATCGTGATTTCCCACTGCCTCTACTAGAAGTACCTCACCGTATTGATTGGATAACGCGAAAGGGGCAATCGACACATCGTGTAAATTGAATGTTGTATGAGATAGTTCAGGAACTGCCCTTCCAGCTGGGTCCGCGTCAATTAGAGGGATGTCTAGGATTGCAGCCACTTCCATTGCCCACGCTATATTTGCACCAAGTTCAGTCGCGATAACTGCATTTAACTTTTTTCCTAAATGTCTTTCCAATGTCAAGGCGGCAATAGTGGAGACGTGCTTAGTCGACAGTGTTAGATTAGCTAATTTTTCAGTTACTTCTTTTTTTGCTGGCGCCACAGAACCAACATAATAAGGAGATGCAACAAACCAGTCATCTTCAACTTCTTCTAAAGATATAATGTTAACATGCTTACCATTTCGGTAAATATTTTGAACAAGTTTGAGACCTGCTTCAAAATCGCCGCCCCCACCTGTTCCATAAACACTTGCACCGTACAGGATGTCTTCTGCTTCTTGCTGCGTTAACATTTTCAAACTAGTCATCTCCTTAGTTGTCAATCATGTGCTTCTCTTTCTTTTGTCACTTCCTGTACTTCTAGAGTTTCACCATCAATAATGAGTCCAAAAATAGTCTCTGCTTGTTGGGTCGTAATAAATTCATTTTTCACATCTGCTAGGACTAGTTCAACATCACGCTGTAAAGGATTTCCGAATCCTCCTCCGGTACCTGTTACAAGCTTCACTACATCACCTTCATTGAGTGGATAACGGGCGTAAATGCCAAAGGGTCCATCGACCTCTCCCGATTTCTTCTCGATATAAAACCGATTCGGAGACCCGTCTTCACCTTCATTCAATCCCCAAGGAGGATTTAAATGCCTTCCAAAAGTAACCGATACAAATTGATTGTCTGATAAGGCTCGGTAAGAACGAATCACACCTGCACCACCGACAAATTCACCCGCTCCAGCTCCGTCCGTGTTCAGTGAATACGTATCTACCATGACTCCGTACCTTGCTTCTGCGATTTCAACTGGAACGTTGTAGGTTTCCCCGTCTCCAATACAAAATTGTGCTCTAACTCCATCTTCTTCGTTGTTTGCTCCCCAACCGCCCAAAGACGGTTCAACAATTAAAAAAGGTTCTTTTGTATCCGGGTGCTCTCCAGATAACGTAACAGAACAAACAGAGAGAAAATGACCTGCCCCGAGTTTTTTAGGTAGCAGATGCGCTAACGCTTTCCAAACTAAATCCGCGCCCATCGAACCACTTTCCCAGTAAACAGATGTAGGTGCTGGTCGTTCACAAGAAAATATTGAACCTGGATCAGTAATAATTTCAAGCGGGCGAAACACCCCGTCATTTATATGGTGATCTTCATTTGTGATCGCTAGGAAAACTGTACGGACATCCGAAACAAGTGTTGTATAGGAACAATTCACAGGGCCAGGAACTTGAGGATGACTCCCTCTAAAATCACATATAAATTGGTCGTCTAAAATAGAGACTTTTACCTGCACCTTAAATGGTCCGTTTCCAAGCCCGTCAAAATCAATAAAGTCTTCAGCAAAATACTCCCCGTTAGGTAAAGAACGAATGCTTTCTTTTGAAATCAGTTCACCTTGATCTAACAATAATTCTGCTGTATATTGAACTGTTTCTTTTCCATATTTATCACAAAGTTCTTGATATCTTTTTGCACCGATTCGTAGTGAAGCAATTTGTGCCCATAGATCGCTTATCGACAGATCTGGGAAACGTACATTTGCTTGAATTATTTCGATTAAAGGCTGATTTATTTTTCCAGCCTCAAACAATTTTACACAAGGAAACTGTAAACCTTCCTGATAAATCTCTGTTGCATCGTTTGTAAATGAACCAGGATCTTTTCCACCAACGTCTGTCCAATGTGCCTTATTTGAAGAGAATGCAACCAATTCACCTTCGTAATAGATAGGCATCACTAACCCGACATCCGATAGATGAGAGCCTCCACCTTTGTATGGATCGTTTATAATAATAATATCCCCTGGATGAATATCGTCTTTAAACTTTTTTACAGATTCTTGAACCATCGCACTAACCATTCCGATAAAACCTGTGACACCATTTCCCTGCGTTAACAAGTAACCTTCAGGATTTGTTAAACCCGTAGCGTAATCCAAAACTTCGTATACTATCGGACTCATCGATGTTTTTCCGAGCGTATAAAACATTTCTTCCCCAATCGAAGTTAAGGAATCTTTTACAATTTCCAGAGTGAATGGATCAAATTTTTTCTCCAATTTAAACCACCCTTTCTGTGTAAATAACTAAGTTTCCATAGACATCTACTTCAAGTTCCTGTTTTGGATATAATGGAACCGACGTCATCTGATCCTCTATAATTGCAGGACCTTTTATTTTCATCATTGGCTTCAAATTGTTTCGGTTATAAACTTCGGTCAACAACCATCCGTCTTCCTCAAAGTACACATCTCTTTCATAGTCAGCAGTAGCTTGATTGCCCTCTACATAATCAAGTTTCTTAAGTTCAGGACGCTTTATTTTCCCCAATGTTGTCAGATGAAGATTCACAATCTCCACATCTGATTCTTCTAATTTGAATGTGTAGTTTTTCTCGTGCAATGCGTGGAAGTCAGAAGTAATCTGCGTAATCGAATGACTACCCCATTCGCCCGCTGCTACAGGGACCTTTACTGTATGTTCTTGTCCCACGTATCTGGCATCTACATAACGAGAAAATACAACATGTTCTTCTTTCACGCCTTCTTGGATAAATTGTTCCTTAGCCTGTCGCTCGAGCACATTCCACTCATTATTCAACTCGCTTACATCCGATTGTCCAAGTCGCTGTAGAAAAGTTTGGATGAAATCTTGCCTTAAATCACTCATGAGCATACCCCAAGCAGAGAATACAGCCGAAGCTATAGGAACAATCACCTTTTTTATACCTAGTTCTTTCGCTAAGAATGGTGCATGCAAGGGACCACCTCCACCAAATGCGACCATAGTAAAATCACGTGGGTCATACCCTTTTCGAACAGATATCAGTTTCAGAGCGTTTAACATATTCGAATTCGCCAACCGAATAATGCCTAAAGCTGCGTCTTCTACATCCATATCAAACTTTTTCGCTATTTTCTCATTGACGATCTCTTTCATTATTTCGAGATCCACAGGATTTTCGAAATTAGCAACAGAAAGTCGACCCGTCAGTAAATTAGCATCGGTAATCGTTGGTTCACTTCCACCTCTACCATAAGCAATTGGTCCCGGATTTGCCCCCGCCGAATGAGGACCTACACGTAAGGAACCAATCGAATCAATCCATGCAATCGATCCACCACCATTTCCGATTTCCACAATGTCGACTACAGGTACTTTTAACGGATAGCCCGCACTCTTCTCTGTTTTTTCAATGTAATAGTCCGTTGTGACTCTTACGTTTCCTTTTTCAATTAAAGAACATTTTGCGGTTGTACCACCCACATCAAAAGCTATAAGATTTTCTTCTCCAAGTAGTTCACCTAGCAGCGCTGTTCCATATACTCCTGCAACTGGGCCAGACTCTACCATATTAATCGGCGCTTCTTTTGCTAAACTAAAGGTCGTTGTACCCCCGTTAGACTGCATAATGTATTTTTGTTTATTAATTTTACGATCCGTTAATTTTTGTTCAAGGCGATTGATATACGAGGATGCAATTGGTTTAACATACGAATTCATAGCAGTTGTGTTCGTTCGTTCATATTCACGCCATTCTTTCGTAATCTCGTATGAAGCTGTAATCGATACCTCAGGCCACAGTTCTTTAACAAGTTTAACTGCTTCGATTTCATGAACTGGATTTTTGTATGAATGCAAAAATACTATCGCAATCGCTTCAACTGCCTCTTTCTTAAAATCTAGGATGATTTTCTCAAGGTCTTCTTTTTTCAGACTTTGAATAATATCCCCTTTATAATTTAAGCGCTCATCTACTTCTCTTCTCAAATAACGCGGGATAATCGGTTTTGGTTTTTGATAACGTACATTGAATAAGTCCGGTCGATTTCCACGCGCTATTTCCAAAACATCACGAAAACCTTTTGTCGTAATTAGCCCTGTTTTTACGCCTTTTCTTTCTGTTAACGTATTAATAATTACTGTAGTTCCATGGATAAATGTTTCAATTTCTTGAAGTGATTCTTGACTCTTTTCAAGTACGTTCATAACACCTTCTTCAAAATTGGGTGACGTCGTATTACTTTTTGAAAAGCCAATGTCTCCTTCTTCTGTAACATAGACCAAGTCCGTGAAAGTTCCCCCAACATCCGTCGATACTCTCATCCTTTGAATCTCCCTTCAACTTCTCTAAAGTTAAAAAATAGGTGGCGTTAATACACTTAACAAAATCGTTTCCTCGTCCAAAGGATTTTCGTAATCATGTGCAATGATTGAAGGAAAGTGAATCGATTCTCCTTCACGAACAAGAAATACTTCGTCTTCGATAAAAAATTGAAGAGCACCTTTTAGCACGTAGTAAAATTCTTCTCCTGTATGAGCATAGGAAGTCTCTTTTTTTTGGTTCGGTTTCACACGAACGATTAACGGTTCTAATCTTCGACTTGAAAAATTACCACTTAAACGAGTGTAGGTCGTTTCCGAACCATCAACTTGAAATGAATTCTGATCCTCACTCTTTCGATGATACTTAGGATTTCCAAAAGGCTTTTCGAAAAAGTGATTAATATCAAGCTCAAATGCATCAGCTATTTTTTTTAAAGAAGTAACGGTTAACGAGGATGAACCTCTTTCAATCATCGATAGAAACCCGCCGGATAATTCAGTTTTTTGACTCAAATCTTTTAATGTCCAATTTCTTTCTTTACGCAACGTTTTAATTTTGCCAGATATGTTGTCCATAGGTTAATTTATGTCACCCTCTCTTCGAAGAAATTAGATATATCTAATTTATTTAACTATATCGAATACTCTATCATGAAATTAAGCTCTGTCAATACGCGTATCATGGAAGAGAGGGGCTCATCGATTCCTAAAATATGTACGTTTGTAACTAAAATAATATCTTTCTTGTGAATCTAATGATCAAAATGGACTGTTTTTTCTTTGATTCTTCAGGTGACTTCTTGCCATAAGTTAAGTTGTAACAATCACTTAACTTATGGCTCTGAATATCTCTTTCTGTATTACGAATTGTTCTGGCCCAGAGTCCCTGCAGCTTTAACTTTCACGTGAATCGAATTTCCAGGTAAATATGCAAGTGGTACATCTTCTAAATGAATAATTTTAACCGTTTCAGGAGCTGCTCCCGCATTTACTGCATCATCGATTGCACATTGCTTAGCATCTGCGATAATTTCTTCATAAGACATTGTCTCTAATGTATAAATCTTATCGGTTTCACCACTTATTTCTCCAAGTGCTGCGCCAATCGCATTTGCAACTTCAAAATGGTCCGGACGGTGCACTTCGGAGACGCCTTTTAATTTACTTGAAATCAGGATGCTTCCACCACCTACTAGAATGACAGGTACATCACCTTGACTCGTTTTCATACGATCAATTGACTCTTCAATCATTTCCATCATTTGGCGTTCAGCTTTTTTTGCCAACTCCAAATCAATAGATTCCGTTTTTGCATCATCAAAATGATACCTTCCAAGTTTGACTGCGACATCGGTAGCCGTTAATGTATCCCCGCCAAATATGATCCCTTTTTCAGTTAATTGGTATCCAACACTATCCGGACCAATCGTCAGCTCGCCCAATTTTTCACGAATTATTGTTCCTCCCCCGAGTCCAAAAGAAGATAAGTCTGGCATTCTAAAATTGGTTCGAATCTTTCCGATATCAACCGCCATTGAAGATTTTCTAGGGAACCCGTTAACTAGCACCCCAACATCAGAGGTCGTCCCACCTATATCTACAACTAAAGCATCTTCCAATCCTGACAAATGTCCGGCTCCTCGAATTGAATTCGTCGGTCCACTAGCAATCGTCAAAATTGGATATTCAAGCGCATAAGCGTTCGTCATAAGCGTTCCATCATTTTGACCAAAGTAAATTTGAGCATCGATGCCTTCACTTTCCAACGTACTCCTAAATTCACTCGCTACACTACGCACAGTTTCTTTCAAAGCTGCATTCATAATCGTCGCGTTTTCTCTTTCCAATAATCCAATGCTTCCAATTTTGTTCGATAATGAAATATAAACATTGTCCCCTAGTACGCTTTTTACAATTGAGGCAACTTTTTCTTCATGTGCTTGATTGACAGGAGAAAAAACTCCAACAATCGCAATGGAATCCACTTTTCCTTTCAATATTTCACAAACTTCATGGATTTCGTCTTCATTTATCTTTGATATTTCCCTACCATCATATTCAAATCCACCTGCTACGATATGTGTATGATTTCCAATTACCTCTATAATATCTTCTGGCCATCCAGCTAAAGGCGGAATTGAAGTT
Organism: Sporosarcina sp. CAU 1771; assembly: GCF_054482775.1. Classification (NCBI taxonomy): domain Bacteria; kingdom Bacillati; phylum Bacillota; class Bacilli; order Caryophanales; family Caryophanaceae; genus Sporosarcina; species Sporosarcina sp. CAU 1771. The sequence goes on along the minus strand of NZ_JBTLRN010000014.1, from coordinate 16,461 downwards.
GTCGCAGGTGCACCAATTCGTATAACTCCGACTTTCGATAAGTTTTTACGTTCGACGATTGCATTTGTACAATGCGTTGTTCCTAGCATTGCATGTGTAATCCACTTCGGATTTACTTGACTTTCTTTCATTAACTTTTGAACGGAGTTGAGTATGCCCGTACTTACATCTTTCGTTGTAGCAACCTTAACTTTACTAATACAATTAAGCTGATCATCTAAAAGAACGGAGTCCGTATTTGTTCCGCCTACATCAATACCAATGCGATAATTCATTTGCGTCAAACCTCTCTTTCCTTCACAAGTTCTTCAACAATTTGATACTCATATGGATACCCAAAGTAACCTGGTCCTACCGTTTCAATTCCTTTTTTAGTTCTCCACTTTTCATTGCAAGGAAATGCGACTACAATCACTCTATCTCCGTACTTCAATCCTTCTGTAGTAATTGGCTCTCCAGTTTCTAAATCCAATACCGCTATTAAATCCGGCGTCATAGCTAGTGGCTTTCTCGTCTTTTCATCAATTGCGAGTAAATGTTCATTTTGAAAATAAAGCCTAAATAGGTTTTCCTTGTCCTCTTTAATTCCTTCAAATAGGGCCTCACCTTTTGTGAATCCATCTTGAATTCTTCTTCGAATGTCAATCGCTTTTGCTTCAAACAATTCATAGCCTTCAAGTTTTTCCAGCATTTCCTTCACTGGATTAAACCCTTTAGAATTCGATTCACGGATGATTAGCCCAACAGACTCGGCTAAGCTTAACGTATCTGGAATCGCACTTTGTTTTACATACTTTCCCTCTAAAGCATAATCACACATCTTTGCACTTCCACCCATTTGAACCGTTATAGACCTAGCAAGACGTTCAGACCATTCACCATCCACTGGATACATCAGTACGGTATTTCCTTGTGCATCTCCCATAGTTACTGCTCCAGGTGAATGTCCATCTAAGTGATAAGTAACCATTTGAGCTTCTGGGAAAGCACGACCCATTGCATCTGCATCCAACACTGGAATTCCTTTTTTAGCAGCTGCAGCAATAGGAATTAGTGAATTTACACCACCTACCTCAATAGGCATAAGTGCATCTGCTTTCCTCCCCAATATCTTTTCAAGCATTTCTAAAGCAGCAGTCAGTTCATGCTCTGAAGCAATTTTTTCAATACCTACAGTAGGCGCACCTATGGAGGATACTGGAACAACTAAGTCATCATCTTTTAGCTCATCCATCGTTATTAGTTTTACTTTTCCATATTTCTTAATTGCTTCGATGGCCATCATTTTCCCTATATAAGGATCTCCACCGCCTCCTGTACCTAAAACAGCTGCGCCTGTTGCAATATTTTCAATTTCTTCAATTCCTAAGTACCTCATTGAAAACTCTCCCTTTTACGATTTATGTAGTTGCGTATTGATTTCGAATACTATTCCAATAAATTTTCCAATTTGTTTTCAATCGGAGTTCTAATTCATCAATGTTACTTTGATAATAAAATAGCTGTATAAACAGGCCGTCCATCAAACACAAAAAACTGGATACTAAACTATCAATCGAATCACTTTTGATTTCGTCTTTGTCCATCGCATCGATAAAAATTTCCCGAAGAATCCCTTCCAAAAATTTATCTGACTTAATAAACTCTTCATGGATTTGGTCCTTCAATCCTTCTGGTGAAAACAACATAAATCGTAGGAAAAATGTTGTTTTCTCTTTCTCTCTTAAATGATACGCATACATTTCTTGAAGAATCTTAAACAGCTTCTCTTCTGCACCTACATCTGAAAGACTGTCTGCTGAATTTTTAATATGCTCAAAATGATCGTGTAAAACATCGTGTAAGGCTGTTAAAAATATGCTTTCCTTGTTTTTATAAAACGCATAGATAGAAGGAGTTTTTATTCCAACTTCATTTGCAATCATAGAAAGAGAGGTTTCCTCATAGCCTTTCATTGCAAACATTCTTAACGCTACTTCTTTAATTTCTTTCTTTCTCATCACGCACCACCTAACGAACATTAGTAAGGAGTATCTTACATCCTTTCCTGCAAGAATACAATGAAAAGTTTAAATTGTTTATTAACTGTGGTAAATCGCAAACAATCAACTATACATTCAATCCAAACAACATGTATACTAGAGGAACGGATGTACGAGGAGGAATACGTTGAGAAATGAACCATTGGCGTACCGAATGCGCCCAACAACAATTGATGAAATTGCTGGTCAGAAAGAGATCATCGGAAAAGACACGGCTCTTTATCGGCTAATAAAAAAAGGCCATGTTCCCTCCATGTTGTTATACGGAGAACCTGGCATCGGAAAAACATCGTTAGCGCATGCAATTGCAGGAACTAGCAATCTACATTTCATTGCTTTGAATGCCACTGTTTCTGGGAAAAAAGACGTTGAGGACGTTGTCGCAGAATCGAGAATTACAGGAAAAGTTCTGTTATTCCTTGATGAGATCCATCGTTTTAATAAACTTCAACAAGATACATTACTTCCCCACGTTGAAAATGGAGCGATTGTACTCATTGGCGCAACAACTGAAAATCCGTACCACGATGTCAACCCCGCAATCCGTTCAAGATGCGGTGAAATTAAACAGCTAAAACGTCTAGAACCCGAAGATTTGATTGAACTATTACATAGAGCACTTCAAGATGACGTACGTGGCCTTGGCAAAATGGATATCGATATAAGCGAGGAACAATTAACTAGAATTGCTGAAGGCGTTAATGGGGATGCGAGAAAAGCACTTAACGTACTTGAATCTGTCGTAAATGCAAGTGATGAAGTTGATGACAAGACCATTGTTGAAGACTGGTTAATCGACAATTTAATAGGGCGAGTTGGGCTGTTTGGCGATAAAAAAGGGACGCATTTTTACAACTTATTATCTGCTTTACAAAAATCAGTTCGGGGTAGCGATGTCAATGCTTCGATTTACTACCTTGCCCACCTCTTGGAAACAGGAGATCTTGTCGCAGTGTCAAGAAGATTATTGGTAATGGCCTATGAAGATGTGGGACTTGCTTCTCCAGAAGTCGGACCTCATGTTCTTGCAGCTACGGAGGCTGCGGTTCGATTAGGAATGCCTGAAGCACGCATCCCACTTGCGAATGCCGTGATTGAGATGTGCCTCGCATCGAAATCAAATTCAGCTTATTCAGCTGTCGATGCAGCCGTTCATGCCATTAACGCTGGTAAAACGGGTGACATTCCAATGCACCTCCGTGATACGCACTACGCAGGTGCAACATCACTCGGTCACGTTGGATATAAGTACCCTCATGATTCACCGCTCGGCTCGTTCGGAGGCTGGGTGGACCAACAATATTTACCGGACAAAGTAGAAGGAACCGAGTTTTACAAACCTGTTTTTGCAGGTGAAGAAGTGAAATTGGCTGCAATCTATGAAAGAATGAAAGAGTTTCGGAAGAAGTAATAAACGAACTCCGCACCCTAGTGAAATCGGGTGCGGAGTTTTTTGTCGATTATACTTGCAACTCGATCCTTTTAATTTCGGTGTCATCTTTCACAATCAATAGTCTTCAATGTAGCAAAGCAAACGAACTGCACATCCGATTTTATCGTTTCTTTACGATTTATAAATCGACGAATATAAATAAAAGGTGACCCTGGATTGGTTTTTCACCAACTTTTTGGGTCACCCTTTGATTTGCATTGCCTACTGCTGCCAAATAACATCACCAATTCCTTCAATCTCATAACCAAGGGATTGTAGTTTCTCTTTAAAATTCGCATCCTTTAAAACCGCTAACACGGTCGCAATCAAATCTTCGTTCTGGTCATTTTTCAACATAACCAAATCGTAACTTTCTTTAATTAAAGGAATGAAGTCGATGTTCGCTGCTTTTGCCACTTGTTCTATACCAATTCCAGCATCTGCCCCGCCACTTGCGACGACCGAAGCGATTGCCAAATGGCTGGTATGCTCATTTGCATATCCATTTACTTGATTCTTGGAAATGTCGTGAAGACGAAGTTGTTCATCCAATAGCACACGTGCGCCCGCACCCGATTCCCGATTCACAATCGTCACTGTTGGGTTTGCTAAATCTGCCCAACCCACTATTTTTCTCGGATTTCCTTTCGCAACGTACAATCCAGCTTGCCTGCGAATAAATCTCACTACTAGAAAAGATTTGCTCACCAGCAACTTACGGACATAAGAAACATTATATTCTTTTGTGTCTCCATCGAATAAATGGGTACTTACAATATCTGCTTTGCCCTTATACATCGAAATTAAGCTATCCAAACTTCCAACATAGGATCTAAGCGGTCGAAATTCATCTGTTCTCATTTCAAGCTGCCTCGCTAAAATATCCAAACTGCTATCTTGCCCACTAATAACAATAGAGCGAGTGGAAGGAAGTTCATTATGCGCGTCGTTGTTCCTTGGCAGCAGATTCGTTTTTACTTCCTGCCCTCGAACTTTGTAATTCTCTAATTCACTCGCATCCACGCGCATTTGTCTGCCGACACGATATGCTTGAAGTTCACCTTTTTTAATCAAATCATACACCGTTAACTTGGATACTTTTAATAAATTAGCAATTTCCTCCGTCGTATACGACTCATTGTTTAACACGTTTACACCTCGACATTCCCTAAATACTTTTGGATAATTCTATTTTATCATTTACTTCGAAAGAAATGTGAATTATAGTTAGTTATATCTAGTTATGTTTAGATATAACTAACTATAATAAAAGGTGGATTATCTTATGAAAAAGCTATACTTCTTTTCAATCTTACTCGCTTTATCGCTATCGTTAATTGGATGTACCGGTAAAAAAGAAGAAAAAGTTGAGATAATGGTTTCCGCTGCGGTAAGTTTAACAGATGCACTTAAAGATATAAAAGAGCTGTATGAAAAAGATCATGCTGTTGAATTAACTTATAATCTTCAGGGATCCGGTAGTTTAGCGCAACAAATTCAACAAGGCGCACCAGTCGATGTGTTCATCTCTGCCAATCAAAAGTGGATGGACACTCTTGAAGATGAAGAACTGATTATTACGGCTACCCGTCAAGATGTCACTGGCAATAAACTTGTACTTATTACTGGACTATCCTCAGGCATTACCTATTCTTCTGTTAAGGATATCTCCGCTGAAGATATTGCGCAAATTGCAATTGGTAATCCAGAGAGTGTGCCTGCTGGGACATATGCTGAACAAGTCTTGAAAAAGTTAAGTAAGTGGGAGGAATTGGAAGATAAACTTGTCCTTGCAAAAGATGTACGACAAGTACTGACTTATGTTGAAACAGGAAATGTCGATATCGGATTCGTCTATGAAAGTGATGCACTTTCTTCTAATAAAATTCAAATTCTTGCAACCGCTGAAGACGGCACGCATGATCCAGTGATTTACCCGGGTGCAGTCCTTGTGGATACAAAACAGGAAAAAGAAGCGACTAAATTTTTGGTTTTTATGGCATCCGAACAGGCACAAAAAATTTTAGAGAACTATGGATTCAGAAAGTAATTTGAGGTGATTTCCAGTGACTGATATGAATTTTTCTCCATTATGGCTGTCCCTTAAAACTGCAACAATCGCCACCATTATCGTATTTATCCTTGGCGTGCTCCTTGCACGACTGATTGCTCGTAACTCATTCCCGGGGAAAAGTATCGTTGAAGCAATTTTTTTATTGCCACTTGTACTTCCGCCAACTGTTGTCGGCTTCGGTTTATTATATTTATTTGGTAAAAATGGGTTTCTAGGACAACTTTTAATGAATGCATTCGATTTTCAAGTTATTTTCTCTTGGTATGCCGTCATTATCGCTGCGGTTGTCGTTTCATTTCCACTAATGTATCAAAGTGCCGCCGCAGCATTTCAACATTATGAACCCAACATCGAAAATGCAGCCTATACAATGGGCGCCTCCAAATGGAAAGTTTTTTGGACGATTTCCTTTCCGCTTGCATGGCCAGGGTTATTAGCTGGCTTAGTCTTATCGTTTGCTCGTGCACTTGGCGAATTCGGGGCAACTCTTATGCTAGCCGGTTATATTCCAAACGTAACGGATACAATTCCTCTGGCCATCTACTTTGCCGTTGAATCCGGCAATATGGAAATGGCAACATTTTGGGTTATCATTATTATCGCACTTGGGTTCAGTGCCATCCTGTGGTTGAACTGGTGGAGCAAACGAAACATGATGCGCTACTCGGAAAAACGTTAAGAAAAGAAAAAATGCCCTGGTATTCCCACGAGTCGCTAGGGACGAACTCATTATTACTAGTAGAAAAGAGGTTGCTTATGCTCTCTGTAACTATTCAAAAAAAACTGGCGCATTTTGAATTAAATGCGGAATTCACGGTTGATTCAAATGAAATTATTGTGCTTTTCGGACCTTCGGGATCTGGAAAAACAACGATACTTAATTGCATCGCAGGTCTGACAAAAGCTACTGATGGGATCATTCAGCTGAATAATCATTTATTGTTTCAAGGGAAACAAGTCAATATCCCGATCCAACATCGGAAAATTGGCTATCTTTTTCAAGACTATGCCCTCTTTCCTCACTTAACCGTTTGGAAAAATATCGCATACGGCATGAAAACAGAATCCTTTGCAAAGCAATTGATGAACGAATTACATATCGATCACTTGGCCGACCAATACCCAAACGAGATTTCTGGTGGAGAAAAACAGCGAGTAGCCATCGCACGGGCATTAGCTACTGAACCCGACCTTTTACTTTTGGATGAACCTTTTTCCGCTTTGGACGACGCGACCCGGGATCGAAGTCACGATGAACTACTTCGACTACATAAGTTATGGGAAATCCCAATCATTCTTGTCACCCATAGTCGCAGCGAAGCCGAAAAATTAGCCACCCGTATTTTATATATGGAAAAAGGTCAAGTCCACTTCAGGCCACAAGCGTTAGCAAGAAGTGTGTGAGGAAAAATAAAAGCAATCCCAAAGGTCGTCAATGACCTACGGGATTGCTTTTTTATAATTATGGACACCTATACAACATTTCGCTCTAATTTCGGGAGTCGTTTTTTCCCAACCCAATTTACAATTACAATACTTGAAATCGCAATGAGGCCACCTACAATTGATAATGCACTAGGGAACTCTTTCAACCAAAACCACGCAACAATAACAGCGACGACCGGCTCGGCATACATCATACTTGCAACCGATCCCGTATTTCCAATTGATAAGGCTATCGCCCAAGTGACGTAAGCAATGGCAGCCGGAAATATGCCTAAGTAAATTGCCGAAATGTTCGCTTCTAGTGTCGCGCCCTGAATCCCATCTAAAAGGCCAGGAAAGTAGATAAAAAAGGGAAGTGTGCCTGCCCAAGTGAAGTAGGCGGTCAACTCAATCGCATTATAACGCGCGAGTAATGGTTTTTGGAATACAAAGAAAATTGAGGTTGCAATTGCAGCCATTAAAATCAATAATGCTCCTTTTGAAATTGCAAAAGATGCTCCTTCTGATCCAATTGTAATTAGAAGAATACCGATAATACCGACCAACATCCCCAACCATGCAAAAGCACTTAAACGTTCTTTCAATAAAACAACGGCAATTAGCGCAGTAAAAATCGGTGCGGATCCGATGAGCATTCCTGCTGTTCCCGCAGAAACAGTTTCTTCCCCAAATGTAATCCCAAAATGATAGACACTGATTCCGACCCATCCTAGAAGACATATCTTTAGTATATCTTCTTTTTTTGGAAGTTTGAAACGCGTTCCAGGCCAAGCCGCATAAATAATAAAGACACTAGATGCGATTAAAAAGCGGACAAGTACTAAGTGTCCAGGTGTATATCCACCTAAAAGACCTGCGCGTATTGCCGCAAAACCAGAACCCCAAATAACGACGGTAAATAATGCTAATAAAAAGGCTTTTTTATTCATACTAATTTCCTTTCCCGTGGCTGTGATTGCAACTTGGACTTTTAAATTGCACGATTGAATTGGAATGGCATTTCGGCATAATTAAATTGCATAATACAAATATGCGTTCAGTAAAAAAGCAGTCGCATAGATCCACATCCACACGACCACTTGGTCTCACACTTTGTCTTTCACTCGTTGAATTGGAATGTCTGCAACGATATCATTCATGACCCAACTAGCACATATTAGTCCTGCAACAGACGGTACAAACGCATTCGAAGCAGGCGGCATTTCAGCCTTGCGAATAGATGCATCAGGCTTCCCGACGACTCCAACAACATCTTCTCGAATTACAATTGGACTTTCATCTGAAAACACAACGGGAACACCTTTTGTAATTCCAGCTTTACGTAATCGAACACGAATAACTTTCGCCACTGGGTCCGTGTGCGTTTTAGATATATCTGCAATTTGGAAACGAGTAGGATCCATTTTGTTTGCGGCACCCATACTTGAAATGATTTTTACATTCCGTGCAAGACATTCTTGTATAAGATGCAACTTATAACTGATCGTATCCGAAGCATCAATCACATAATCTGGTTGATAGCTAAAAAATTCTTCAGCTGTTTCATCTGTATAAAACATATGTAGTGAGATTACCTCGCACTCTTTATTGATATCTGCGATTCGCTCTTGCATAACCTCTGTTTTTGAGCGCCCAACTGTGGATAAATAAGCTACGAGTTGCCTGTTAATGTTCGTTACATCAATGTCGTCTTTATCGACAAGAATAATTCGACCAACTCCACTTCTTGCACAAGCTTCAGCTGCAAATGAACCAACGCCTCCAACACCTAGAATCGCAACAGTTGTATTTCGCATACGTTCAACGCCCTCTTGTCCGATGGCAAGTTCATTTCTTGAAAATTGGTGTAACACGTACATTCCGCCCTTCTTCTCTACAAATCCATATTTAAGATATAAAAAACCTCTCAAGCAGTTGCGCAAGAGAGGATTGATTTTAATCAAAGACGAATCCCAAATGTGCCGTCTTTGTAGTATCGTTTTGAACCCGCTCACAGCAGGTGGGTGTCCTATGCAATTCTTTTGAAGTCCCATGACAGGCGTGACATCCAAATCGCAATGCAGACTCCCGACGATATAAATGTTCGGTCAAAATGATTGTCAAATAACGAACACTTCAGGATTCGTATTACTAATAGATTACCACAGATAGTAAGCGAGTACAATGATTATATTTTTCAAATTTGGTGAAAAACTTGGTATAAATTGAATTACTTAGTGATTCTTCACTGTAACGTGGACGCCTAACTCCGCAAGCTGTTTTGAATCTACAACGTCTGGAGCTGATGTAAGTAAGCAACTCGCACTTGTTGTTTTAGGGAATGCAATTGTGTCCCTTAAATTCGTAGATCCTGAAAGAAGCATTACGATTCGGTCAAGTCCAAATGCAATTCCGCCATGTGGAGGCGTACCATATTCGAATGCGTCAAGAAGGAATCCAAACTGCTCTCTCGCTTCTTCTTCTGTAAATCCAAGCGCCTTAAACATTTTTTCTTGAACTTCACGCTCATATATACGAAGAGATCCGCCACCTAGTTCATAGCCATTGAGAACCAAATCATAGGCTTGTGCTTTGACTTTATCGATATTCGTGTCCAACTCTTCAACGCTATCCGGCATTGTAAATGGATGATGCGCTGCGTAATAACGACCATCATCCTCATTGTATTCAAATAGTGGCCATTCAGTAACCCATAGGAAATTAAATTTCGTCTCATCAATCAAGCCACGCTCATGAGCTAACTTAACGCGTAATGCACCTAAAGCGTCTGCAACTACGTTCTTTTTGTCGGCTACGAACAACAGTAGGTCCCCTGCTTCTGCACCAGCTGCGTCTTGTAACGAGGCTGCTAATTCGCCTTCAAAAAAGCGTCCGATAGGTCCTGTTAGACCTTCTTCAGTTACTTTCAACCATGCAAGTCCTTTTGCGCCGTAACGTGAAGCAAATTCTCCAAGTCCCTCATCGATATCTTTTCTTGTAAATCCATCTGCTGCATTTTTCACGTTAATTAATTTTACTTGACCGCCCGATTCAACCGTTCCACTGAAGACTTTAAACGGTGCATCTTTAACAACTTCGGAAACATCGATTAGTTCCATGCCAAATCTTGTGTCTGGCTTATCAGAACCGAAACGTGCCATTGCTTCATCATAGGGAATGCGTTTAAAAGGAAGTTCAAGTTCAACGCCTTTCACGTCTTTCATTATTTTGTGCATTAGATTTTCGTTTAACGCGATAATTTCTTCCATTGACATGAAACTCATTTCCATATCAATTTGTGTGAACTCAGGTTGACGATCTGCACGAAGATCTTCATCACGGAAGCAACGAGCAATTTGGTAGTAACGATCAAATCCAGAAACCATTAGCATCTGTTTGAATAACTGAGGTGATTGAGGCAAAGCATAAAACTCACCTTCATGCACACGGCTTGGGACGAGGTAATCACGTGCGCCTTCTGGAGTAGACTTTGTCAAAATCGGTGTTTCAACTTCTAAGAAACCTTCATCATCTAGAAAGTTACGAACGGTCTTAGTAATATCCGAACGCATTTTAAATATGCGTGCAAGTTTCGGACGACGTAAATCAAGGTATCTGTATTTCAAACGAAGTTCCTCATTAACATCTGTTTCGTCTTCAATCATGAATGGAGGCGTCTTTGATTTATTAATAATCGATACTTCGTCAACTTGAACTTCAATTGAGCCCGTTTCAATGTTTGGATTTTTTTGAGCATCTGCCCGCTCAATTACTTTTCCGGTAATAGATAAGACGAATTCGTTTCTGACGCTTTCAGCTATCGCAAGAGCTTCTTGGGACATGGATGGGTTAAATACCGTTTGAACGATACCTGTACGATCTCTTAAATCGATAAAAATAAGTCCCCCGAGATCTCTTCTAACTTGAACCCAACCTTTTAGTGTAACTGTAGTTCCTACTTGTTGTTCTGATAATTTACCGCAATAATGTGTGCGCGTCATCATTCTTCATCTACCTTCCTTTATCGTTTCACGATGCTTGAAATTTTTTCGATTAGTTCTTCTGATGCGATTTCTTCCTGTGTTCCATCTGCCATATTTTTAACCATTGCCGTATTTCCCGCTACTTCATTTTCCCCAAGGACAACGACCACTTTAGCATTCAGACGGTCTGCTGACTTCATTTGAGCTTTCATCTTCCGGTCCATATAATCCATATCCGTCCGAATACCAGCAGTTCTTAAGTTGTTTAGAATTTTGAAGCCTGTATGCTTAGCTTCGTCACCCATCGTAACAACGTATACATCAAGGCCTGGCTCCTCCTCAAATGACTTCCCTTCAGCGTTCATAGCTAAAAGAAGTCGCTCAATACTCATCGCAAACCCGATTCCAGGTGCAGAAGGACCACCAATTTCTTCAGCAAGTCCATTGTATCTGCCTCCGCCACAGAGTGTTGTGATAGCACCAAATCCTTTAGCCGTGCTCATAATTTCAAAAGCAGTATGATTATAATAATCGAGCCCACGTACTAGATTCGCGTCCACTTCGTAAGCAATTCCTAAATCATCCAAATACGTTTTTACTTGTTCAAAATAGGATGCAGAAGACTCATTTAAGTAATCTGCCAAAGACGGCGCGGATTCAATTAACGGATGCCCGCTATCTACTTTACAATCGAGAATACGAAGTGGATTTTTCTCGAGTCTGGATTTACAATCCGAACAAAATTCTTCGATATGAGGACTGAAGTGTTCTACAAGGGCATCTTTATGCGCAGCTCTACATTCCGTATCTCCAAGTGAATTTATGACGAGTTTAAAATCCGTAAGACCCGCACCCTTATATACCGCCATAGCTAGTGAAATCACTTCCGCATCAATTGCAGGGTCTGCACTGCCTATTGCTTCCGCCCCGAATTGAACAAACTGTCGGTATCGACCTGCTTGCTGACGCTCATAGCGAAACATTGGACCTGTATAAAAAAGTTTAACGGGCTGATCTGGATAGCCGAACATTTTATGTTCTACAAACGAACGAACGACAGCAGCAGTTCCTTCAGGGCGAAGTGTCATTGAACGATTGCCCTTGTCCATAAACGTGTACATTTCTTTTTGAACTACATCGGTCGTTTCTCCAACGAGACGTTGAAAAAGTTCCGTTTGCTCAAACATCGGTGTTCTTATTTCTTTGTACCGGAATGTCTCACACAATTCATTTATTATCTTTTCCGCTTGTTGCCACTTCCAAGTTTCTGACGGCAAAATATCTTGAGTTCCTCTTGGCACTTTAAAAATCATTGGTATTCTCCTTTCTATTTGTAAAAGATGTGAATTAAAATTAATTCACATCTAAAAGTCCACAAAAAAAGACCCCCATCCCTTGCCTTGGCAAGGGACGAGAGCCTTTAAGCTTCCGCGGTTCCACCCTAATTGACGCAAATAGCGCCCACTCGTATCCAAGATAACGGCTGGTACCGTTCACGCCTAGTAAAAATGTTCAGCATGAAACCTCTGTGGTGTTCTTCAATGTCCCAATCCGCGGGGTGGATTTCAGCCACGTCCTCCCCTCTCTATTCGGATTTCTATGCACATCTACTTTCCACGTCCAAGGTTCAAATGTTTATTGTTCGTTACTCATAATCTTAGTGATTGTACAAAGAAGTGTCAACCTTTTTGCGATTATTGTAGTTTTTTATCCCAATATCTTCTACAATGGAATTGAGGAGGCTGATATTTTGCAAAAACTGACAACATGGGCCATCGTTCTTATACTTATCTTTTCGACAGTTTCCATTACAACAACTTCATTTGCAAATAACCAATCCGTTACAGTCGATGCAAAGACTCTAAATGTTCGATCGGGTCCTGGGCTTACATATGCAGTCATCGGTTCCCTCAAAAGAGGTGAACGCATTCATCCCCTCGCTAAATCTGGTGATTGGATTCAAGTCGCTATGGGAAATGAAACCGGTTGGATTGCAGCATGGTTAACAAGCCCTGAAGATGAAACAGGCACTTCATCCACTACTATTCTTTCACGAGTAGACAGTTTAAACATTAGGTCTGGTCCTTCAGTCAATTCCGAAATTCTTGGAAAAATGAATGCTGGCGATAATGCCGTAATGAATGGGAAAGACGGAAACTGGGCACAAATTACTTTTAACTCCACAATTGGATGGGTCCATACCGACTATATTAATGAAGTAAATGAAAAAACAATACAAACTTCACACCAAGAAACAAGCACGAAAGCAGATGTTTTCACCGTAGCCGTTGATGCGCTGAATGTAAGAAAAGCAGCTGATTTATCTTCAAAGCAAATTGGACTTATTCATAAAAATGAAGCTTTTGAAATTAAAGCAATTGATGGAAATTGGGTACACATCCTTTTAGATAAAGGAAAAGAAGGATGGGTTTATTCTTTCCACGGGAAAATTTCATCTGAACAACAGGTTTCCAAAATTACTTCTTCAAAAAGCAATTTTGCCACAGTTCTCTCAAACGGAACGAACCTTCGAGAGGCTGCAACTACGAATTCGACAGTTGTTACTAGAGCAAATGCTGGAGAACAATTTTCGATTCTTGCAGAGGATGGAGATTGGTACGAAGTTTTGCTTTCGGAAGGAAAGTCAGCATTTGTCGCTAAATGGGTAGTTTCGTCAGATGGTGTTAAAAAAGCACCACAAACAAAAGAGTCGAAAAAAAGTGCACGTGTTCCAGGAACGTTAAACGGCCTTACAATTGTTATTGATCCTGGCCATGGCGGGAACGATCGTGGAACGACAGGTGTTCGAGGAACTGACGAAAAAGACATTACATTACTAACGTCTGAACGACTCGCCTCAAAATTAAAAGCAGCTGGCGCAAATGTTGTTTTTACCCGCGAGTCAGACAGCTATGTATCCTTACGCAAACGGGTATCAGTCAGCCATCAACATGAAGCGGATGCATTTGTAAGCGTCCATTATGATGCAAATACAAGTTCTTCGGTTTCCGGATTTACAACGTACTATACGCATGAGCGTCAACAAAAATTGGCGGAAGCAATCAATAAGGGACTATCTAAGTCAATCGCGCTTCGGAACCGCGGAGCACAACCTGGAGATTATCTTGTCCTTCGTGAAAATCGTCAAAATGCAATCCTTGTTGAACTTGGATTTTTATCAAATCCATCAGAAGAACGTACAATGACGACGGACATGTTCAGAGACCAAGCAACACTTGGAATCTATAATGGACTTCTTGAATACTTTGATACGAACTAAAGCAAAAGGACTGCCACATTTTAATTACTCCGTTCAATTGCGTGGTACAAAAAATTAAACGGTTCGTTGGGGTGATGTGTTTCCACGTCACCCTTTTTTCATTTATAAACAACGATATTGTTGATTTTCGTTCCAAACCCTAAATGCGGAAAGATATAATTCAATCTTTCCCTAACATGTTCTCGAGGGCGGACGGTGGACCAACCAATTGTTGTTTCTTCTTTACGCTGATCCTTCCGGAGTAGCCATCTTGCACTCCAATCAACTAAGTGCCTACCAAAAGTTGTTGTGCATAATCATCCCCGATTGAAGAGTTTACGATCTTGGCTGATATGATTGTAAAAGCGATAAAAACTTCTCTTTTCTGTATGCATATACAACCGGAATGGAAGTGTTCTTTGTCGCTACTTCATCTTCTAACTGTATATGATTCGTATTTATCTTTCTAATAACAAACATATTGCCTTCATACTCACCTTGGCGAAAGTTATCTAATGCAACAAAATTGAATATAAGTTTAAATGTTTCTATGTCCATTATTTCGTCTTCGATAAACTTACTAAAGATATTTGATAAAGTAAAATCATCATTACTCATCGTGTCACCTCGCATTTTCAACAAAATAGCCCGATCGTATTCTTGTAAAACGCTTTCATCAATATCGCTTAAATACCTTTATCAAATCCACTATTTTCTTCTTTTAAGTTTAGTTGATTAAATTTTCAAACCAGTTAATCAATATAGGTATCTCATTCTTATAAATTGTAGCGATTACATTTTTTCCATCTGTTACGATCAAGGAATCCAAAGGTACATTGTTTGCCTCTACGACTTCAGATATTGCACTATCTGGCCAGTTTGTTCCACATAAAAATGGTGGTTCTGCTCCGACTAGAAATCTGGAAGGGTCTTTTTCTAGCTGTGCAATCAACTCGTGATTGAGATCATAACCTACAAATTCATACACTTGATTATTTACTTCTACGTCAATTAATAATTTATATAATGATGTTCTAAACAATCTTTTTTGTTCTTTAATTTTAGGTTTAATCCTGAAGTTTACTTCATTTAGGCTCAATAGTTTAGTTTTTTCTACATGAAAAGTTGCTTGGTCTAAATTCATTGACACTTCCATAGTCTCATTCCTTTATTTATATTTTGGTATGTTTTTTATTAATAGTAGAATCTAGAAATAGTCAGTTAAAATAGTACAAGGATTAAACGAACAATTAACATAGGTACTAGTATAGGTTCATATTTTTCGCAATAATTTTCAGATCTCTAATCCCACCTTAAATATTTAATTATCAGTATATCGTTTTAGCTGTAACCACTATACTTAAAAGATAGTTATCGCACCGTTTAATATAAAGTTATATTATTAGTCGTTATCCAAATCATTAGATAAGGTTGCTTTTCTATCTTCTCTATTTGGGTCTTTCTAAGACGCCTTGACCAACTAAAGATTGATTAATTCCATCCCTAGCCGCTTTTGAAATTACTACATAAAGAACAAATGGACCATGATCGCAAGAGAAACGGATAATATATATTCCAATTAGTATTCCTTCAAACTTAAATTCTTAACGGTTCGACAAATGTATTAATTGAACGATTTAAGCACCAATTATTTGAATACCTAAAACATGAATAAATGTGTCCAGTCAAATTCCTTAAATTTAATGCTTCCAGACATTATAATCAGTTATTTTCAAGACCTTCTCTTTTTGAATCTGCTTCAAATCTTCCTTCTGTAATTCAACGTAATCACCCATATATCCTACCAATACATATTCGAAGCATATATTGTCATTATCCATCCCTTGTATTGATACAAGAAGCTTATTCAATTCAATATCCATATTCCTTTCTGTCAGACCATAAGGTACATCTATATGGACCGTCCAACAAGTGTGTTGTAAATGCTGAAGAACATCACGATCTTTCGGAAGAGGTTTATCAAAAGAAACATTGGCCGATATGTTGCTCGCCGTTGGTAAATAAGGCTTTATAAGTTGATTTCCAAAGCTAGACCAATGCTCGAATCCATAGCCATCTTCAAAATCTCCATCTCGAGAGCTGTAACCGTCAAGTAGAATTGGACACTTTATGCTAATTAACTTTGAACACTTTCGCTTTCAAACATACTGACACGATGTTTCATACGGTAACTATCATCATTTAAATTAACGACCTCAACGCGGTGAAGTAAACGATCTAAAATC
>NZ_JBTLRN010000013.1:73704-74830 GCF_054482775.1 Sporosarcina sp. CAU 1771 | reverse complement strand
CTATTAAAGGTAGTGGGTTTCCCCATTCGGAAATCTCCGGATCAAAGCTTACTTACAGCTCCCCGGAGCATATCGGTGTTAGTGCCGTCCTTCTTAGGCTCCTAGTGCCAAGGCATCCGCCGTGCGCCCTTTCTAACTTAACCTAAAAATAAGTTCCAACAAAAGTTGTTCGTTATTTTTTGATATGTGCAGCTATAAACAGCGATGTAAATAGACTACACGTAAAAAGGTATTGCATTCATGATTCTTGACTTGTTTCTTTGGTTACATGCACACCCATAACGAATGTGTACATAACCCAATGTCGTTTTATCCAGTTTTCAAGGAACAAAAATACTCCCTATCGGAGTAAGTGGTGGAGCCTAGCGGGATCGAACCGCTGACCTCCTGCGTGCAAGGCAGGCGCTCTCCCAGCTGAGCTAAGGCCCCGAATTAGCGTTAGTTATTTAAGTTAGAAATACTACTTAAAAACTTTAATGGTGGGCCTAAGTGGACTCGAACCACCGACCTCACGCTTATCAGGCGTGCGCTCTAACCAGCTGAGCTATAGGCCCCTTTCGGGATTGCTCTATATATGAGTCGAACTAACTCTGTTTTTGAGGATCAAATAATAATGAACCTTCAAAACTGAACGCAAAACGTCAAGTGAGAGAACGTGTCTCTCGTTTTTGTAGACAAAGTCTACATTCCGAATGTTGACGTATCAACATATATCCTTAGAAAGGAGGTGATCCAGCCGCACCTTCCGATACGGCTACCTTGTTACGACTTCACCCCAATCATCTGTCCCACCTTCGGCGGCTCGGTTAGGCTATTTTGGCAAGGGTCAAGCCTAACGTCCGACGTTGAGCGGACGTACTTCGGCCTTAGCGATCATTAGCACCTAGTCGTACGGTGCCACTTATGCAAGGGCCCAGAACATGTGTGGCGGGCAGTGTGGTGCTCTCAAACATTGTGGGCTTCAGCCACTCCATTGGGAATCCCCTCGGTCGGCGGCTTCCACCCTGTCTACTAACCCCACTTCAGCATTGTTCCATCGGCATAGCCTTCCACGCCGACCTAGTGGAGGAAAGATTCCTATATACAACTATGCAGTTGTAAGCCTTACATCTGAAACAGATGTTTT
>NZ_JBTLRN010000013.1:0-73050 GCF_054482775.1 Sporosarcina sp. CAU 1771 | reverse complement strand
ATTGCTCCATCAGACTTTCGTCCATTGTGGAAGATTCCCTACTGCTGCCTCCCGTAGGAGTCTGGGCCGTGTCTCAGTCCCAGTGTGGCCGATCACCCTCTCAGGTCGGCTACGCATCGTCGCCTTGGTAAGCCATTACCTTACCAACTAGCTAATGCGCCGCGGGCCCATCCTGCAGTGACAGCCGAAACCGTCTTTCAGAGCACGTCCATGCGGACGTACTGATTATTCGGTATTAGCCCCGGTTTCCCGGAGTTATCCCCATCTGCAGGGCAGGTTGCCCACGTGTTACTCACCCGTCCGCCGCTAAACTTATAGGAGCAAGCTCCTATAAGTTTCGCTCGACTTGCATGTATTAGGCATGCCGCCAGCGTTCGTCCTGAGCCAGGATCAAACTCTCCATAATATCTGACGTCCGATACATAGCGAATTGCGTCGTCAACTTCGTTTGTTCAGTCGGTCACGTACCCAAAAGTACGCTCCCTTCATCTCTCACTCGTTTCCTAGCACTTCACTACGTCTCGACCGCCAGCAGTTATTACAGAAGAAAATGATTGCTCATTTCTTGCTGACTTGAACCCGAAGGTTCGTTTTTCGCTTGAGTATAAATACTCTCGCGTGTATTTCTTGACGTTTTGCTGTTCAGTTTTCAAGGTTCAATATGACGCCTATTTTTAATCACTCTCGTAACGGCGACTTCTCTAATGTAACTCTAACATCTCAGGAAGTCAATAGTTATTTTCAAATGATTTCATTCGATTCTTTCGAATCATTTTTTCTTGCTTCAAGCGACAAACAATAGAATAACACAGTATCTGTTATTGTGTCAACACAATAATAAAAGACGACGTAAAGTCGCCTTGTTACTACAGTGCCTATATAGAAACTCTATAATCTCTATGAAAAATCTTTTCGTTTTTCGATTCGATTTCTACAACCTCTATACATCCTTTTTCGACGAGGAATTCAATAAACACTTCCAAATCAATCGAATACATTTTCAGTTCTTCATGTTCATGAAGCTCTTGTATTTTCCATTCTTTCTGTTTAGACATTACATTCATTATATGATCCGCACCATCTGTTGTCCGATTGTATATGAAAAACTCGCTTGCAAGGAAAAGAAGCTCCAACCTTTTCTCAATCGGTTCATCACTCGTAATTAATTCCTCGTATAACTTATAAATTGCCGGATCTATCTTTTTCACTTGAGACCAAACTGTCATCTCGGGAAAAAGCCCGTTCTCGATAACTGCAAGTCTGGCAAGGTGGTGCAATGATTCAACAACATGATTGTATGCGTCCATATAATCACCTTGCTCATAAAAAGTTTTACCTTCCATATATGATCTAACAAGCTTAGAGAATTCCAAGCCCATTTTTATTTTCTGTCCATGAAAAGGAAATTCAACTTTTAGATTTTCAATAAATTCATTTCTGTCAAAATAGACCTTGCCATTGAACAACCAATCTACCACCTTACGTCTAGATCCAAGTAGAAGCCATTTACGTAGTTGTTTCTCACTAATAGTATGCATTGCAGCTTTCCCTGAACTATCCACATAATGTTTTGTATGAATAGGCATTGTTTCGTCAGCAGTAATAATTAAGAGTATTGCATCAAAGGTATCCGTAACAGGATCCCCTTTCTCACGCTTTTCAACAAGAATAACACCGAGCGTTTCTGGAGAACTTGCTCGTTCTTGATAAATCGCCCTAAGCATTTGTTCCACTTGATCACCTCTTTCCTTGTATGTACTTTCGACGACTAGTCTATCAAATCCTTCAATCGAGCTCCATTTATAACGCGAAAAAGAAAATATATGCTATAGTAGTTGAGGATATATTAAGGAGGAACGCTACGTGAAACCATATAAAAACAAGATAAACCGCATACGCTCTTTCGCTCTTTCACTAATCTTTATTGGCGTAGTCATCATGTATCTCGGTATCTTCTTTAGAAAAAACGAGATTGTCATGCTTATATTTATGTTTCTTGGTGTACTTGCCATTATTGCAAGCACAGTTGTATACGCCTGGATTGGTTCACTCTCTACAAGAGCAGTACAAATAGTTTGTCCAAGTTGTGGGAAACAAACGAAAATGCTTGGGCGAGTCGACATGTGTGGACATTGCCGTGAACCTTTGACCTTAGATCCTACGCTTGAAGGCAAAGATTTTGATGTAGCATATAATCGACCACAAAAAACACAAGATGAAAATAAACCAAATTAATACTGAAAAAAATCCGGAACGCCTTCTTGAAGGCATTCCGGATTTTTAATTAGAGCTAGTTACTGCACTTACGCACGTTGGACATGTACCATACACTTCCATACGGTGTGTGTTTACTTTAAATCCAGTTACATGGGAGGCGAGATGTTCAACTTCGTCCAATCCCGGATAATGAAAATCAACAATCGTTCCACAATCATCACATATAATATGATAGTGATGGTGTGTCACAAAATCGAATCGACTTGAAGCGTCACCGTATGTGAGTTCTTTAATGAGTGAAGCACCTCGAAACACTCGAAGATTATTATAAACCGTTGCAACACTCATATTCGGAAATTCACTTGCAAGTGCTTTATATATTTCATCGGCCGTAGGGTGTGACTTGGTTGATACTAGATATTCTAAAATGGCATGTCTTTGGGGGGTAATTCGTACTCCCCTACTTTTCAACGTGTCCAGCGCGTCTTTCAATATCACTTCAGACATCGCTATGCACCTCAATTCATATTAATTATTACTTTGTAATCGTTACAATTAGTTTACTTAAAATTGAAGCCATATGTCAACTAAAGCGACGCGCCCATCATTGCCCTCTTTTAGTATCCCTGATCTAAGTCAACTAGATTTACTAAGTTCTTATCACCTTTAAGCCATATTTCCAAGTTATCACTAAATATATCTAGCGTTCTTTCAACATACTTACCAGACAAGCCTGATATATGTGGTGAAATTGTAATATTTTCAAGCGTCCATAACTTACTATCTTTCGAAAGCGGCTCAACCTCGAATACATCTAGGACTGCATGAGCAATCTTATTCCCCTCCAAAGCATCAAGAAGCACAGATTCACAAACTAGATCCCCTCGACCAAAGTTCATAAATACTGCTGTTTCTTTCATAGCGCTAAAAACATCTGCTGAAATAAGACCTTTCGTCTCCATAGTACTAGGAAGTACCGATACTACAATATCTGCTTCAGGAATCCGTTCAATCAATTCACCGAAAACAATTATTTCATCCATTGATGTACTTTTACGACCTGATCGATTACATCCTATCGTATGCACTCCAAATGCTTGCAATAACCTTCCTATTTCGGAACCAATCTCACCCGGCCCTAGGATGAGCGCTGTCGATCCTCTTAGTTCTGCTGAACGAATTTTATTTCCCCATACTTTCTCTTTTTGAGATTCATACATTTCATAGAGTGATCGACGAAGAGCTAGTATATGCGCAAGTACAGATTCTGCCATCGGTGTTTTATGAATACCACTTGCATTCGTCAGTAATATATCCCTATCCGCAATTTCAGAAAGCGGCATTTTATCGACGCCCGCTGACCCTACCATAATCCATTTAAGCTCTTTCGCTTTATCTAACAACTCTACATCTATGTCTGACCCATATGTAACTAACACTTCAGCAAAACTTGCTTCAATGCTTTCCCCTTTTTTTGTATAATGAATTGTCAGTTCTGGAAATCTTAACTTAAGTTCTTCTTTCAACACATCTTTAACATCAAATGTAAATAAGACTTCCATTTCCCAGTCCCCTTCTCAATTAGGAATTAGATAGTTCCTTTAAATTGGCTAACGCCTCTTCTATATGACCTTTCACCTTAACTTTACGCCATTCCTTTACAACCACACCTTTAGGATCAATCAAAAATGTCGACCTTTCTATCCCCATGAATTCCTTGCCAAACATTTTCTTTAATTTCCAAACACCGTATTGCTCAGATACGACGTGTTCTTCATCCACTAACAAAGAAAATGGCAACCCTTGCTTTTCAATAAATTTTTCATGTGATGCTGCATTATCCGGGCTAACTCCAAGAATAACGGCATTTAACTCACTAAAGTCTTCAAAGGCATCTCTAAAATCACATGCTTGAGTAGTACACCCTGGAGTTGCGTCTTTTGGATAAAAATAAAGAATGACATATTTTTCTCCAGCAAAGTCAGTTAGCGAAACCTCTTTACCTTTTTCATTGGTCAGTGTAAATTCAGGTGCTTTTTGTCCTTCAAGATTCGTCATTTAATAATCCCCTTTCAGATTCTTCAAACAGTTTCTATCCTTAATCCTACCCAATAAATGAGTATTATTCAATTTCTTTGGCGTATTGTTGCTGTATTGTTTACAATAGGTAGAGTAGTAAGTTGAACGGAGGAATATACATGGAAAGAACTAATTCAGAAAGAATTTATAATGAAGCATGCGAACATATCGTTGGGGGTGTTAATAGCCCTTCGCGCGGCTACCGTGCAGTCGGAGGTGGTTCCCCAACAGTTATGGAACGAGCAGAAGGAGCCTATTTCTGGGATGTTGACGGTAATAAATATATTGACTATTTAGCAGCATATGGTCCGATTATTACTGGTCACGCACATCCACATATTACTAAAGCTATCGTACAAGCCGCGGAAACCGGCGTGCTTTATGGAACACCTACAAAACATGAAGTGAAATTTGCGAAAATGCTAAAAGAAGCAATTCCCGCTATGGATAAAGTTCGCTTTGTCAACTCAGGTACTGAAGCTGTTATGACTACCATTCGAGTAGCAAGAGCATATACAGGTCGAACTAAAATCATGAAATTTGCTGGTTGTTATCACGGCCATTTCGATTTAGTGCTCGTTGCAGCAGGATCTGGTCCAGCTACTCTCGGAACACCAGACTCGGCAGGTGTATCAGCTGAAACGGCTAAAGAAGTAATTACAATTCCATTTAATGATCCTGCTGCTTTTAATGAAGCAATGGATAAATGGGGAGATGAAATTGCTTGCATTCTAATCGAACCAATCGTCGGTAACTTTGGTATCGTTGAGCCAAACAAAGGATTTTTAGAAAACGTACACGAACGCGCAGCTGAAAAAGGCGCACTTACAATTTACGATGAAGTCATTACCGCCTTTCGTTTCCACTACGGCGCTGCCCAAGATTTACTCGGATTCACACCTGACCTTACCGCAATGGGGAAAATTATTGGCGGTGGACTTCCTATTGGCGCGTATGGTGGTAAAAAAGAGATAATGGAACAAGTAGCACCCCTTGGACCTGCATACCAAGCCGGAACGATGGCTGGAAATCCAGCTTCTATGCTTTCTGGAATCGCATGTTTAGAAGTTCTTCAACAACCCGGCGTTTACGAAGAAATGGATCGCCTTGGATCCATTCTTGAAGAGGGTATTTTGGAGGCCGCCAACAAACATGGTATTACTTTAACAACAAACCGTCTTGGCGGAGCATTGACTTTGTTCTTCACTGACGTAAAAGTTGAGAATTACGAACAAGCAGAAGCGACAGACGGTGACGTATTCGCCAAGTTCTTTATGCTTATGCTTAAAAACGGCATCAACTTTGCCCCATCTAAATATGAAGCTTGGTTTTTGACAACAGCTCATACCGAAGAAGACATTCAAGAGACACTCAAAGCTGTCGATCGGTCATTTAAGGAACTATCAACTATTTAAGAGTGTTTTATTCAATTAGAAGCACTCAGAAAAAGAAAGGAAATATCGCATGGTACTTGGTGCTCGCATTGTTAAAACCGGCGTCGCGATTGTTTTGGCCTTATTCATAGCCCAATCATTAGGTCTTCCAAATCCAGTATTCGCTGGAATCGCCGCTATTTTCGCGATTCAACCGTCCATTTATCGTTCCTATTTAACAATCGTTGAACAAATTCAAGGAAACATAATTGGAGCAATCATTGCTATTTCTTTCGTTCTAATTTTCGGACACCAACTCGTTATTGTTGGTTTGGCTGCTGTTATCATCATCTTAATAATGGTTAAATTAGGCCTTGAAAAGTCTATTTCGATGGCACTTGTTATGATGATTGCAATTATGGAAATTAGGGGAGATGAATTTTTATCCTTTGCTTTACTCCGTTTCCTTACAATTGTTATCGGTGTTATGGCTTCGTTTTCAGTGAATTTGTTATTCGTACCACCCAAGTACGAATCGAAGTTGTTCCAATCGATTCATCAAGCACAAGACGAAATTATTCGGTGGACACGTTTAGCAGGCAGGCAGGCTTCAGAGCATATTGCAACTAAAAAGTCATTAACGAAACTGAAAGACAGACTTTCACAAATAGATCAGACCTTTCTCTTCTATAAAGAAGAACGTAGCTACTTCAAAAAAGCATCAAGAGAAAAAGCTAGAAAGCTAGTTGTTTATCGGCAAATGATTGCAACTTCAAGAAGCAGTTACGATGTGTTAAAAAGGCTCCATAAATTTGAGAATGAACTTACCGAGTTACCTGAACATTTTCGCATGATGATTCAAGAACGGCTTGATTCCCTTCTGACGTATCATGAACAACTACACCTCAAATTTGTAGGTAAACTTAAAGCAGAAAATATGGGGTTCGGCTTCGAGGAAGATTATTTGCAGCGCTTTGAAGTTATGGAAATCTTTATAAAAGAAATAACAGTAACGAAAGAAGAAGATGAAACATTTTCTACGTATCACTTATTACATGTTCTTTCAGCCATATTGAATTATGAAGAACAGCTTGAACACCTAGATTTACTAATCGTCTCCCTTCAAAGGCATCACAATTATGAAGTCAATTCGGAGCTAGAAGAAGAAATTTATTAAGGTGAACAGATGATATGTCACTAAGTGTAAAAAGCGTTCTCCCGTCAATTTTTACTGACGGAAGAACGCTTTTTTTATTAGCTTTTCATCTTAGGATCAAGTGCATCACGCAATCCATCCCCCATTAAGTTGAATCCGAGTACCGTTAACATGATCGCAAGACCCGGAAAAATCATTGTCCATGGAGCGCTTTGTAAATACTTCCTTGCATCAGCTAACATCTTTCCCCATTCCGGATCTGGCGCCTGTGCACCAAGACCAAGAAATCCAAGAGCAGCGGCTTCAAGTATTGCAGTAGCAACCGCCAACGTTCCTTGTACGATTACAGGAGCCATCGAATTCGGTAAAATATGAGAGAACAAAATTCGAGCATCTTTCATTCCAATACCTTTGGCTGCGGTTATATACTCATCTTCTTTGATACTTAACACTTTCGAACGAATAAGCCGGCCGAAATTCGGTATATTAATAATCGCAATAGCGATAAGCGCATTTCGTAAGGAAGGTCCAAGGACCGATACTACAGCAATCGCAAGTAGAATCGAAGGAAAAGCAAGCATAATATCAAAAATACGGGAAATAATCGCATCAACCCAACGCCCATAATATCCTGCAATAATTCCTAAAAGACTACCAACTACTGAAGAGCCAATAACTGCAAAGAATCCTACCCAAAGTGAAATACGTGCACCATGAATAATTCTGGAGAAAATATCTCTCCCAAGATCGTCCGTCCCAAACCAATACTCTGATGAAGGGGGCAATAAGCGATCAGACAATTCTTGGTCGTTAATGCCTTCTGGAGCAATAAGCGGTCCGAATAGAGCTAGAAGAACAAAGAAAAGAACAATAACTGCTCCTACAACCGCAATTTTACTCTTCTTAAATCCGTTCCAGGCTTCTCGCCAAGGTCCTGATACTTTGTCAATTTCCGCTTCATTCAGATCTTTTGGCTTTGCTGCAAAGTCTGACATACATGCTTCCCCCTTCCTTAATCATATTTAATCCTCGGGTCTATTAAGCTGTAGAGTAAATCGACAAATAAGTTTATCATGACGAAAATAAATGCGACCACAAGAATTCCTGACTGGATTACTGGATAATCACGGAAGTTTATAGCGTCATAAATGTATCTTCCGATTCCTGGCCAAGCAAAGATTGTTTCCGTCAAGATCGCTCCACCTAGAAGCATTCCCATTTGCAACCCAATAATCGTCAATACAGGTATAATTGCGTTTTTAAGAGCGTGCTTATAAACAACCCAGAACATTTTTTGACCTTTCGCTCTAGCAGTACGTATATAATCAGAACGCATTACTTCAAGCATACTTGAGCGCGTCATTCGTGCAATAATTGCCATCGGAATGGTTGCAAGTGCTAAACCAGGTAAAATTAAATGCTTAATTACTACCCATAACTGATCATAACGCCCTTGTAAAATTGTATCCAACACGTAAAAATTCGTAATTGATTGCACCGGATCCCTAACTTGTTCGCGGCCAGTCACTGGTAACCAAGAAAGCTCCAAAGCGAATACCCATTGCCCCATAAGACCAAGCCAAAAAATCGGCATAGATACACCAATTAACGCTAAAACCATTGCTGTGTAATCAAACCAAGAATTTTGAAACCAAGCCGAAACAATTCCCGCATTGATTCCTACTACAATGGCTATGATTATTGCGAAGAAAGCTAGTTCAGCAGTAGCCGCTAGATATGGCCACAGTTCATCAGCAACCGGTGTTCTAGTTCTCATTGACTCGCCTAAATCACCCGTTAATATATCACCCAGATACTTAAAATATTGGATATACCACGGATTATCTAATCCAAGTTTTGCTGATAAGGCTGCAACAGCCTCTGCTGTCGCCTGCTGACCTAGAATCATTTGTGCCGGATTACCCGGAATCGCTCGGATGATTAGAAATACGATAAATGTCATCCCAAGCAGGACAGGAATAAGCTGCAGCAATCTTTTCCCTATATAGCTGAGCATTTTCTTCACCTCTCCAACTCTTCTAATTATGTAATCGAATGAAAACCCAAAAGCGCAAGTGCCTGTCGAGGCTAGGCGCTGGAGACTAGATGAAAAAAAGAGGGAAATCAAACAGACTTCCCCTCTTCTATTATTTATTACTCAAAATCTACAGTAGATAACCAGTCAGACCCAGTAGGATGTGGTACAAATCCAGTTAGGTTTGCAGCTCCACCTAGAAGTGGTGTTGAGTGAGCAAGTGGAACCCACGGAGCTTCTTCATGAATAATTTCCTGAGCTTTTTTGTAGATTTCATTTCGCTTATCTTCGTCAACTTCAGTTTGAGCTTCAATCAATAAATCATGAAGTTCGTCATTCTCATAGTACGTATAGTTATTGCTTCCAATATTATCTTTGTCAAGAAGTACATAGATAAAGTTATCCGCATCACCGTTGTCACCAGTCCAACCTAACATGAATGCATCTGCCTCACCATTACTTGCTTTCTCAAGGTAAGTTGCCCATTCAAACTGAACGATTTTCGCATTAATTCCAACGTCTGCAAGGTTTTTCTGAATAACTTCTGCTACTTTACCGCCGTCTGGCATGTAAGGACGTGGAACCGGCATTGCCCATAGGTCCATGTCAAATCCATCGGCTAATCCAGCTTCAGCAAGAAGTTCTTTTGCTTTTTCAGGATCATATGGGTACTCTTCAATATCATCATTGTAGCCAGAAATTGAAGGTGGAATCGGGTTTTTCGCACTTACTGCGCGCCCTTCAAAAAATGCATCAATAATTGACTGCTTATCAATCGCGTAGTTCATTGCTTGACGTACTTCTTTTTTATCGAACGGAGGACGAGTTACTGTAAGTCCTAGATATCCAACGTTCATAGAAGGACGAACGAATAGCTGTAAATCGGCATTATCTTCAATTGTTACTCCATCAGATGGATCAATTCCATCCGCAAGGTCGATATCTCCAGCTAATAATTCATTAAGTCGTGCTGAGTTATCAGGAATAGATTTGAAAATAACTCGAGCTAGTTTCGGTAAACCTTCTTGCCAATAATCTTCGAAACGCTCAATTGTAATCGTTTCATTTGGACGCCACTCTACAAACTTGAATGGACCAGTACCAACCGGGTTGCTTCCCAGTTTGTCGCCAAATTCTTCAATTGCAGCAGGGCTAGCAATTGCGAACATATTCATTGCAAGATTCTTAAGGAATGGAGCCTGTGCACGTGTAAGTTTAAAGACAACTGTATAGTCACCATCTGCAGTTACAGATTCAATTACGCGTCCTTCATCGTCTTTAAATCCTCCGAACATCGAGCTGTAGTAAGGGAACATTTCTGCATCCCCATTTGCCCAGCGCTCAAAGTTATAGACAACAGCATCAGCATTAAAGTCTGTGCCATCATGGAATTTCACACCTTCACGAAGTGTGAATGTATACATCAATCCATCTTCAGTTGGCTCCCATGCAGTTGCAAGACCTTCTCCAACTGTTGTATCTCCCTCGCCGAATTCAACTAGCGTTTCGTAAAGGTTTTTCGTTACTTTAAATGACTCACCTTCAGTTACTCTTGAAGGATCCAAAGAAGTTGAATCCGCACCACGTCCGAAGACTAGTGTTTTATCACCTTTCGAACCATCCGCTTCTTCCTCTTCATCTGTTTCTTTATCCGTCGTTACCGGACTTTCTTTGTCGTCTTCTTTATCGCCTTCATCTCCACTGTCCTTAGAACAAGCTGCTAAAGCAGTTGACAATGCAAGTAGAAGAACTAATAAAAGTACCCAAAACTTACTTTTCTTCATACTGACCCCTCCATATCGTTTTTATATCATTGTTGCTTGTCACTATAAAGATGACAAGCAACAGAATGACCTTGGTTCATTTCCTGAAGCTTCGGAATTGAAGTAACACAAATATCCATCTTGTATGGACATCGTGTATGGAATGTGCACCCTGTTGGTGGATTTGCCGGATTCGGTATGTCTCCATCAAGCAATATTTCATTTTTCACAAAATCCGGATCAGGAACTGGGACCGCGGATAATAATGCTTGTGTATATGGATGTAATGGCTTTTCATATAAGTCTTCACTATTGGCTAGTTCAACAATTTTACCAAGATACATTACGCCTACTCGGTCACTAATATGACGAACGACTCCAAGATCATGTGCGATAAATATATACGTTAAATCAAACTCTTTCTGTAAATCTTGCATAAGATTAAGAACTTGAGCTTGAATAGACACATCTAAAGCTGAAACTGGTTCATCCGCAATTATTAACTTCGGATTTGTCATCAGTGCTCGGGCAATACCAATTCGTTGTCTTTGGCCTCCACTGAACTGATGTGGGTACCTTTTGGCATGGTATGCACTTAGTCCGACAATTTCTAAAAACTTATGCACCTTTTCTTTTCGTTCTTTGGCATTTTCTACACCATGAACAATTAATGGTTCGGACAAAATCTTTTCAATTGTATGCCGAGGATTTAAGGACGCGTAAGGGTCTTGAAATACCATCTGAATATCACTTCTAACCTTACGCATCTCCCTAGATGTAAGCGCTGTCAAATCTTTGCCATCAAATTCGACTTTACCTTCAGTTGGCTCGAGTAGTCTCATTAACATTCTACCGGTTGTTGATTTACCACACCCTGATTCGCCTACAATCCCAAGTGTTTCTCCTTTATTCACAAAAAATGATACATCATCCACTGCTTTTACTTGTCCCACTGTTCGAGCAAGCAAGCCCTTTTTAACCGGAAAATACTTTTTTAACCCTTCAACTTTCAACAACGGATTTGTCAAGCGACCCCACTCCTTTTTCACTGTACAAGAAACATCGCGTTTTATGGGCAGTTGACGTTTCGTATAACTCGGGATTTTCTTGGAGACAACGGTCGAATGCGAACTCGCAACGTGATGCAAATCTACATCCTTGCTTTATCGTTCCAGGCCTTGGTACATTTCCTGGTATCGAGTACAATCGATCTTTCTTTTGACGCATATCTGGTACCGATTGAATAAGCCCTTTGGTATAAGGGTGCTCTGGATTGTTAAATATTGTATGTGCTGATGCTTCTTCAATAATTTGACCTGCGTACATTACAACTACACGTTCACATGTCTCTGCAACAACACCCAAATCATGAGTGATAAGAATCACAGCGGTATTTAATCTTGTATTCAATTCTCTAATTAACTTTAAAATTTGGGCTTGAATTGTTACATCCAGTGCCGTTGTTGGTTCGTCCGCAATTAGAACTTTAGGATTACAAACGAGCGCCATTGCAATCATCACGCGTTGTCTCATTCCGCCGGATAGCTGATGTGGATAATCTTTCATCAAATCATCCGCTCTCGGAAGTCCAACTAGCTTAAGCATTTCAACAGCACGGGTAACAGCCTTCTTTTTTGACCAACCTTTTTCATGAATTCGAATCGCTTCCATCATTTGATTTCCAATAGTGAATAAAGGATTTAAAGACGTCATCGGCTCCTGAAAGATCATAGCAATCTCGTTCCCACGAATATGTCGCATTTGCTTCTCTGACATTTTCAGTAAGTCCTTGTCTTCATAGAGTATCTCTCCTCCAACAATCTTGCCTGGAGGATTTGGTACTAGTCCCATTATTGATAAAGAAGTCACACTTTTACCACAGCCTGACTCTCCAACAATTCCTAGGACTTCTCCTTCTTTCACATGAAAATCAATATGATCCACAGCTGGAATCTCCCCAGAATCCGTAAAAAAGGTAGTCTGTAAATCGTTTACCTGGAGAACAGTTTTTCTTTCATTCATCAGATCACCTTTTTCTAAACACATATTATATTTGGATATGTTTAATCTATTAACTCTAGTATAATGAATGTTTTCTTAATTACAACAGTATTTAGAAAATTTATGAAACCAGATGTCAAAAAAGTACTACACCATTTAAAGGCTGTAGTACTTTTCGTTACTTTCTTATCTTCCCAGTTGTTGCACTTGAAACAGATTAAAGTAAATTCCTTCTTTATCCATTAACTCATCGTGTGTGCCTTGCTCTTTAACTTCTCCCGAATCAATGACGAAAATCGTATTTGCATGTGTGATTGTTGATAATCTATGAGCAACAATTAACGTTGTACGGTCACTCGCCAGTCTTTCAAGTGAATCTTGGATAAGTGATTCGCTTTCTAGGTCAAGTGCAGATGTTGCTTCATCTAATATAAGTAGGGGCGGATTTTTCAAGAACACACGAGCGATAGCTATTCGTTGCTTCTGCCCACCCGATAACTTCACGCCGCGTTCTCCAACTTTTGTATCGTAACCTAACGGCAATCCTTCAATAAATTCATGAGCATTTGCTGCTTTGGCTGCACTGATAACTTCTTCATCCGTTGCTCCTGGTTTCCCCATTAATATATTGCTTTTCACTGAGTCGCTAAAAAGAATACTGTCTTGCATAACAATTCCTATTTGATCCCGAACAGATTTTGTTTGAACCTTCCGAATATCATGTCCATCGATCCGAATCTCCCCACTTGTCACGTCATAAAACCTTGGTATAAGGCTTACAATTGTGGACTTCCCACCGCCGCTCATTCCAACAAATGCAACGGTATTCCCGGGTTCAATCGCAATGTCGATTTCCTTTAATACAATGTCTCCGCCTTTTTCATAGGAGAAGCTCACTTTATCAAATTCAATTTTCCCATCAATAGGTGGAAGTTGTTTTGCACCTTCTACATCCGTAATATCATATTTCTCTTCAATTAATTCAAATACCCGATCCATTGAAGCAAATGCTTGGGTCAATGTCGTGGAAGAATTCACCAATCTACGAAGAGGACCATACAGTCGATCAATAAACGCAATAAAAGCCACCATTGTTCCGACTGAAAGCGGTCCATTGATTACTTGATAACCCGCATACACAATAACTAAAAGCGGTGCGACGTCAGTAATTGTATTAACAACGGCAAAGGCTTTCGCATTCCATCTAGTATGATCAAGGGCCTTATTAAGGAAGTCGTCGTTTGTTTCATCAAATAATTTTTGTTCTTCTTTCTCAATTGAAAAACTTTTAATCACACTGATTCCCGCAACACGTTCATGTAAATAACTTTGAACATTTGCAAGTGCTTGTGATCGTTTGCGAGTAAGTACTCTCAGTTTGCCAAAGAAATATTTGACGCTAAACGCATAGAAGGGAAATGCGATTAATGTCACTAGTGTCAGTTTTACATCCATTGACAACATTATACCTATAGCAATTAAAATGGTTGCTAGGTCTAACCAAACGTTCATTAAACCTATCATGACGAAGTTTTTGGTTTGCTCAACATCATTAATAACTCGTGAAATAACTTCTCCCGCACGTGTATTCGAATAATACCTTAAACTTAACTTTTGCAAATGTGAATACAGTTCTTGTCGAATATCATAGAGTATTTTGTTGCTCACATATTGCGCATAGTATTGTCGATAATATTCCACTGGGGGGCGAATAATGAAGAATATTAGGACTGTTCCCCCTACCCAATAAAATAGTTGCCTTGTCATCTCCTCATTGGTTAATACCGGAGAACCGATAATATCGTCAATGACTACCTTAATTAAAATTGGGATAAACAATGGAATGGCAAACTTAATAATACCGATGAAAAGTGTAAATAGTATTTGCCAGTTGTACGGCTTTACAAAACGTAAATAACGTTTAATGCTATCGCCCATCTGAATTTCCTCCTGATATGAAAGAGCCCGCCGAATTTCGGCAAGGCTCTCTTAAGTGTTATTTCGTAATTGTTTATTGAACTCATACCGCTGAGTCCAGACGTCTATAAAATCAGATGCAAATGGACCTCTTCGTTGCTTAATCCAACTCAATAGACGGTCCAAGTTATTATGTAATATCTGATCAATAACTTGAGGATAGTTCATTTGCTTTTTATGAACTGCATACTCATCCTCGTCGAGTATCATATAACTCATATCAGGAAAAACTTTCACATCAAGGTCATAATCAATATATTTTAGTGATTTGTTATCATAGACAAACGGTGAGCTCATATTCACGTAATAATAAACCCCGTCTTCCCGCAACATACATATGATATTAAACCAATGTTCCGCATGAAAATAACAAATGGAAGGTTCACGAGTTAACCAAGTACGACCATCCGCTTCGGTTACAAGCGTTCGTTCGTTTGCTCCGATTACAATATTTCGTGTTCCTTTTAGCACCATTGTTTCCTGCCAAACGCGATGAATATGACCATTGTGTTTGTAACTATGTACTTGAATCGTTTCCCCTTCTGAAGGAATCGCCATTTAAATCCCACCTTTATAATGCCCTAAAATTTCTTTCGCAGCTTCGTTTCGGATAAGTATTAATAATTCTACCATTATACCAACATTTCACATAAAGTTGAAAGTAATCCGGTTTAAAACCTACATTCACTGTTTAATGCCTTAGATGAATAATCCACATATTTTAAAGGGATTTTAGTTAAAGTAAATATAAAAATCGACGGAAGCCTTGTGCTCCCGTCGACCGGCGATGTTAATCCTCTTACCCAGAACCATTTTAGTATTGATTTGTATTTTTTTGTGAAGCTTGTTGCTTGTTTGCTTCAGCTTTTTGAATTTGTTTCTTCACCTGATTCACATCAGTTTCAGATCCAAACTCCTCGTACATTTGGTTTTGGCCCTGTGACTGCTGTGCAGATTGTTGGTTTTGCTTTCGTACCTGATTCACATCAGTTTCGGATGCAAATTCCTGGCCCATTTGGTTCTGGTTCTTTTTTTGATAAGGGTTTTGACTCTTCATGGATTATCACCTCCGTGCTCATTAACATGTGCACAGAACTGACCTTTCATTCATGGTAAGTTTTACATTAAAATAGAACGACCGCCATCAACGATTATTGTTTGCCCTCGAATCATATTTGAATCGTCCGAAATGAGAAACATAGCAGCCTTTACCATGTCGCTTATTTCTACCATACGTCCCGCTGGAGTATTCACTCTTGCATCCTCAAGAAGCTCTTCGCGATTGGCAAAATGTTTCAATGCTTCCGTATCAAGCGCTCCTCCAGAAACCGTATTGACGGCAATCCCTTTCGGTGCCAACTCAACCGCCAAATAACGCGTAATGGATTCGATGGCAGCTTTTGATACACCCACAGTCGTATAATTCTCCAAATAACGAATGGAGCCTAATGAGCTTACACCGATAATTTTTCCACCATCATTCATTAATTTTGCAGCCTCTTGAGCACCGAACAACATCGCTTTGGCATTTATATTCATCGTCCAGTCCCAGTGGTTTTCTTCCAGTTCCATTATCGGGCGCAAGACACCGGATGCAGCATTTGAAACAAATACATCTAAACATCCAAACTCTTCTTTTACTTGTTCAAACATCGCACGAAGTTTTTTCACGTCTCCAACATTCGCTTTTATCATTAGCGCTTTTCTTCCTAGCGCCTCGATTTCTTTCACTGTTTCCTCCGCTGCCGATCTACTACGCGCGTAGTTCACAACAATATCGTACCCATTTTTTGCAAGTTCAATTGCTAGTGCTTTTCCTAACCCTCTAGAACTTCCTGTGACCATCGCCACTTTAGTAGTTGTCATTTTTTAATTCCTCCCAAATTTTTAGAACTGGTACAGGCTTAGGTAATGCCTCCACTTCTTCTTTTGTAAAATATTGAAAACCTTTAGGTATCTTTTCTGCATTTTTTAATCGTGCGCGATAGCTTTTTAACTCCCATGTAATATGAGAAAATAAATGTTTAAAAGTAACGAGTTCAACGTTTTTTTCTAATTCACTTCCAAATTGGTTAGCAAATGCATCTATCGGGTCGATTTCACTCGTTAGTTCAACCATTGGAAATTCCCAAAGATTTGCGAGTAACCCTTTTTCAGGACGTTTTCCAAGCAACCATTTTCCTTCAGCATTAGAAATAGCAAAGGACATCACCGAAACCGTTCTCTTTTTCACTTTCTTTGTTTTAACAGGAAGTTCTTCTTGCCTACCTTCATGAAATGCAGAACAAAATTCACGTACTGGGCAAAGTAAACATTTAGGTCTTGGCGTACAAATCGTCGCGCCAAGTTCCATCAGCCCTTGATTAAATGACGATGGATCGCTTGGATCTATTAGTTCCATAACAACCTCTTCAAATACTTTTCGCGTTCGCGCAATTGAAATGTCCTCTTCAATTAATAATAACCTTGAGATTACTCTCATCACGTTTCCATCTACAGCGTGCTCTGAAACTCCAAAAGCGATACTTAATATTGCACCCGCTGTATATGGACCTACCCCTTTTAACGTTGAAATTTCTTGTCGATTTGAGGGGACTTCACTCCCGTAACTCTCGACAACTTCCCTTACACCCGCTTGTAAATTTCGAACCCTAGAATAATACCCCAGACCTTCCCACATTTTCAATAAATCGTTTTCCTCGGCATCCGCAAGTGTTTCCATTGTTGGATATTTCGAGATAAATCGTTCATAATAGGGAACAACGGTATCGACCCGAGTTTGTTGTAACATTACTTCTGAAATCCATATGTAGTAAGGATTCGATGTTTTTCGCCAAGGTAAATCTCTCTTCTCTTCTTTGTACCAAGAAATGAGAGCATCTCTAAAATCAACTTTTTCTTCAAGTATTTGCATAATTGTCTCCAGTTCTTTAATGCTTACTCCTAGACCTATAAGGGTATAGATAAGTGAGTAGTTAACTAAAATTCGAATTGCACCTTAGCAAAAGGAGCTGATTTTTTTGGATACAGGAACACATATTGTTATGGGCGTTGCACTGGGAGGACTTACAATGATAGACCCAGTAGTTCTAGCAGAACCCACGACAATGACCGCCGTATTAACAGGGGTTATTATTGGTTCGTTAATCCCGGACGTGGATACGGTTTTAAAACTTAGAAATAACGCGATTTACATACGCCACCATCGAGGAATTACTCATTCCATTCCGGCCGTAATTTTATGGCCCATTCTCATTTCACTTGTGTTGTACTTCTTAATGCCCGGAGCAAATTTACTTCACTTGTGGGCTTGGACGTTCCTAGCCGTATTTTTACATGTGTTTGTCGATATTTTTAACGCGTATGGCACGCAGGCTTTACGACCATTTTCACATCAGTGGGTCGCCTTAGGGGTCATTAATACATTTGACCCCATAATATTCGCACTACATGTTGTGGCGCTAACGATTTGGACAATGGGTGCAGATCCAGTTGTTACAATGATAACAACATATATAATAATCTTCTTTTATTATTTATTGCGCTTTGCAATCAAAGCTGCCGTTAAACAAGCTGTATATAATACTGTTCCTAATGCAGAGGAGATTTATATTGCTCCTACAATCCGATTTTTCCAGTGGAGAATCGCTGCGTCCACCAAAGAATGCCACTACGTTGGCCGTGCTTATGGCCGATCTGTTAACATTTACGATCGTTTCGAAAGAAACTCCATGCCGATAACACCAGCAGTCGAAGTCGCAATGAAAGATAAAAACATGGAAGCTTTCACATCTTTCTCACCTATTTATAGATGGAGTATTACAGAAATAGAAAATATAAGTGAAATCCGCTTAATCGATTTACGCTATCGCAGTAAAGGGTATTATCCGTTTGTCGCAGTCGCTCATGTCGACTCTGAATTAAATGTGATTAACTCATATACTGGTTGGATATTTTCAGAAGACAAGCTCAATAAGAAATTGAATTTTATTCCGAATTCCTGATATGGCTATGGATAGTTCGATTCTATCCTAGCCATTCCTTTTCATTTACCGATTTTAACCGACTTCAGCATAGATATTGGCAACGCTTCTTCGGCTTTTGTGCCACCCAGTCTGTAGCCCCAAGCGAAGCGTCCCTTTAAGTAGTCAACTTGAAAAAACATTCCTTCGTCTCCATCAATTCGATAGATTTCTCCCGGTATGATTGACTTTGGATCTACCAAGTAAGCTTGTGCCATCATTACTTTTCGTTGATACACCGCATATTCATTTATTATGCCCAATTGCTCTGCTTTAATTGCTTTTTCACGTAACCTGCCGATTTCTGCTCGCAACTCATTTTCATTCATCTCAGAATACTTTTTGTCAATCGTCATTTTCTTCATTCTCCTTTTTCTCAATAAAATCATCTATACGATCAAAAGGAATCCCTTTTTGATACATGGCCTGTTTCACACGATTCAGTCGATCTCTTCCAGTAAACCTAGAGCTATAAAGTCGCCAAGCCTTTTCACCAATGGTCGAAGTAATTTCTTCCCATTCATCATCTTCTCTTTCAAAATCTATATCCGCCATCGCTTGTTTGATAATGTCATAGGAGTACCCTTTTCTCAGCAATGCATTTTGAATTCGTTGTTGAAGTTGCCTGGGCGATGAAGAACGATTCGATGAAGCTGTCTTTTCTGCAAGTTTTCTTGCGACTTCAACTTGTTCTTCTTCTGAATATGAATCCAACACTTCTTTTTGCAATTCTTTTCCAATCCCCTTCTTTTGAAGTTCTTGTTGAATTGCCCTTGGTCCTCTACCTGACGTTCGTTTTTGAGTTTGAAGAAGTGCTTCAGAAAAGTTTTCATCATCAAGAAAACCTAATTTGCGTAGTTTGACGATTGCTTCAAGAACGACCGCCTCACCGTGGCCGGCATCAAGTAATTTCGTTTTCACTTCAAACTCGCTTCGCATTCTAAAGCCGAGAAAATGGAGTCCACGGTTAAAGGCCTTACTTACTTCATCTTCATAAACCATTTCATCTATGGACCAATCTTCTAGGGTCATTCCCTTTGTAAGTCCAAATTTCACAAGAACGGTCTCATGCACACTATAGGCATATTTCTCATCAAGGAATATATTATACCGTTCGCTATCTTTCTTTTGTTGTGTTATTTTGGTGATAACTGGCACATTTACTCCCCCTAACTTTCTATTAGTATACATGTTCTAACGTTTCAATTCAGCTTTATGCATTCATTAACTGGAGGTGCAATTATGAAAATAGCTATTACAGGCGGTTCAGGTTTTGTCGGTTCTATATTAACAAACGTTCTTTTAGAAGCAGGTCACGATATTGTTATATTGTCGCGAAGAGCAAAATCAGATGTTGGAAAGGTTTCTTATGTGAAATGGCTTGGTGACGGAGACTCTCCAGAAGAGGAATTATTAGGCGTTGAAGCATTCATTAATCTAGCTGGGGTTTCGATAAACGATGGTCGATGGACGGACGAACATCAAAAAAAGATTTACGAGAGTCGAATGACTGCGACTGACGAATTGCTACGCATTATCGATGCGCTTCCTTCGAATCCTTCTGTTTTAATTAACGCCAGCGCGATTGGTATTTATCCAGCGTCTGAAACCGCTGTTTACACAGAGCAATCCCTAGAGGTTGCCAACGACTTTCTTGCTCGCACTGTGCATGATTGGGAAAAGAAAGCAACTACAGCTCAAAAGAATGGGACACGTGTCGTATGTACACGATTTGGTGTCGTGCTTGGCAAGGATGAAGGGGCACTTCCACTTATGGTGTTGCCTTATAAATTATTTGTTGGCGGGACAGTTGGTTCAGGTCAGCAATGGCTATCTTGGGTTCATGTTGAAGATGTCGCCCGAGGAATTGCTTTCGTTCTAGAAAACTCCAATGTTGAAGGACCTGTAAATTTAACATCTCCTTTTCCAAAACGTATGAAATATTTTGGAAAAACTATTGGCACCGCCTTACATCGACCTCACTGGTTTCCAGTCCCTTCGTTTATGATGAAGTTAGCCCTCGGCAAAAAAAGTGCTCTCGTTCTTGAAGGTCAACATGTTTTACCTCAGGTGTTAATCGAAAATGGCTTTGAATTTAAATTTCCTTCTTTAGAATCTGCATTGGAAAATTTGTTCTCGAACTCTAAGGAATAAATTTATGTATATTACGCATCCTACCTAAAAAGGAAGGGTGCATTTTTTATGGCGATACAGCACTGGAAAGGTATTTTATTAGCAAGTGTTATTGTCGTATCTGGAGTTTTGCTGAATCCATTTACTGCGGGAGCTGAAGAATTTCATTGGGGTTTTAAAAAAGCAACAGGTGGTGAACCTCCAGTTGCGGGCGGTTCCTTCGATTCATTACTGGATAAGTACGGAGCAATTTATAAAGGCAAACCCGACGAAAAGATTGTTTATTTAACCTTTGATAATGGCTACGAAAATGGGTTTACTGAATCCATTCTAGATACATTAAAACAAGAAGAAGCACCAGCAACTTTTTTTCTGACTGGTCACTACTTAACAAGTGCAACACCACTTGTTAAACGCATGATCGCAGATGGGCATGGTATTGGCAATCATTCCTATGATCACCCGAACATGGCAAATTTATCCGAAAGCGCGATTGAAGAAGAATGGACTCGGTTCGATAATAAACTAAAAGAATTAACTGGAGTAGAACGTACAATATATGCCAGACCGCCGAAAGGGATTTTTAATGAAAAACTTCTTGCGACTGGAAACAAACTTGGATATAGACATATCTTTTGGTCTGTCGCATTCATTGATTGGTATGCTGACAAGCCACGTGGCCGTGACTTCGCCTACAACGAATTGATGAATCAATTGCATCCTGGCGCAGTAATTTTAATGCATACAGTTGCTTCGGATAACTCGGAAGCACTCCCTTCCTTCATACAAGATGCCAAAAAGGCGGGGTATTCTTTCCGCTCACTAGATGATCTTGTCATGGAATATGAAAATGTCGATACATTCTTAAGATGAAAACCAATCTTACAATACATTAACTCTTATAAAATCATAAAAAAGCGGCCATATAATTGGACGCTTTTTTAGAACTCCCTTATTTATATAAACCCTGTATAATCTCTTAATAGGGAGGTGTTACATATGGAATTTAAAATGATGGATAATGGGTTTAAAACCGAGACCGAATTTGGATCCCTTATTGTTTCAGGAGATGATCAGTATGGTTTCAGACCATATCAACTGCTAGTCTCTTCACTTGCGGTATGTAGTGGGGGTGTACTTCGGAACATACTTGAAAAAATGCGTATTCCTGCCGAAGATATATTCATTCAAGTAAAAGAAGTTAGTCGGAATGAGGCCATTGCAAATAGACTTGAAAAAGTACATTTACACTTTATTATTAAGGGCCCGAAAATAACCGAAGCAAAAATGGAGAAGGCAATGGAATTAACTCGAAAAAATTGTTCAATGGTGCAATCGGTCCTCAACTCTATAGAAGTTGTCGACTCGTTTGAAATTAAATAAACAAAAAAGGCTCAGTCCATATCTGGTTTTCAGATTACGGCTGAGCCTTTTACATATGAAATGAATCTTCGTTATCAATTTCCATAAGTCGTAGTCGTCTTTTAGGTATCATCAACCACAAAGACTTTTACGGATCCCCTCCTCTTCCCTCGGATTCGATTCGTCTATACACTACGCCCTCCCTTGCTGATTGATTAATTGAATCATAACACATAGATTGTGTATTGTAAATATTCTAACTTCATAATTAATTAAATAATTCTAAAGAACTATATACCTTATTTCAAATCAACCTTCATTGCTTCATGCCTTTCTGTTGTTACTGCATTAATTTGACCACCGAGCATTAAAATGATTCCGGAAAAGTAGAGCCACATCATCAAGACAATAATCGCACCTATACTACCATATGTGCTGGAATAGCTTGCAAAGTTCCCAACATAGTACGAGAAACCTAACGATGTTAATATCCATCCTACTGTAGAAAATATAGCTCCTGGTAAAACACTTATGAAACGTAATTTCAAATTAGGAACAAGCCAGTAAATAACCGAAAAAGCCATAAAGATTAATGCAGGCGGCAGTATCCAACGTAATTGGTTCCACAGTTGAAGGAAATTATTTTCTAAACCTAGGTAAGAGAATACTAGAACACCTATTTGTTGACCGAATATAGGTAAAGTAAGCGCCACTACTAAAACAGCAATAAGAACAACCGTAAATACTACTGACATCAGTCTCGATACTAAAAACGAACGTGTTTCTTCTGTAAAATAAGAGAGATTTAATGCTTTTGATAGGGCATTCATTCCTTTGGATGCTGACCAAATTGTCGCAAGTGCGCCGATTGATAAAAGGCCACCATTTCGGTCACTTAATACTTCTCCTAACGTACTCTCAATAAGCAATGACACACTAAGCGGTGCATACTCTCTAATAAAAATAAAGAGCTGTCCTTCATCTAAGTTTAAATATGGAAGTAGCGTTATTAAAAATATGAGTAGCGGAAACAAAGATAACAGGAAAAAGAAAGCTAATTGTGATGCTAATCCCGTAACATCTACCTTCTTGATTCGCGTAATCAATTCCTTAAGAAACCCACTTTTCGTTGTCACGTCAAACTGATTGACTTCGCTGTCTTTTACATCATCAAAGAATTTAACGATAGCCAAGTTATTAACAAATCCACTTATTTCTTTTTTCTTTATTTGCACTTCAGAAATCTTTTCACCTTCCGTTTCAGGAGTTTTATGTATTTTTTTCTTCAATTTTTCTTAACCCCTTTCACAGCAACTTCTCTATTTATTGGTTTTTATTCACAAGTGTAGAATAATCATCTTTTGCCTCTACAAAAGCTTCTTTTGTCTCTACAACTAACTCTTTCACTTGTGGCGTAAGTAATCTTAATTCATCAACCTTACCTTTAATATAGGTAGCATCTTCAGTAAATTGTTCTACTATTGTTTGAATTTGTTCTTTTTTGTCCATAGCCCTAGACTTTAAGATTTCTGGATTTCTTGAATAATAACGAGTTTTAGACATACCATCCTTAAGCTGTTTTGCAACTTGCTCTCTTGTGCTACGATCGAGCATACTAACTAAACCACCTGTAATTGCTCCTACTAAAACAAATTGACCGAATTTATTTTTCCCCACATAAATTACCTCCTACTTGACCATTTTCCCATATTTTATTTATACCCTTAAATCATACAATAAAAACCGAATATTAACGAATTATTATAATAACTACTGCATGAAGTAATTCCATTTATCGTTAGAGAAGGTATATTCACTTTATCTAAAAGATAGAACTTTTCCTGAAAATAAGTGTATTTAAATAAACATTTCATTCATTTCTGTTTGACACTATTCGTATTTAATGAAATGATAAGTCAGAAACTAATGAAAGGCGGATACCAACTATGGATTTAACAAAACCCTCAGAGGAAAATGTTATGTATATGATTGAACATATGAAAGAAAAACTTCGCATGGTCAATGTCGATGCGATGAGAGCGGAGAACTTCAATACAGACAAGTATGAAGATCTTCACTTCATGTATAACATGGTAATGAAACGTCAGCATATCAGCTCTAACGAAATGGAAGCAATTGTAGCTGAGCTTGGCTCACTTAGAAAGTAGCAATATGTATTGAAAAACAAAAAAAATTCACTGGAAATCATTCATTTTCCAGTGAATCTTTTTTTATTCAAATAAAGTACCGTCTTGTAATACTAGCGGCTGTATTAATACTTCAACACGTCGATTTTTACTTCGACCATCTGCTGTATCGTTTGTTTCGATTGGTTTAAATTCTCCATATCCCTTCGCACTAAATACTAAAGGATCGATTTCTTCATTTCCAACTATTTTCTTTAAAAAATTAACGGCTCTCATCACACTGAGTTCCCAATTTGAAGCAAACTCATCATTGTTCATAGGAACATTGTCGGTATGACCCGTTACTATAATTTGTCTTGGCTTGTCAAATACTAATAATGCAGCAATTTCATCTGCAAGTACTGAATACTCCTCTTCTATCGTTGCTTTCCCGGGCTTAAATAGGATACTATCCCTAATCGTTACAAGTAATCCTTCTTCCATCAAT
The DNA here is from genome assembly GCF_054482775.1 of Sporosarcina sp. CAU 1771. Taxonomy (NCBI): domain Bacteria; kingdom Bacillati; phylum Bacillota; class Bacilli; order Caryophanales; family Caryophanaceae; genus Sporosarcina; species Sporosarcina sp. CAU 1771. Next base: position 48,298 of record NZ_JBTLRN010000013.1, on the reverse strand, counting down.
TTTGTTTCGAACATGTTTTCTAACTCATTAACGGCTATATATTCATCTAATCTATCCTGAATACCTTCAAGTGAACGACGATCTTCAAGATAAGGTGAATCTTCCTTCCCTTCCGTCTCTTCCTGAAAAATTATTTGAGCCGGTGAAGATTGGTCCATTATCCCACTACTGGAATCAAAGATATCATTAAAAACGGATGACATTTTCTCTAGTTTGGTATCATCTACTGTACTCGAAGCAAATAATACTATGAAAAGTGCAAGTAGGAGGGTCATTAAGTCGGCATAAGGAAGAAGCCAAGACTCATCGACCTCACCTGATTCTCTCTTCTTTTTACGTCTCCTCGGCAAACTGTCCCTCCCCCTCTTCTTTTGGTTTTTCAGTCGCTAACTTCTTTCGCTCTTCGACAGACAAATAGGAAGATAGTTTTTGTTCAATTACACGGGGGGCCTCCCCTTCCAAAACAGAAAGAATACCTTCAACCATCATCATTTTTTGTCGAACTTCTTCGGCTGATTTTCTCTTTAACTTATTAGCAAATGGATGCCAGAGCATATAACCTGTAAATATTCCTAAAAGCGTTGCAATAAATGCAGCTGAAATTGCTGTTCCAAGTGCTTCAATGTCGTTCATATCTTTAAGCGCTGCTATTAATCCGACAACAGCACCTAACACACCTAAAGTGGGGGCATACGTTCCAGCTTGCGAAAAAATTTGTGCGCCTCCAGCATGCCGACCTTCCATTGCATCTACTTCTTCACTTAGCACATCACGTATGTAATCAGCATTTTGTCCATCAATAGCCAATCCAAGACCGTTTCTTAAAAAAGGATCATCTATATCTTCAGTTTTCGCTTCAAGCGATAATAAACCTTCTCGACGTGCTATATCTGCCCATCCAGAAAACATGCGAATGATATCCGAATCGGATGCTCTTTTTTGCTCTTTAAAAATCACGCCGAAAATTTTCGGGACGCGTTTTAATTCATTCATTGGAAAAGCAATAATAACTGCAGCAGCTGTTCCAAAAATTATAATAAGTATTGCAGCCATATTTAGTAAACTGTCTGGTGAAACACCTTTCATCATCATTCCAACAAAAAGTGCTAAAACTCCTAAAACAAGACCAATGACCGTTGATAAATCCATGTGTTGACCCCCAAATAGTACATTCTCTTTCTTATTTCGGTCATTTTTCACCTTTCTTTAGAAAGACCCAAAGAATAACTTACAACTTAACTATTATTCGTCACAAATTTCTCACTTAGTTTTTATATTGCATGTCTTGTTCATCTATTGGTAATATGTAAGTACCAATGAAAGGGGCCATCTTAAATGTCTGAATTTGAACAGAGTTTATCGAAGTATGCAGAACTTGCAGTAAAAGTAGGGGTTAATATTCAACCTAACCAGTATCTATATATTAATGCGTCGACAGAAGCCACAGAGTTTGTTCGAGTTATCGTTGAAAAGGCATATGATGCGGGAGCAAAACAAGTATTTGTTGATTGGGTAGATGACACTGTTACTCGTCTTCGGTTTGAAAAAGCACCAGATGAATCATTTTCTGAGTTTCCAGAATGGAAAGTAATCGAAAGAGAACAACTTGCAGAAAAAGGGGCCGCTTTCATGACCATTGTGTCTCAAAGTCCTGATTTACTAAAAGGGATTTCCTCTACCCGCATAGGTGATTCGCAACAAGCATCTGGGAAAGCACTTGATAAGTTCCGTCAAGTTGTCATGTCCGACAAAGTTAGTTGGACCGTCATTGCTGCACCATCAAAAGCATGGGCTGCAAAAGTATTCCCGGACGTTCCCGAAGAAAAACAAGTAAATACACTATGGGAAGCAATTTTTAAATCCGTTCGGGTTGACAAAGAAGATCCAGTCCAAGCCTGGATTGATCACGATCAATTGCTTCATGATAAAGTCGACTATTTAAATGAGAAGCGTTTCCACAAACTTCATTACCGTGCACCAGGAACTGATTTAACAATAGAATTACCAAAAGGCCATTTGTGGTGTGGAGCAGGCAGCCTAAATGAAAAAAATGAAGCGTTCATGGCCAATATGCCTACTGAGGAAGTTTTCACTACACCGCTTAAAACTGGAGTAAACGGCTATGTTTCTAGCACGAAGCCTCTTAGCTATGGTGGAAATATTATCGATAATTTTAAAATTACATTTGAGAATGGACGCGTAGTTGCAATTTCAGCTGAACAAGGGGAAGAAGTACTACAACAACTGATTGACACGGATGAAGGCGCAAAACATCTTGGTGAAGTCGCTCTCGTTCCAGATGATTCTCCTATCTCTCAATCAGGCATACTTTTCTACAATACGTTGTTTGATGAAAACGCGTCTAACCATTTAGCTTTAGGCAGTTCTTACTCTTTTTGCCTAGAAGGTGGAAAAACTATGGAACAAGAAGAGCTTGAAAAACACGGACTCAATCAAAGTATAACTCACGTTGACTTTATGATTGGTTCCAAAGAAATGGACGTTGATGGAATTCAAAGTGATGGAACAGTTGCACCTGTTTTCCGTAAAGGAAACTGGGCGTTCTAATTTTAGACACAGGTTCTAACCATTTTTCAAATAAAGCTTAAAATAAATTCGAATCTAGTGTACAATAAAAACATAGAAGCTTTAAGTAAGCAAGGGGGTATTTCATATGGGCTTAATGTTCACAACAGTAATTGGTTTTATGGTTTGCATGGGAATTACTGCGGGTTTCATTATGCACTTCCTTACAAGCGTAATGCCTGCCACTGACTCTAGCGTAATCGATCCAAAAATTGAATCAAACTTCTAAGAGCTGCCATCTGGCAGCTCTTTTCTTTTTAGTGTATTATAAAAAGAAACAACTATAGATAGGGGTACTTCTATTGACTCTACTTTCAGACATCATTACATTTAACAAAGAATTTGTTGAAGAAAAACGTTTTGAAAAATATGCAACTACAAAGTTCCCTGATAAGCGTATCGTTATTCTTACATGTATGGATACACGTTTAATTGAACTATTGCCACGAGCTATGGATTTACGTAACGGAGATGCCAAAATAATTAAAAGTGCCGGAGCAGTTGTTACACATCCATTCGGAGGAATCATGAGAAGTATAATCATCGCTGTCTATGAGTTGAAGGCGGATGAAGTATTTATTATCGGACATCACGACTGTGGCATGAGTTCCCTCAATACCGATTCAATCATTCAAACTATGGTAAGTCGCGGTGTTGATGCAACCCTGTTCGACACGCTGAAAAATTCTGGTATTGATATGGAAGATTGGCTCAGAGGCTTTGAAAGCGTAACTGACAGCGTTAAACAAAGTGTAAAGAACGTTAGAAATCACCCTTTAATGGACCCTAAAGTTTCAGTGCATGGACTAGTTGCTGACCCTTCCACTGGCAAACTTGACGTTATAGAAAACGGGTATGACGTTTAATATTAATTACAGCATTCGACATATTCCCCGGGAAATAGTTAGAAGTCGATTCCATTTTACAGGAATCGACTTCTAAATCTCATTTTTATTTTCCGCAAAGCGGCCTTACCCTTTCAATAATCACTTTCAATACTCGCATATAAATGATGATCCTCCCAAACGCCATTAATGTATAATAACTTTCTCAATAATCCTTCTCGCGTGAAGCCAGACTTTTCAAGAACCTTCATAGAGCCTTCATTCCGTGGAGATACATATGCCTCTACTCTATGCAATGCTACTTTTTCAAATGCAAACTGAGTAACCAGTTTGACTGCTTCGGTTCCAATTCCTCTTCCTATTTTTCCTTCGTCGATTGAATAACCAATAAAACCACTTGAAAATGGAAGTCTTTTTATGCTATACAATGATACATGCCCCACAAGTTTTCCGGTTTGTTCCTCAAAAATACCAAAGTTATACTCTCTTCGATCTTTCATTTGAAAAAGTGACTCTCTTATTTTCTCTCTTTGAACGGTAACAGTAAAAAAACTAGCTTCTTGTCGTGGTTCAAAAATAGACCAATACTTTTTATTGGCAATGAGTAATTCTGTAAATGGAACTGCATCCACCTCTGTTAGTATTCGTAAATAACACGTTTTCCCCTTAAGTAATATCAATTTCCTATCACCCTTTTTCTATGAGTTCCAAGATATTTTGAACTATCTAAATACACAGCATTATTATACCATTAAATATTAACTCTCGAACTAATTCATTTGTGACATAAACTTCATAATTTCTTGCGCAGTCTACCCCTTTCCTCTGTATACTTATGAAGTAGGAGGATTTCAAGATGCTCAGTTTAATTTTAATTACCTTCGCACTCATTGCAATGATTGTAGTCAATGGATCAGCGAACATAGTACCACTTAATGGATACACTACTTTAGAAATAGCTAATAAACTTCCAATTCTATTGATGCCAGCAAATTACGTGTTTTTAATTTGGTTTTTTATTTATCTATTCTTAACTTTTTGGATAGTAGGATTTTGGAAACAGTACCATCGCGAACCAAGTCGGTTGATAAAGCGTAGAACGGCCCTATTTTTTGCAAGCTCTTTATTTCATATTGCTTGGATTTTCCTATGGCATTATGGATTTATAACCTGGAGCATCCTTGCAATGATAGGTTTACTCATAACACTTGCAGCACTTTACTTTTCGTATCCAAAAATCGAAAACCGCTTATTTCAAAGAATTCCGATCGCCCTCTTTTTTGGCTGGGCAATGATTCTTTTTATATTGAATATTATTTACGCGTCCACTTTTTATGAATGGAGCCGATTCGGTCTAAGTGAACCACTTTGGACTGTTATCTACCTAACTATAGCGACAGCCACCGCCCTCCACTTTATGTACCATCATCGGGATGTTGTTCTAAATCTAGTCTTTATGTGGACGTTCGTCGGGATTGCAGTGAAAAATGGGTTTGATGAGTTATTCGTTTCTTCCGCAGCACTGTTTCTAACAGTTGTTCTATTGGTTTACTTAATTTTCATGAAAAAAGAACCTAAATAATTCAGTGCCACATTTTCCTTTTGCGAAAAGCGTGGCATTTTTTTGTTTCTAAGTATAAGTTGCTGTTCTCTAATGCAAAATAGGGTGAAGGAGGGATTCTTTTGCCTAGCAATAAAACGTTGTCATCACTTTGTTATTTCAGTCTTTTTTTCTCTCCACTTCTACTGCCATTCGTCATCTATTTATTCATTGATGATAGAGAAGTTAAACGACACGCAAAGCTTGCATTAATCTCACACATGATCCCCGTTGCACTTCTTATTATCGGTTTTATTGTATTTTCATTGTCGATGTTTTCAGCAGAAAAAAGAATGCTTGATATGATGAATGGAAATTTCGGATTTTGGAGCTACAGCCCTGTGTTATTTATGTTTTTCTATGGGTTCTTTACAATACTAATTTTCATCTGGAACATAGTTCAAGGAGTCAAATCATTAAAATAAGAAGAAGGCTTACAATTCCTCAATGGATTGTAAGCTTTTTTGTATGTAATAATATGATATAGTAGAGTATGAAAATAAGCGGACGTTGGAAAGGATTTGTGCATTATGATTGCAACAACAGATCAGGAAATTGAAGCATTAAAAAAGATTGGAAAAATTGTCGCGGAAATCCGAGATATAATGAAAGATGCAACTAAACCGGGAATGACAACAAAAGAAATCGATGAAATTGGTGGGCGCCTCTTTAAAGAAAAAGGAGCGATTTCTGCACCGATTGCAGAATATGATTTCCCTGGTTACACTTGCATCAGTGTTGACAACGAAGTCGCACATGGCATGCCCGGATCACGCGTTATTAAAGACGGTGACCTTGTCAATATTGATGTATCCGGCTCATTGGACGGGTATTTCGCAGATACAGGTATATCCTTTGTCGCTGGTACCCCTGATGAGAAAAAACAAAAACTATGTGACGTTGCTAAAAGCGCTTTTGACAGAGCTATGCTCAAAGTAAGAGCAGGTTCTAGTTTAAGTGGCATTGGTAAAGCCGTAGAACGCGAAGCAAAAAGTAATGGGTTAACTATTATTAAAAACCTAACAGGACATGGTGTAGGTAAATCTTTACATGAAGAACCACAACATATTCTTAATTATTTTGATCCTTGGGATAAAACACTTCTTAAAGAGGGTATGGTACTTGCCGTCGAACCTTTCATTTCCGAGAAAGCTGAGCATATTATCGAATCCGGTGATGGATGGACGTTTATCACTGCGGATAATTCCCTTGTTGCACAGATTGAACACACAATTATTGTCACTAAAGATAAGCCGATTATTTTAACCGAAATTTAACAGAGAAGGATTCAGGGTCATCTTGGATCCTTCTTTTCTAATTCGCTAACCAAACTTTCTGAATATCGAAATCGTTAAAAGAAGCTACTTTGCATCTATTTCTAGATTCTGCAAGTAGCTTCTTTTTCTATTATCTTTTTTTGGGATTTCTTGATTTTGGTGAAGTAGCCGGCTTCTCCATCAACTTACCACCTTGCCAAATTTTCTGTACAGGTTTTATACCCTTTGTCAGTTTGCGATAATCTCGTTCTTCTGTATAAGAAAGAAACGTCAATACCTCACCGTCATTCCCTGCTCGACCCGTTCTACCTGATCGATGTAAATACTGCTCTACTGTATGAGGAACATCCACATGGATAACATGAGTCAAACCTTGAATATCTAGTCCGCGCGCAGCTAAATCGGTTGCAATGAGAACTTTAACGTCACCTTTTCTAAAGTTCTCAATCGCTTCTTGTCGTTCAAATTTTTTCATATCTGAATGAAGTACAACAATCGGTGATTTATTGTACGTCAATTTCATTTCCCTCATTCGAAGTTGGTCAACATTATTAATGAAAGCTAGCGCACGTAATCCCTTCAAATGCGAAATTCCACGTAATAAATCTGTCTTATCACGAATATCTGTTTTCACATAGGAATGAATTACTTTTCCTTGATTCGGTATATCTTCTGCCGACAACTGAATTCGAAGGGGGTCGTTCATTACTTGAATTGCAACTTCATCAATTTCAGGTGTAATTGTTGCTGACACAACTGCAACTTGGCGTTCTGGATGCGCCGTATCGATTAAGTTCTTCACACCTGACCGATGCTCCCTTGCAAGTAGCTGATCCCCTTCATCCAAAATAATATGTTTAATGTCTTTCATCTTTAACTTTTTCACTTTTACAAGTTCAGCAAGACGACCAGGCGTTCCTACAACGATTGTCGGCTTCTTTTTAAGTTGGTCCAGCTGACGATTGATATTCGCTCCACCAATCAATTGTGTAACTGTAATTGGTGTTCCGACAATCCACTCACGAATCACGTTAACAATTTGCATTGATAACTCTTGTGAAGGTGTCACAATTAGTGCTTGCGTTTGTTTTTTATTTCCATCAACCATCTGCAATATCGGTAAGACATATGCAAGAGTCTTTCCTGTACCTGTTGGAGATTCTGCGACAACATCTTTCCCTGCTAACATTTCAGGTATCATTTGAGTTTGAATAGGCAACTCATGTTCAAACTTCCATTTCCTTTGAAACACTTCATCTAATTCATTTAAAAAAGACAATTATATCCCTACTTTCGATTCGTTGTAGTATACGTTGCATATCTAACGAATAAAAAAGACATCTGCACAACGGGTATACTGCCGTTCCAGATGCCCACTATATCACTTTAATGTATATCCACATTGTTCAATTGCTGTTTCTGCTAAAACAAGAAGTGAATCCACATATCCATCTAGCTTCAGCTCTTGCCTGACAATCGATAACTCTGTACAACCAAGAATCACTTGATCACATCCAGCTTCTTTCATTGCTGAACTAATTATTGCCCACTTTTCAGGGTCTGCTGCATTTCCCGATTTCACATCATCATAGATAAGCGACATAACTACAGACTGGATATGTGCATCCGGAACGATAGGCATCATACCCTGACTTATACATGCCGCTTGATAAATCCCTGTTTCAATCGTACCTGTTGTTGCAAGTATTCCAACCCTTTCTGCACCTTGCTGCTTAACTCGGGTTGTAGTTTCATGAATCATATTAATTACAGGTAAATCCGTACCAGCCTGAATTTGCTTATAAAAGGAATGAGCTGTATTACAAGGAATAATAATTAATTCGGCCCCAGCAGCTTTTAACCTCTTAGCATCAGAAACTATTACTGGAACGGGATTATCTGGACTTTCACCTAAAATAAAAGCAGTTCGATCAGGAATCTTAGTATTATTTGTAATAACCATATTCACATGATCTTGATCTTTTTCTGCATAGGTATGCCTGACAATCATCTCGCCTATAAACATTGTTGCAAGCGGACCTACTCCACCGATAATACCTAATGTTTTTTTATTCATGAATTAAGACAAACCCTTTTTATTAAAATGTTTTTTATACTTTCGGTAGTAATTCAAATTATTCAACATTAACTTTATCCAACGCTTCATACTGAAATCTTTTTTATAGAAAAGAGAATTCGTCCATTTTCCTTCGGCAATCAATTCCATTGCCTCTTGTTTCAACTTCTCATTTTGTGTGTATTTCTTCAACACACCTTTTGGAATAACCATCCAAAGATGCTTGTCCTTCGCATACGTCAATTCTAGTTTCTTATCATATACATAATCATCCGTAACGTACTTCATAAGATTATGCCCACTTGCCGAAACGTAATAACTGCTTCTCCCATTTCTTAAGTTAATTTCAAATAATTTATATGTTCCGTCACGCTCGTCATATTTCATATCGAAATTCGCAAAACCACGGTAGCCTATATCCTCTAAAAAGTGACGGACTTTATCCATAATTGCCTCATCAAAGGTATTAATAATTGCTGCATAGTTCCCAATCGCCCCAGGTGTATGCTCCTCCAAAATCGGGTTTCCAAGTGACATCAGCTTCACTTTTCCATCTTTTCCTACATAGGCATTCAAAACTCGCATGTACGAGTCGTCCCCTGGAATAAATTCCTGGATTGTTAAATTGTCTTTGTATGCAGACTTATAAATAGCATCGAGAATCGCGGTTTTCTCGGCCTCATCTGACGCAACAAACACTTTCTTTTTTCCTGGAAATGAACAATTATAGTAAGCTACCGAATTTGACGGCTTAATAATGATTGGGTAGGTAAAATCCATTTGAAGATTTTCCTTATTTTCAAATGTACAAAGGGTTGTTTTCGGATAAGGAAATCCATATTCATCACATATTTTATAAAAGTTTTCTTTTAACAAAAGTCTATCCTTCAGGTCTTTGTCAATATAAGGCACTATAAAATGTTGTTCGAGCTGTGGACGATTATTAATAATTAACTCTGCGTAATCATCTCCACACGCAAGAAGCAATAGTTTTCTTCCTTTAAACTCTTCCGTTAGTCCCATTACTGTATGTAAAAATACCTTTTCTTCATTTAAATCTGGAAACTCACGAAACTCTAGAATTTTACTATTTCCCGTGGCGCTCACAATTGCGCGACCAAGAACCAACGGCCTGATGCCGTACTCTTCATGAAATGACCTTGCCATTCCATATGCATTCATATCCGAACCAAGTAATATCGGTAAAAATATCTCATTTCCAACTGTCATTATTGTCACTCGTTTCTATACGTATTCGACTATGCTTTATTTTATCACATGCTATTCAAGAGCGCTATTAATCATCCCGACTCCTTTTCGACAATATCTGAGGTTTATTTTACCCATTATGGAGTTTGTATGAGATAATCGGAAAGAGGAAATTAAGGGGCTTGTCCCCATTCCATTTGCGGAGGGATACAGATTGACTATATTTTTAACCGGATCCACTGGTTTTCTTGGTGGGAAATTACTAAAGAATCTCTTAGATACAACAGACCATACATTATTTGTACTTGTCCGAGACATTGAAAAAGGCGAACGACTTGTTTCCGAACTACCAAACGGTGATCGAATTCGGTTGCTTCAAGGTGATATTACAAAACCTTTATGTGGACTAGATGCAAATGAAATTGAAGAGTTAACAGCACAAGTTGACCTCTTTTATCATCTAGCAGCACTCGTGAAATTTGATGAGGAATTACGAGAGGAACTATTTTCGATTAATTTTGAAGGTACAAGACACGCTTTGGAACTTGCGAAGTTATTACAAGCGAAGAAGTTTTTCTATATAAGTACAGCTTATACAGTTGGAAAACGTGACTCTGGCGTTGAAGAGCTTTATCCAATGGATTCGAATATCCATAATCCATATGAGGAAAGTAAAGTCGATTCGGAACATCTGGCTTTTTCTTATTCAGACGTGATGGATGTATCCATTTTCCGTCCTTCTATCATTGTGGGAGATTCGGAAACAGGTGAAGCCGATTCAGAGTTTACACTTTATGGGTTTATGCGTGCATTAGATGTCTTTAAGCGTCGCATCTTAAGAAGTTCTGACAATCCAGGCAGAATCTATCGTCTCGTTGGCGGGAAAGCAACTACGTCTAATCTCGTTCCAGTCAATTATGTTGCTGATATTTTAGCGTTAGCAGCTACGAAAGCAGAACCGGGGCTCATTTACAACATCATTAACCCAGAGCCTCCAACGAATAATCAACTGCTTGACTTAATTAAAAATGCACTCAGCTTTGACCAACTTGAAATTATTGAATCAGCAGAACCGGGACTCTTGACCACAGAAGAAGAACGATTGAATGACATGATTAGTGTACTTTATGCCTATTTATCCCGTTCTTTTGAATTTGATGACTCGAACACACAGATACTAATTCAAGATTCATCCATACAACATTTAAAAATGACGGAAGAAACTATGCAAATGATTATCAATGCTTATTTTGATCTTTAATTATTGATTTTTAAATGAGTCATTTCACTTAAATTTTATTTTCCTTATGTATAGGCTATGTTAAATAACTCTCTTGATAGTTGATAAAGTATTTGTACATTCCTTGTCGAGTGGAGTGGAAGGCGTGAAAATATCGCTTCGTCGCTTGGTGATGGCCTCCCGCAGTAAGCCCGTCAGAAAGTTCACTGTCGGTCTTACTACTTCGGCTCACACTTGTCGCTTCTGCGCTGGATTGTTTAGATTCAAGGTTAGTGGCGTGGGTGGAGTGAGACATGAGAACTTTGTACACTTCCCAGTTGATTGAAGTGGAAGACGGCGACTCCGGGAGGACAGCGGGTCAGGTGTAACAACCAACGAGAGCGAAGCGAACGGGTTGGTCCACCGCCTGCCCTCCGGAACGCGTCAGGGAAAGATTGAACTTTATCTTTCCGCACTTCGGTTCTGAAACGGAAATCAACGTGCTAGATACGCTAACTCGAGCACTATTGTATAATAAGCTTTATCAAAATTATTATTTAACAGAGCTTATGTATAAACCGTCTTTTAGTTGGGCAAGCTACTATTTATATGAACAATTAAATAGACGGAGGCATGCATATGAGTGGGAAAAGTTATTCAGATAAAGCAAGTGTGGAGTTAGGAAAAGAAACGGATTGGGCTAAAGTAGCTGATAATGCGGCGAAAAAAGCTGAAATCCAATTAGACAAAATTAAAAGTGAAGCCCAAGAACTAATTCAAAAAGAAACACGTCATATTAAAAAGAAGTAATATAAAAATCCAGTACATCCTCATGTACTGGATTTTTTATTCATTTGTTGCAAATAATTGTTCTTGAGAAGGCCACTGAGAGAAATCTGAAATCATACCATCCACACCGTATTGTATCGCTTTGTTTACAGATGTGTCGTCTTTAATTGCCCAGACAAATACTTTACCACCATACCTATGTACATCCTTTACGGTCCGCTTACTGACATACCCAACATTAAAATTAATATATGTGGCAAATGTCGACAGCTCTTGAATTTTTCTTGATGAAGGTGAAAATCCTGATGTTTTCATAAGTACAGCAATTTCTATTTCCGGCAAGAGCTTGTTCATTTTTCTCATAGACTCTGCATCAAACGATTGGACGATAACATTACTTAAATCACTGTATTGACGTAATACTTCTGCTACTTTTTCTTCAATCCCTATATTCATGGACGGCTTTTTTATTTCGAGTAATAATCCCACATGACCATGAAACTCCTCCATCAGTTCCTGTAGAGTAATTAGTTGCTCTCCTGAGAAGTCCTCATGATAGCCTCCACCTGCATCCAGTTGTTTTAATTCTTCTAGAGTGAAAACGCTTACTAAACCAGACCCATTTGTAGTACGATCTACCTTATCATCATGAATAATGATTAGCTCACCATCTTTTGACATCTGCACATCAAATTCTAGAAAATCTGCGCCTAATTCTATGGCCTTTCGAAAAGCAGCTGCCGTATTTTCAGGAGCAAATCCTGATGCTCCGCGGTGTGCTACACTTAAGATTTCGTTACTTCCCACATATTTCACATTGTATTCCTTCTTGTATCCTACAAGCAGCAACAAACAGGCCCCCGCTAAAAGAATTAGCTTAACAATCACCTTTTTTCGTGAATTCTCCATAGCCATGACCCCACAATCCAGAAAACAGATAATTCTATCTACTCACTTTTTCTTAGTTTAGCATAATATTATCAACTTGTAACTATGTATTTAGTGGTAATTCGATATAATACACATTTCTTTTTATCGTCCCAATACTTTTTTACTAGAGTGACTGCTGTCTTTAAAATTGGTATGCTATTATTTAGTGAATTAATCGAAATTATACTCATTGCAAAGGGATGATTCCACAAGATGACCATTAAAAAGAATGTTCTAATATTAAGTTTGTTTTTAATTGTACTGACATGCATTCGGATTCCTTGGGTACTTTCCTTTACATTGCATCCTAATAAAATTGTCGCGGATGAGGGTGTGTTAGATCTTCGTAACTGGGATAAGGATAAGTTAATCCCACTTGACGGAGAATGGGATTTTTACTTAAACACACTACTGACACCTGAAGATTTAAATAACCTTCAATTAGATACTGAAAAGTACATTGTAACCGTTCCAGGTAAAAAGGGATCTTTACTTGGAGATCAAACCAATAATTCGAAACAGTTCGGTACGTATCGTTTACGTATATTGCTGTCAGAAAGCCAAACGGCAAATAGATTTAAATTGCAACTTCCACGCAATACAAAAGCTAATAAATTATTCATCAACAATGAATTAGTAATCGATAACTCATCTACTTCGAATTCACTGGTGATTTCAGCACCTCTTCCCCGTGCAGCTAGCTTTTCTGCCAATGAAGATAATGAAGTGGAAGTACTTATTCAATTCATACATCCTAGTCCAAAAGAAGAAACAGAAATCCTTCAATCAATCAGATTTGGTGACGCTAAAATGATTGACAAGTTTAACAATATCTCAATTGCCTCTCAATTGTTAATAATAGTAATGTTAGTTCTGCATGCTGTTTATAGTCTTATTTTATTTTTACTCCGAAGTCGTAATTTTGAGTATCTATACTTTTCATTAGCTTTATTTTCCGCTGCTATCGGGACAGCCATCGATGATGATAAATTGTTATTGATGTGGTTATCACTCGACTATTCATGGTCAATAAAAATTATCTATTTATCATATCTAAGCATAGCCGCATTTGCTTTGTTGTTTATCAAATCGTTTTTTAGCGAGTTCAAAAATCATCGGTTTTTAAAACTCCTAAACTATACTCATTTGGCAACGGGAATCCTATTAATTGTAGTTCCAATGCAGTACATCTCAATAACTGGAAAGTTAAGCTTTAACCTTGTTATCTTAACTTTTATTACCATAGCTATTCTGATGTGGAAAACCGTAAAAAAAGGACATGAGGATCATTTTTTTTTAATACTAACGGCTGCAAGCACTACTTCTAGCTTTGTATGGGCTATTTTTAAAATGGCTAGTTCAACAGAATTACCTTATTACCCCTTCGATATCATTGTCGCTCTACTAACCTTTTCACTATTTTTATTCAAAAGATTCTTTCATACGAATGATCAAAACATAAAACTTGCTGAACAGCTACAAAGGGAGATTAAACAAAAAGACGATTTTTTAGCTAACACGTCCCATGAATTACGTAATCCTCTACATGGCATCATAAATATTGCACATTCAACCCTACGCAATAATAATGATCATTTGAACGAGCAAACTAAAAATGACCTAAAGCTACTTTTAACAATTGGACATCATATGTCACGAACATTGGAAGATTTACTGGATATTACCCGTTTGAAAGAACATAGGATTCATCTACAAAAAGAGCAGCTTGACATACAATCTGTCTCCGCGGGCGTTGTCGATATGCTCAAAGTTTTTATTGAAAATAAAAACATTCAAATGGAAGTCCATATCCCAAGGAAATTTCCAAGTGTAACAGCGGATAAAAATAGACTCATTCAAATTCTGTTCAATCTTCTTCATAATGCGGTAAAGTTTACCGACGAAGGTGTTATCACTATTGATGCCAATGTGAAAAACAATATGGCCCATATTCATATTTCAGATACAGGTATTGGGCTTTCAGAAGATGCAATGCAAACCATCTTCGATCCATATGAACAAGAGGATTCTACCATAACTGCAAAAGGCAGCGGAATAGGACTTGGGCTAAGTATTTGTAAACAACTAGTAGAATTGCATGGAGGGACTTTAAATGTTCAATCTTCTCTAGGAGAAGGTTCTGTATTTACGTTTACTTTACCTCTTGCTGAAAATTCATCTTCAGTACTTGAAGCGCCTACTTTGCAAGTAAACACGGTTGTTCTTCCTTTTGCTATGAGTCCATTAGAAACAGGGGCATTGATTCAAACATTTACTGAAGAAAAGCCCATTATGTACAAGCCAAAAGTATTAGCGGTTGATGATGATTCGGTCAATTTGAAAATATTAATGAACATTCTTTCACCACAACACTATGAGGTTGAGACTGTAACCAGTGGAAAACAAGCGTTGCAACGTCTTGAATCCAAAGAGTGGGATCTAATAATTTCAGATGTCATGATGCCGAACATGTCAGGATATGAATTAACCCGTTCAATCCGTAAAATTTATTCCTTATCTGAATTACCTATTTTATTATTAACAGCAAGAAGTAGTCCAGATGATATTTATACAGGATTTTTAGCTGGGGCAAATGATTACATAGCCAAGCCAGTTGACGCATTAGAGTTAAATGTTCGCGTCCATGCACTTACCAATCTAAAGGCTTCCATCAATAAACGTTTAGTCATGGAAGCTGCCTGGCTTCAAGCACAAATTAGACCGCACTTTATATTTAATACGTTTAACTCAATTATTTCATTGAGTGAGATAGACACTCCTCGGATGTCTCGACTATTGGATCAATTCGGAAATTACTTACGAAAAAGCTTTGATTCAAAAAATGTTGAACGTGTTGTTTCGCTGACACATGAGCTTGAATTAGTTGAAGCCTATTTGTATATAGAAAAGGAAAGATTCGAAGATCGGTTAAATATAAAATGGGATATAGGTGAAGTTGAAGATATCAAAATTCCTCCTTTATCTATTCAAACTCTCGTGGAAAATGCCGTAAATCATGGCGTCTTGAAGAAAATTATTGGAGGTACAGTAACCATTCAAATTCACCAAATGGAAAACCATGTGAAAGTTTCGATTAGTGATGATGGTGTTGGCATGACAAACGAAAAGGTGAATAGTATCTTTTCTACCGAGCCAGATCATGCAAGAGGAATTGGCTTAATTAACACAGACCTACGCCTAAAACAACTTTATTGCAAAGGACTTCAAATAAATAGCTTACTTGATGTCGGAACAACAGTTACCTTTACAATTCCAAACTAAAAAAAATAGAGTGGTCTTCCTTCGATGGAAAGCCACTCTACTTTTTATATACGTTGTTTTGTCTGCTCATACCACTCAACAATTTCTTGTCTTGGAACTGTATCGTACTCATCATGAAGCATTTTGGTTAATTCTGCAAATTGGTGCTCAACTGCACGAATATCCCCCATCTTACTGTACAGTTTCATCAACTTGAAATAGCTTTTGTCCAAATAAGGTTGTGCAATTTGTACTTGTAAATAAAGAGATATCGCTTCAGTGAACTGCCTTTCTTCCGTTAAATAATCCGCTACTTTATAACAGTGCTGCAACCATAAAATTCGCAGACGTTCACGTTCACTTTCTGCCCAAATGTAATCTTCTCCTGCTAAATAATCACCTCTGTATAATTTCAATAGTCGATGGTGTTCTTGAAATGTCTCACTGTTGACATCTGAAGATGCTTTTAAACCATTTTCCCACTCGTCAACGTCAAACTTTACCCCATTCAAATCAAGGCGATACCCATTTTCATGATTAGTAATGACAATTTCAAAATCAACAGAAGTAATTGTTTTTCGAATTTGATAAATCGTACTATACAGCTGCATATTTCCCTTTTCCCATTCAGCATCTGGCCAAAACAACTCTAATAACGTGTCTTTTCGAATATGCGTACCGCGATGTTGGAGTAAGAATGCAAATACTCCCCGTACTTTAGACGTTCTCCACTTCACATCAACTTCCTTGAGGACATCCCCATAAGTAGCAAACGATATCGACTGAAAAGCACACACAATCTCATAGTCATTTTTTCTGATCTTACCTTTATTAAGATTAAGCGGAATCCGTTCCAAAGTTTGTTGAAGTCGTTCCTTCTGAATTGGTTTTACTACATAATCCACTGCATTTAACTCAAAAGCCTTAACCGCATAGTCATTATAAGCAGTTACAAAAACAATATGTATTTCTGAATTTTTCTCCTGAATGCGCTCAGCCAGCTCAATTCCATTAAGCTCAGGCATCTCTATATCCAAAAAAACTACATTTGGCTTATGTTCGAGTATTTGTACCAACGCTTCTTGTGGATTTACGTATGTACCTACAACTTCCACATTTTGAATCTTCTTTATCAAACCCTCCAAATACATAAGCGCCAAGGACTCATCGTCTACTAATATAACTTTCATGCCTGCGCCTCCCTTAAGGATATCTATTCTCTAATTATCTCAATATATTCCAATCCTGTCGAATATACCGGGCAGAAAAACTTAGAATATTTAACAATATTCCAAATATGTACAGATTTTGTATAGTTCCATTCTTTAATATTTTTGTATATTGAAGTATTTGTGAGTGTAAATCAATTTTAACTTCATGCACTTATGAATCTAGCTATTTATATATTTTTATATAAATAAAATCAAAAGACTTACCAACAAGGAGGAGTATGTGTCAGCTACTTACGAAAGAAATTGTCGACCAACACATAGTCACGGATTACATAGTTGATTAACTTCAACTGGAAGTGGAGGAAATTATGAAGAAACTAAACGTATTTATGCTCGCGTTACTCATCATTGGGCAAACGATATTGGGACCTATTGGGGTGGCTAGTGCGAATACAGATTTTACAGAACTGGAAGAAGAAACTACCAGTAATGAAAACTCTGAAACAGGAGATGCAGATTTTGAGGGAAAAGAACCTGAATTTGAAGATACAAGCTTGCCTATAGTAGAACAAGAAGAACCTAATGAAAAAGAAGTAGAGATTTCAGGGAATAACTCTGCTGAAAATGAAAATGAAAATGAAGAAGTTTCTACGAAGGACGGGATTGAAGAAGTTGAGTCTGGCGAACCAGTCCCCTCCTTTAGTACTATGTTACTTAATCCAGCCGAAGACGGCAAAGATGCTGAAAAAATACCAGCAATACTTGAGAGCTTTATTATGACGATTGACGGTCAGCAAGTTGTTGGGGGGGATTTCTCACAAGAGTTAGAACAAGATGCGACAGCAGATTTCAAAGTAGCATTCTCTGTTCCAATGGAAAATAACCTTGGTGAAGCATGGGGAGACGAAAGTTGGTTTGAGTTCCAATTACCGAATTCATTGATTGATTTTGATTGGAAATTCGAAGGTGGAAAAACGGTAAACGGTATTACTTACACTTATAGTACTATAGGTAATAAGGTAACAGTAAAATTAAGCGGAATGGAGCCAAAATCCGCTAGCTCACAACCAGAAACTTTAACAATTAATTTTAAATCTGGCTTCACATTAACTGAAAAAGACATCGAACAAGATCTAGAAATTCCGGCTGCTGGAGGTGGAACGGAAAAAATTAAAGTGAAATTCACATTTAAACCTACTACAAGCAATGTAAAAGTAAATAAAAAGAAAATAGGGACACCGACTGCCGAAGTTAGTGGTAACCACATAATGGAATGGGAAGTCTGGGTGAATGAAGCTGGAAAACAACTTACTGACGCAAAGCTAAGAGATAATGCGACAGGTGGACACGCAGTTGTTGATGGTTCCGTTAATGTTTACCGATACACAGTTGATTTGGACGGTGTATTAACTAGTACAGGTGAACAAGTAGTTACTAATGGAAGTTGGGCAGCTATTGATGCGGTATTAACTGGCAAATTTGCTTATAAAATTACGTACAAATCAGAAGTAAACTTAGCTTTCGTAGATCGTGATGGTGAAAAGAGTTTTAACAATACGGTTACATTATTTAATGATGGACAGCCAAAAGAAACTTCTAGCAATGCCCAACACAAAATTACGTACGGAAAAGCGCTAGAAAAACATAATGCAACAGGCAACAACTATACAAAGAACTGGCGTATTGATTATAACCACAATTTATTAAACATTCCAAAAGACCAAGCCAAGCTTTCAGATACAATTTCAGGACCGCACGAGATTGATTTTAGTACAATCAAAGTATATAAAATGAACGATTCTGCTGGAAATATAGCAACAACTGTGCCTAGTAGTGGCGAATTGCTTAGCGGATTTACTGTCAATCCTAACACTGTAACCGGTAAGTCATTCACTATTACGTTCGACACCTCTATTTCAGACGCATATACAATTACGTATCAATCTAAATTTATTGCGAAAGACTTTATTGAAAAAATAGATATTGATGGTAAAACATTAACTAATACAGTAACAAATGGTAATAATATTTCTAAGACTGGCAAATATGGATTATCGGAAAATTTATTAACAAAAAGTCGCACCATTGATGTGGATAACAAAACGATTACTTGGACAATCAAAATTATATCGGATAATTCAGCTATAGCGATTTCAAACCTTACGCTAACCGATACCTTTGTAAAAGGTGCTGTTAATGGTGTGCATACGTTAATAGAGGATAGCGTTAAACTTAATGGAAATAATGCGAATTATAGTTTAATAGGTAATGATCCGACAAAAGGTTTCACTATTACAGGTATTGATGTAGCAGCTGGGGGTTATACGACAGTTACTTACACAACATCATTCGCGATTGAAAACGATGGTCAAGTAGCAACCCAGGGTTACGGAAATACGGCTAATACGGAATGGGTTAGTGGTGGTTTTACGTATAATAAAACAGCTACTGCGGAATATATTCCTGGAACTACAACAGTAAATAACGGTAGCAAATCTGGTAAATTCGATTATTCTACACAAGAATTCACATGGGATGTAAAAGTAAATATTAATAAAAAGGATATTCAAGGTGCAATATTAGTTGATACAGTTGGTGAAGGACACAAATTCATTCCAGGTAGTACAATTGATGTATTCCCCTTGACACTTTCTGGAAGTGACGATACAGCTGGTACGATTGGAACTACTCCAATTGATACAAGTAACTATAGTATTTCAGCTGAAACCGATAGAGGTTTTACGTTAACTTTTGAATCTAATTTAGATTCACCTCCTAACAATCAAGCATATGTAGTACGCTACAAAACAGTTGATGACGATGCTATTTTAGGTATCGACTCTTCAACACCAACAGACTCGGGTAATGTTTACACAAATAGTGCTACATTTAAGACGTTAAGTGATCATACCTTTACGCTTATACCTGCAAAAGTAACACTTGAGAAAGATGTAGCTAATAGCTTAATCACGAAGAGAAAACCAAATCAAAATAGCTCAACAGAAAAAATTACTTGGACATTAGATGTGAATAAATCACATTCAAATTTAGGTGAAAATGTCGAGTTAACTGACTTGCCAGGTGATAATTTATGGTTGCTAGAAGAGAGCATTAAAATTGCAACATATAAAGTTACTACTACTGGAATATCAAATAACAGCGATTGGCAAACACCAGCACAACTTAATATTCCATTAACTTTCGATACACATGGAGGCTTTACGTTAACGTTCCCTAGTTTAGAGAATAGGGGGTATCAAGTGAAGTACGAAACGATTGGATTTGGAACATTGAATGGCGATTTGGTAAATACTGCTACACTACACTACAGTGGTGAAACCAAAGAAAATCAAAAAAAAGAGGATAAGTTGGAAAGTAAATTTAGTTTCAGCAGTTCAGATTCGAACTTTACTTCAACACGCGGTAGCGCGAAATTTAAAAAAATGGGAATTGACTCGGATACAGGTGAAGTAAAAGATGTAAAACTACCAGGTGTCGAGTTCCAATTGGTGAAAAAGACAACTAACAATGAATATATTATTAAAACAGCTACGACAGATGAAAATGGAGAAATTACATTTGAAAATGTTCCGTATAATAAATACCTAATTCGTGAAGTTGCTGCACCAACGGACTATACTAAAATGACTGACTTCGAATTCACTTTGGACGAAAACACAACGTTAGATAAGAAGCCAGACTTAGTCACTGTACTTGTCAATACAACACCTCTACAAGCGGGAAGTTGTGATACATTTACAATCACAGTTAAAGATGTTGACGGAGAACTCATTACGTCAGGGAAAGTAACTTTAATAGATCGAAACGGTAAAGAAACAAAAATAACTCCAAATTCTAGTGGTGAAGTTCAATTGCCTACGAACTTTCCAGCAGGTAAGTATGAAGTATCCCACGATTCGGAAGGTCCTTTAAAAGAAGTAACAGTTAAATACGACAGCAACTGTAAAGTAACAGTACAACCAACACCTACATGTGAACTTTTCACAATCACTATTGAAGACAAAAATAATAATTTACGTAAAGGTGTAACAGTAAAGTTAACACATAAAACAGACAACACAGCACCAGTTATTGTTAAAACAACTGATGCGACCGACGGGACAATAAAACTATCAACAGCTACAACTAAACCAGGTGTTTACACTGTTTACGAAAACAAACAGTACCTTGGTGAAGTGACTATCACATATAAGAATACTCCATGTGAAGCCACAGTAATACAAGCACCAACGTGTCCGACTTTTGAATTAACAATAAAAAATACAGATGGAAAAAACCTAACTGCTTCCACTGTAGTAACAGTTAAGGATAAAAATGACGATACTAAAGTAATAGCAGACAAAATTCAAACAGATATTACTGGAAAGTTGGATATTTCCAACCTATCAGCAGGTGAATACGATGTATATGATAAAAACGGTAAATACATTGGTTCCTTCGCAACAAATATTGATTGTGAAGCCCAAGTTCAACCAGCGCCATTCTGTGAACTATATACAATTACTGTAAACGATGGAGATGGTAACCCACGTCCTAAAGTGGAAGTAAATATAGAAGTGCTTAATAAAGACGGTAATTTAGTAATAATTACAGCAACAACAAATGAACTTGGAGAAATTACACTACCAACTACAACAAAACCAGGCACATATAAAGTATATGAAGATAAATTGTTCCTAGGAGACGTTGAAGTAACTTACTTAAATGACAACTGTAAAGCGATTGTCCAAACAAATGTACCTAACGCAGGAACTTGTCCAACATTTGAACTAGCAGTAAATGACAGAAGTAATAAGCCACGAGAAGGTGTTGTGGTTTCGGTACAAGACGGAAATGGTGATATTGTTGTAGACTCCACTGACGGCCCATATATAACAGGTCTAGATGGTAAAGTTACATTCAATAACGTGTTCAAACCAGGCATATATAATGTATATGAAGTAAATGATAAAGGTTCTAAAAAACTAATTGATACATTTACAGTAACAACTGAATGTTTTGCCGAAGTTAAGCCAAGACCAGTACCACCTGTAACACCGACATGTGAAGAATTCACTATCACAATAAATCAACAAGGCACAACAGTAAGTCCAAACGTTGAACTTACGTTAAAGTCAGGTACAACAGAAGTAAAAGGCAAAACAGATGCAAATGGTAAAATTGTAATTGACAAAGTAGATTTACCAGAAGGTTCATACACAGCGTATGACAAAGATGGTAAAGAGGTCGGCACAATCGTTGTGTCGTATGACGAAGATAAGTGTCAAGTTGCGATTGATTTACTTGTGAAATCATGTGAAACTTTCACAATCACTGTGAAGGAATCAGGTAAAGTAGTGAAAGCAGGAACTTCATTAACACTTAAAGACGCTTCAGGTAAAACTGCAGCGACTGGCACTACAGATGTAAATGGTAAAATTGTCTTTGCAAAAAAGGACCTTGAAATAGGTTCTTACTCGGCATATGACAAAGATGGCAACAACGTCGGCACAATTACTGTGACGTATGATGAAAGCAAGTGTCAAGCGACAATCGACCTTGTGCTTCAAGCATGTGAAGACTTTAAACTTACAGTTGGTGATACACCAAATGCAAACATTGAAATTAAAGATGCAAGTGGTAACACAGTTGTAACAGGTAAAACAGATAGTATTGGGAAAGTTACATTCCCTCAATCTATTCCAGAAGGCAATTACATTGTCTATGTAAATGGCGAGAAAGCTGGAGAGATTACAGTATCAGATACTTGTACTGCAATCATTACACCTGTAATCAACGCTGAAGAACCAACTGAGCCGATAGATCCTGAGATTCCAACAAAGCCAAGCGAACCAGGTAAACCAAACCCTGAAGATCCAAACGGCGGCGAACTTGGAGATGGCGGCAATAAACCAGGTAACAATGATGGTTCAAAACCAGAACAACCTAACAAGCCTGGTAACAGTGGCCAACTAGGTGACGATGGTGACAAGCTACCACAAACAGGTGAAGAGAAAATGTTATTCCTTCTTACACTAGGATTCTTACTCTTAGTTGCCGGTGGAATGCTATTACTCCCTCGGAGAAAAGGGATACGTTTTTCTTAAAAAATCTTTCGAAATCACCCCTTGTAAGCTATAATTAGTTTACAAGGGGTTTATCTTTTTCAGAAATAATTGTAACAGAAAGGATAGATAATCATGAGAAAAACTAAGACAATTCTAGGCATCTTGTTTTTATTGGCTGGTGTAGTTCTGATTTCTATACCCTTCTATCAAGAGTGGAACCAAAGCAAGGATTTGAATGCATTGGAAGAAGCACTTTCCCTAATTTCAACCGATGAATCTACTGTGAATGATGATAGTGATGAAAGCAGTGTCGCTGAACCCATCGATTTATCGACGATCGAAAATTTACCATTTACCGAAGATGAAATTAAAGATGTAATGGAATTAGAAATACCTTTTATCGATTTAAAACAATATATATTAAACAAAACAACTGACTATAATTTAAGTGTTGCTCTCACCCAAATTAAAACTGACCAAACACCCGGTGTCGGCAACTTCACAATCGCTGGACATCGTGGCTTCCGAGACGGTCGTCACTTTAGTAACCTAGCTAAAGTACCTGTGGGTGAGATGGTTTACCTACACGCTGATGGGAAAACCTATGTTTATGAGATAAAAAGTTCGGAAGTCGTTGAACCAACCTATATTGAAGTATTAAACGATACGGCGAATAAAGATGAAATCACCTTGATCACTTGTACAGTATCCGGCGCGGACCGAGTTGCGGTAAAGGGTGATTTGGTGGATAGTTACTAAAGCACATATGCAGACCAGCCTTGAGATTTACTTCAAGGTTGGTCTTTTCTATTTAGATTTTCAAATTTTCTCCTTCTTACCACTTTATGCAGCCCCTTAAATAATTAGCAACTAATTAACTATTCATGCGATTTGATAACATATCCTTTAAATAGACAAAAATAGAACCTACACATCCGCACTATCTGACAAAGAAATCGGCTTATAGTAGGTATAATCTTAGGTACAACTGAATACGCTAACATGGAAACGATGATACACATCCTTTATATGGGCACCTTGGATGTGTGGAGTAACTGGTGCAACCGGCCTGACTAACTTTGGATAAATTATCCAGACCTGGTCAGGCTTTTATTATGACTAATAGTAGGAGGTGATTGAATGACGAAGCATATGCAAACAGTTAACCCAATAAATCGTTTACTGAACACCTCTAGTAAAATGAGTATACTACTTTTATATAGAACCTTGTCACTAGCACTAACCTCCCTTTTCTTTTATTTATTAGGACCTCAATTACCTTTACTTTTTAAAACTGGGGTCGTTGCTTCACTTTCCATTGCCGCTTGGATTGTAACTGATTTACAAAAAAAGCATGTTGAAAACAAACAATTCTTGAAAGCTATTATTCTAATTGAAACAACAGGTTTAATATTACTTCTCATACCAACAGGCGGTATTTCAAGTCCGTTTATATGGTACGCGCTAAATCCAGTGCTTGTAGCGGCGATATTTCTAACACCCTTCTTCAGTTTCGGGGTGTTAACTTTCTATTTTGGGAGCGCTACTAGTATTGCCAACCAATTATTTCACTATGAAATTGCGGATTTATTGAAAGATAAATCTTATTTTTACTTGGTGTGTATGCTAACTACTCTACTTGTCTGGTTATTCTCCAGGTTTACAAAAGAAGTAGCCTTACAATCATCCTTATTGATGGAACAAAAAGAAAAGCTGCTGATTGTGAATGAAAAGCTTACTGATTCCAATATGAAGTATGAAGAAACATTGGAGCATATTATGTCTCTTTATTACTTAATGGATAGCTATTCTTCTATGAAGAGCCCAAATAAGTTAATTCAAAAAATTACCGCAGCATTACAGAAATGTGCACAAACTGACTCGGCATTTTTTTGGCTATCTGCTACGAATGATCAAACTAGTTATCTTGAGAATTTGACGAATAACAGCCATTTGGAAACAGATTTAATGAATGTATGGGATAACTTCCGTGATATAAAGGAACCTTTTATCGGTACTATAAAAAATGAACGGTATTGGTTGAAAATAATTCGAACTTCCAAAAATATTGGAGTATTAGGATTTCAAATCTCTCAACATAACGAGAATGAAAAATCCTTCTTAGTAAAACGTACTTTTGAATTTCTTGCTGAGCTTAGTGAAATTATGTTAGAAGGAATACACATGAACCAAATGACGGGACAAATGCAAGTGATTGAGGAACAGAATCGCATCGCGAATGAAATACATGACAGCGTCTCCCAAAGGTTATTCGGTATTGTTTACTCTTTGCATAACTTAAAAGTTAAAGGACCTGCACTTTCAGAAAGAGAGCTAGACAATGAATACAAATTTCTTTCCGAGTCAGCAAATACAACCATTAAAGAACTGCGTAAGGCAATCTACCGACTCAGCTCCATTAAAAATGAAGAACAACCTTTTCTTGTCCATCTAAAATCATATTTACATGATTATGCGCGGTTGAATGATATTCGGATAAACTATCAAATAACGGGCGATGAAAATCTACTATCAAATGATTTGAAAAGTGCACTTTACCGCATTATATGCGAAGCGTGTGGGAATTCAGTCCGGCATGGAAATTGCAGTGAAATTGAGTTAACACTTCTACTAGTAGATAAGAAAACCACACTTATTATTCAAGATGATGGTGTTGGCATCGACGATACCCTAGATCAAACTAAGATTGAAAAAGGGTTGGGACTTTATAATATAAAAAGAATTATTTCTTCATACAACGGAACATTTTCAATTGACGGTGCATCGAGTCTAGGTACTAAAGTTAGTGTTGAAATTCCCGTTAGCGAAATACAAATAAAGCAGGAGGTGGCTATATAATGAAAGTTGTCATTATTGACGATCATCCTTTAGTAAGAAAAGGATTACATTCAATACTTTCTTTAGACAAGACATTTGAAGTTCTAGGTGAGGCGACAAATATGAAGGAAGCTCTTCAACTATTCAAAGCTGTTCAACCGGATTTAGCAATTGTTGATCTTCGACTGGGGGTAGACTCTGGTCTTGATGTAATAGAAGAAGCCATACAGCAAGGGGTTTCATCCAAGTTTGTTGTTCTTACCTCTTCAACAGATGAGGAAGACTTTAACCGTGCAAAGAAAATCGGGGTGGATGGCTATTTATTAAAAGAGGCGTTTCCCGAAGAACTACTTCACGCACTTAACATTATTAAAAGAGGCAGAAAATATTACGATCCCGGTGTGGTTGATTTATTCCTTCGGTCTGAAGATTCCTCAATGGATGAACAGCAAATTAAAAACTTAACACCTAAAGAAAAAGAAGTATTAACTGTATTGGGTATGGGACTTTCCAATAAAGAAATTTCTCAGTCATTATTTATTACCGAATACACTGTAAAAAAACACGTTAGTCAAGTTTTATCCAAACTAGATTTGGCTGACCGAACGCATGCAGCTCTTTATACAAATGCTACGGGCTTGGCGACGTATGTTGTAAACTAAGAAATCTGACTGCAAAAAAACTTCCCACCCTTAGATATAAAGGTGGGAAGTTTTTTATTGGTTGTCAATTTGTGCTCGTTGCAACTTACCACTGTAATCTATATAAATCGATTTCCATTCTGTGTATACATCAAGTGCCGCCACTCCAGAATCTCTATGCCCATTCCCTGTTCCTTTTGTTCCTCCGAATGGCAAGTGGATTTCTGCACCTGTTGTACCTGCATTCACGTAGACAATTCCTGTGTCTAAATCTCGCATTGCTTGAAAAGCCAGATTGACATTTTCCGTAAATATTGAACTCGATAATCCAAATTTCACACTGTTATTCACTTCAATTGCTTCTTCTATACTTCCTACAGATATAATTGAGAGTACCGGTCCGAATATTTCTTCTTGAGCGATTCTCATTTCTGGCGTCACATCTGTAAATATTGTCGGTGCATAATAATTACCTTTATCCAACCCATTTTCCGTTACAATACTTCCACCTGTCAGAAGCTTTGCACCTTCATCTTGACCGACTTTTACATACTCATGAATCTTTTCAAGGGCCGCCCGATTGATAACGGGCCCCACTTTAACAGACTCATCCGCGCCATCACCAAGTGATAACTCCCCAATCCTACTGACTAGCTTTTTCTCGAGTTCATTTTTAACGTCTTCATGAACAATAATACGGCTTGTTGCAGTACATCTTTGCCCAGTTGTACCAAATGCCCCCCATAAAATACTGTCCACAGCTAGATCTAGGTCGGCATCCGCCAAGATTGTGACCGCATTTTTTCCACCCATTTCGAGTGAAGTTCTTTTTAAAAGTTCGCCAGCCCGAGCGTTAATGGTACTCCCCACTTCATTCGAGCCTGTAAATGAAATGATATCAATATCCGGATGTTCAACCATCGCGGTTCCTACTGTACTTCCTGGACCGTTGACAAGATTAAGCAAGCCTTTCGGAAGTCCAGCTTCTTCATAGATTTTCGTGAATTCATAGGCAACCATTGGTGTTTCAGTTGACGGCTTCCAAACAACAGCATTTCCTGTTACAAGTGCTGGGAGTGACTTCCATGATGCAATTGCAATGGGAAAGTTCCACGGCGTGATTAACCCTGCAACGCCCACCGGCACTCGGACACTCATTGCAAATTTATTGCGAAGCTCTGACGGTACGGTATCGCCAAAGAGACGCCGCCCTTCGCCAGCCATATAAAATGCCATATCAATAGCTTCTTGAACTTCTCCCCTAGCTTCGTCAATAACTTTACCCATTTCACTCGTTAGTACTTGCGCAATTTCTTCCTTACGCTGTTTCAATAAAAATGCAACTTCGTATAAAACTTCCGCACGTTCGGGAGCTGGGACAAGGCGCCATTCTTTTTGAGCCTTTTTTGCTGCTTGAACTGCACGATTTACATCTTCTTCAGTTGATTGTGTAACTTCCCCAAGTACTTCTCCGTTTGCAGGATTAATAACCTGTACAAATTTGCCTGAAGCTGATTCACACCATTCGCCATCTATATAGTTCAAATACTTTTCCATAACTATTCCTCCCTTTAATTTTTGATCCTACACAATCCCATAAACCCCAATTTACTTACATTCCTATACATTTAATGCTAGCGTACTTTCGTGGAAATCGTATTGCCTCCTGTTACAATAATTCAACTAAAACATAAAAAACCCTTTTTAGAAGGGCTTTTATGCGTAAATTTAATTCAAGGTAAAGTGTTAGAATCTACCTGGTACTGTCAATCTATCCATTACAACTCTCAAGCATAGCGACGTGTTACTTTATTGCCTCCATACGAATAGATTACCTGTCTTTTATCCACATACGTTTCCATATGGACAATCCGCCCCCATAATTTATAAATATATGGGAGAACATTTTCTAAATAATGAAGATCTAGTTCTGTCGATTCATAATTATGCACTAAATAAAGTTCGCCATTTCGAGAGTAATCACCATTTTCAACAACAATATACGGAAACCCACCGTTGACTCGCATAGAAACAAGTTGATTCCTTACTTGCTCAGCCTCTTTATTCGTAACCCGGTACTCTCTCCCCTGTTTTTCAAATAAATACAAATCTTCATTCCGAATCAATTCCTTCGTTAAATAGTTTCGGATAAAGGAAGCATCTGATTCAACTTCTCGAACCTCGAACATTTTTTCCCTTCCTGTATTTGGTTTCACGCCAAACTTACGCATTTCTTCAGTCGGATTGTTGTATCTCGCTTCAATGTCTTCAAATATCTTCAATCCTAAATAATAAGGATTGATGCTCGTTTTTGATGGTTGAACAACATTCGCATTCAAAGTGGCGAACTCGATTGTCTCATCCGTTGTTAAGTCCAATTCTCTAATAATTCGTTGGTGCCAATAGGATGCCCAGCCCTCATTCATTATTTTGGTTTCCAGCTGTGGCCAAAAGTACAACATTTCTTCCCGCAACATCGTTAGGATATCGCGCTGCCATTCTTCCAATTCTCGACTATGTTCTAGAATAAATAGCAGTAAATCTTTTTCAGGTTCCAAAGGAAATTTAGCTCTTTTGGGGCTTGGTAAGAGTTTTCTATCCGTTTCTTGAATGTCCAAATCCCATAAGTCATCATATGGGGTTTTTCGTACAATGGGCTCTCTTTTTTCCTCTTCAATTCTTTTATTACCAAGCAGTAGTGGATCTACATGTTCTTGAATCGCAAGCACTGCATCCAAAAACTTTTCCACTTCGTCCTTCCCATGAATCATTTCATACTTAACAAATCGCTCTGCTGTTGCAGTCATGCTTTCCACCATGTCCGTTCGAGTATGTGAAAATCGCGCGTTGTTTTTAAAGAAATCACAATGAGCAAGTACATGCGCAATTATAAGTTTATTTTGAATCAAACTATTCGTATCCAGTAAAAATGCATAACACGGATTTGAGTTTATAACCAATTCATAAATTTGACTTAGCCCCATATCGTACTGCAATTTCATCTTATGGAACTGCTTTCCAAAACTCCAATGTGCAAACCGTGTAGGCATTCCGTATGCTCCGAACGTATAAATAATATCAGCTGGGCAAATTTCATAACGCATTGGATAAAAGTCTAGACCGAATCCCGTTGCAATTTCCGTGATTTCATCAATCGCATGATGTATTGCATTTAATTCCTTCAATCGAATCCCTCCGCCTCTTTTCGGAAAAAACTTTTCAGTGCGTAGTAAATATCACGATTTTCCTTTAATATATAGTGGCGAAATTTTTCATCTTCAATTTTTTTATAGGCAGACATTAATGTCGAAAATCGATTATAAACGTTGACCTCACCGTAGCCAAACATATTTGAACTATCCATTAATCGTTGAATTAACTTCATACACTTTTCGTTGTCTGAAGACATGTTTTCACCATCCGAAAAGTGGAAAGGATAAATATTATAGCGTGATGGATTGTACTTTTTCTCGATTAAATCTAGCGCTACCTCGTATGCAGAAGAACAAATCGTCCCCCCGCTCTCCCCTTTCGAGAAGAAGTCTTCTTCAGATACTACTTTTGCTTCTGTATGATGGGCGATAAATTCGATTTCTACGGATTCGTATTGCGAACGTAAAAAACGCGTCATCCAATAAAAGAAACTTCTCGCCATATATTTCTGAGTTTTCCCCATCGATCCACTCGTATCCATCATCGCAAGAACGACAGCTTTCGACTGGGGGCTTTCTACTTCATCCCAAGTTTTAAATCGTAAATCATCCGAATGAATTGGGGAAATTTCTGCTTTTCCTTTGATCGCGTTTCTTTTGATAGCGGTTAATATCGTTCTTTTCTTATCGATATTGCCAACAAGACCTGTTTTCCGAATATCGTTAAACACAATTTTTTCATTCGTTATTTCTGCTTGTTCTTTTTGTTCTAAATTCGGCAGTTCTAACTCTTTAAAAAGCGTTTCTTCAATTTCAGAAATAGGGACTTCTGTTTCAAGATAATCCTTACCCGGCTGATCACCCGCCTGTTGGCCTTCTCCTTTTCCTTTTCCTTCTTCTCCTTGTCCGCCATCAGTTGCAACAACATCACCGACTTCACTATCTCCACTTCCCTGCCCGACATGCTTCGATTTGTCTGTATTGTAGCGGATTTTATATTCATCCAGCGAGCGAATCGGAATTTTTACAACGTCTTTTCCACTTGACATAATAATACTTTCTTCGCTAATCAAATCAGGTAGGTTATTTTGAATAGCTTCCTTCACTTTATCCATATGACGCAACTGATCTTGGTACCCTTTCCGATGCAACGACCAGTTTTCCCTTGAAACAACAAACTTTTCGTTCATAGTACCCCACTTTCGGCTTTATATTTAGATAAAAAAACAAGACCAATTCATCATCAGTCTTGTTTTTCACCGCCAAATTATCGATTGAGTAGACTTCCCACATACTTTAATAGTTCATTTGCTGAGATCGAATTATAGCCGTATTCATCGATAAGGCTTTTGACAACTTCGTTTATTTTCTTCAGTTGCGATTCATCTGGTGTTTGTGAAGAGGTTGTAAATTTAACAATATCCTTTAAATCGGCAAACAACTTTTTTTCTACCGCTTCACGCAAACGTGGATGTGAGTTATAATCAAATCTTTGTCCTTTTCTTGCATAGGCTGATAAGCGGATTAGTATTTCTTCCCGAAATGCACGTTTTGCATTTTCTGATACACCTATCTGCTCTTCAATTGAGCGCATTAACTTTTCATCTGGATTCATTTCTTCCCCTGTCAGAGGGTCTCTCATTCTATTTTTATTGCAGTAGGCCTCGACGTTGTCAAGATAATTGTCAACCAATGTCTTTGCTGACTCTTCATAGGAATATACAAAAGCTTTTTGAACCTCTTTTTTCGCAATATCATCGTACTCTTTTCTAGCTATGGCAATATAATTCATATATTTTTCACGATTTTCTTGAGATATGGATGCATGTTGATCAAGTCCATCTTTTAACGCACGCAACACATCCAGTGCATTAATTGAAGGTACTTCTTTCCGAATGATAGCTGATGAAATTCGGTTAATAACATACCGAGGATCAATCCCATTCATCCCTTCATTTGGAAACTCCTTCTTTAATTCCTCTACATTCACTTGGTTAAACCCTTCGACATTTTCTCCGTCATACAAACGCATTTTCTTCAGCAAATCAATACCTTGCTTCTTAGGTATTTCAAGTCTTGTAAGCACCGAGAAAATCGCGGCAACTTTGAGTGCATGTGGTGCAATATGAACATGTACCATATCGCTTTCCTGAATCATCTTTTTGTAGATACGTTCTTCTTGGTGAACTTTCAAATTATAGGGAATCGGCATGACAATGATTCTTGAGTGGAGTGCTTCATTTTTTTTATTCGCGATAAAGGAACGATATTCAGTTTCGTTTGTATGAGCGATAATCAATTCATCCGCGCTAATTAAAGCAAATCTTCCAGCTTTAAAGTTTCCTTCTTGCGTCAACGATAATAAATGCCAAAGAAATTTCTCGTCCAATTTCAGCATCTCTTGAAATTCCATAATCCCTCGATTTGCTTTATTAAATTCACCGTCAAATCGGTACGCACGCGGGTCTGATTCTGAACCGAATTCTGCAATTGTTGAAAAGTCGATGCTCCCGGTTAAATCTGCAATATCTTGTGATTTCGGGTCAGAAGGTGTGAATGTACCAATTCCAACTCGTTTATCTTCCGAGAAAAAGATACGCTCTACCAACACATCTTCTACGCGTCCTCCATATTCTTTCTCAAGTCGCATCGCATTTAATGGTGATAATGATCCTTCCAGTCGAACTCCATATTCTTCAAAAAAATCGTCCCGTAAATTGAGTGGGATTAGATGTAACGGATCTTCATGCATCGGACATCCTTTAATGGCATAAACCGCGCCCTCGTCTGTTTTACAATATTGTTCAAGCCCTCGTTTCAACAATGTCACAATTGTGGATTTCCCTCCACTTACAGGCCCCATTAATAGGAGAATTCGTTTGCGTACATCAAGTCTCTTTGCAGCAGGATGAAAGTATTCCTCCACGAGCCTTTCAATTGATTCTTCTAGTCCAAAAATTTCTTCTCCGAAAAAGTGATACAATTTCGCGTCATCTTGTTCCGTTAATCCTGAACTCTTAATCATATGATAAACACGGGAATGTGCGGTTTGGGCAACTATTTTTCTCTCTTTTACAATCTCCAGATAATCTGCGAATGTACCCTCCCACTGTAGTCGGTTTTCTTCTTCTCTAAAGCTTTTAACTTTGTTTAAAATATTCAATGTATCCCCTCCATCTAGGGCATGGTTTTTATATAGTATGCAAAGAGGTCATCTATAATGACGAACGTTATAGTACAACTCAGATTAGATCTTTATTGTGTTGTTCAAAACTGTATTGGACTTTGTATGACTAGACACCTTACTATTTCGTAGTCAATTCGATTATCTCTTCTTCACCTCCAAAATATTTTCCATTCCATCTTCTCCGTAATAGCGCACATGGATACCCCTTGACAAATTGCATAATCATCGTATATTGTTAATCCCTAGTAAACAAATAGGTATTTGATAGTATACTAATTACATAGTAGTTTACTTCAAGACAAAAGGAGGAACAGCATGATTAATTTATTTGTGAAAACTGAAATACAAAAACAATGGTTGCAGAAATTACATGAGAAGGAAACAAAGTTTAAAAATCTCTCTTCTGAAATTGACGAATTATCCATCTTTCCCAAAGAGAATTTTCAAGACCTAATCGATATTGGCTATACAAGCAGCACACTCCCTCATTCTTTTGGAGGAGGAGGCCTAAAAGTTTATGATTTTGTACTACTTCAAGAAACGCTCGCTAGTTTTGATGCAAACACGGCACTATCAATTGGTTGGAGTCTTGGCGTTATCGGGGACTTATTCGAAAGAAAACTTTGGACCGAAGAAAACTTAACCTTTTTTGCAGAAGAAGTTCGAAACGGTGGATTGGTAAATCGTTCGGTTACCGAAGCCCAAACAGGTAGTCCAACGAGAGGAGGGCGTCCTGGAACGAACGCGATAAAAGAAGGTGATTATTGGGTTATATCGGGACGTAAAACATTTACAACTGCCTCTCCAGTATTAACTTATTTTTTAACATCTGCATGGATTGAAGAAAAACAAAGAGTCGGTTTCTTTCTTCTCCACAAAGATTTGGACGGAATAACAATTGAAGAAACATGGGACGTTGTTTCAATGAGGGGTACAGCAAGTCACGATTTAGTTCTGAACAATGTAAGGGTCGATGAATCAAAACTGGTCGAACTTCCCGAAGCAACAATTGGGGGTCCACAATTTAATGGCTGGATGCTTCACATTCCTGCATGTTATCTAGGAATTGCACAAGCGGCACGTGATTATGCAATACATTTTGCCAATCACCATTCACCCAACAGCCTGAGTGGTCCAATCAGTCAATTGCCAAATGTCCAACAACTCATAGGTGAAATCGATTTGGCTTTAATTCAGGCGAGACATCTTATTTATAGTGTTGCAGAGATGTATGACGATGAATCTAGAAGAGCTAATCTGTCGAATGAAATCGGTGTTGTTAAACATACGGTTACAAATTCAGCAATTTCAATTGTTGATAAAGCGATGCGGATCGTAGGCGCAAAAAGTCTTCAACGCAGTAACCCTCTTCAAAGATATTATCGTGACGTCCGGGCAGGCTTACATAATCCCCCAATGGACGACATGACCATTAAAAGATTGGCATTATCAGCAATTGAATAAGAAAAGAGCAAGCGCCTGGTTATCCCAGGAAGGTAATAGTGTAACTCAAAGCGAGCTGCACAGGAGACTAGACAAAATAATAAAACGTGATTCTTGCGAAAAAAAGGAGATTTATATAATGAAAAGAAAAAGTTTTTTACAATTTGCAGCAGTAGGCTTGTCATTGTCGGTAATTTTAGCGGGATGTGGCGCTGAAAAAGTGGTGGGAGGAACTTCGAATAACGATTCAGACGTCCGCAAAGTGAAAGTTGCCTACGATCAAGCCTCAAAACCTATATCCTGGTTGGATGAAAATGGAAACCCTACTGGATACGATGTTGAAGTGATGAAATTGGTCGATGAATTGCTGCCACAATACGAATTTGATTACGTTGGAACGACAAGTGATGATTTACTTATTGGCGTTGAGCAAGGTAAATTTCAAGTAGGAGTTAAAAACGCTTTCTGGACCGAGGAACGAACAGAGAAATTCATTTTCCCTGAAGAATTTCTTGGTCTGAGCAGTGCAGGTCTTGTGCTAAAGAAGGAAAATGAACATATAAAAACACTTGCAGATTTTGCATCGGCTGGCTTTGCATTAGCTCCTATCGCTGCGAACAATGCGCAATATACAATTATTGACGAATACAACAAAGCCAATCCAGACAATGAAGTCAAACTTGTAGCGGGAGATGCTTTCTCTGTTGAAGTCGTTCAGTGGGTAAATGAAGGCCGTGTAGATGGCGGTGTATCAATTGAGGGTCCCTTTGTACAGAAAGTAATCGCAGAGGATGGTCCATTCCACAAATTTGTGGATGACGTTGTTTATAATGAGTTTGCTGTTATTAAAACTTGGCCATTGTTCAATAAAAAAGAGCAAGAATTTGCGGATGCTTATGACAAAGCCATCAAACAA
This sequence comes from Sporosarcina sp. CAU 1771, assembly GCF_054482775.1. Classification (NCBI taxonomy): domain Bacteria; kingdom Bacillati; phylum Bacillota; class Bacilli; order Caryophanales; family Caryophanaceae; genus Sporosarcina; species Sporosarcina sp. CAU 1771. The sequence continues at coordinate 13,088 of NZ_JBTLRN010000013.1, read as the reverse complement.
CTAAAGGAAGAAAAGAAAACCAACGAATTGATCGAAGAATTTTATGGTAGGGACTTGTTTGAAGTCTTAGATACTGTAGAAAGATAAATAAATTAGCAGAGTGGCAATTAGATTAATTTCTGTGAAGACCATAGAAGTTAAGGCCAATTGACCTCTTCGTTGTTCGATTGGCTGTTGGATGCGCACCAATTCCAACAGCCTTTCCTAGAAATTTTTCAATAAGGAAACCAAAGACGGAGTGATAATATGGAAAAGTATTTTGACTCAACCTATATATGGGATTCACTTCCACAACTCATCCCTTTTTTAAAAGTGACATTTATTGTTGCGGGTCTATCTGTCCTGTTTGGAACGCTACTAGGATTTATCATAGCGGCGGCAAAGATTGGAAAAAGTAGGTTGGCGAGAAAAATGGCCAATGGATATACGACAATAATGAGATGCACACCGTCTATCGTTCTCTTATTCTTAATTTATTATGGTATCCCCGCTCTTGGTAATAACTTTGGAGTGAACCTCAATGATGTTCATACAGCAGTATTTGTTGTCATTACTTTTACGCTTCAATTTTCAGCTGCCATGTCGGAAGTGATGAGATCTGCCCATGAATCTATTGATAAAGGACAATTCGAGGCCGCTGTAAGCGTTGGCTTAAGTAATACGAAAGCGTACTGGAGAATCGTGCTTCCACAAGCTTTTGTCGTCGCGTTACCAAACTTCGGAAATAGTTTGCTTGCAGTTCTTCAAGAAGGATCCTTAGCCTATACAATCGGGTTAATTGATGTTGTCGGAAAAGCAAATCTCATTATTGCGAGTAATTATGAAGCCCATGCATTAGAAATCTATCTTGCGTTGGCCATTATTTTCTGGGTACTTTCAATAGGAATTGAACAATTCTTCTTTAAATTGGAAAAGGTCTTTAGCAAAGGGAAGCGGGTCGTAAAAACTACGTAAGGTTGTGAGGGAGTGTCGGAAGGTCTGAATTATAAATTTCTATTTGATACATTTTTTGTTGCATTATCAGGAGTTCCTACTGCGCTAGTTGTTACTGCTGTAGCACTACTCTTTGCACTGCCACTAGGTTTTTTACTCGCATTAACTCGAATCAATCGAATACCGATTTTGCATCGTTTGGCGCAAGTATATGTTTCTTTTGTAAGAGGAACACCTATCATTATTCAAATTTTCATTATATATAGTAGTGTCCCTTTATTGCTAGATTCTTTCTTTACAAAGTTCGGCATTGAAATAAATATTTATGATATCCATCCCATTTGGTATGCATTCATTGTCTTTTCCTTGAATACGACTGCCGTTCTCGTAGAAGTATTTCGCTCTGCAATAAGTACTGTAGATAAAGGACAATTAGAGGCAGCCTATTCAGTCGGATTAACAAATCTACAGGCTTTTCAGAGAATCATAATTCCACAGGCACTCGTTGCCGCAGTACCGAATATTTGTACAGCAACCGTCAATTTGATTAAAGCAACCTCTTTAGGGTATGCCATGTCTTTACAAGAAATCACGCTAAGAGCTAAAGTGGCAGCAAACGTTGGATACAATTATGTTGAAGCGTACCTAGATATCTTTATTGTCTACTTAATTTTATGTAGCTTAGTGGAATATGCCTTTAAGCTGTATGAAAAGCGGTTAAGCAAATATAAACCTGCAAATGCTTAAATGAAACAGGGGGGCAAAAACATGTTAGAAATTAGTAATGTCCATAAATCCTTTGGTAAAAATGAAGTTCTAAAAGGTGTGGGGTTAACAATCGATAAAGGGGATGTTGTCGTCATACTCGGGCCAAGTGGTTCGGGTAAGACAACATTACTAAGATGTATTAACTTTTTAGAAAAAGCAGATCAAGGGCACGCGTATTTCGGGGATATTGAGGTAAATCTTAAAAAAGCTTCAAAAAAAGAAATTCATAATGTTCGGCAAAAGATCGCTTTTGTATTTCAAAGTTATAATCTGTTTAATAATAAAACGGCGATAGAAAATATAACCGAAGGACTTATTATTGGAAGGAAGATTCCTAAAGCTGAAGCCAATGAAATAGGTAAAAAAGCATTGGATAAAGTAGGGCTTTCCGACAAATACAATGCCTATCCTAGTGAACTATCAGGGGGGCAACAACAAAGAGTCGGTATTGCAAGGGCTGTCGCTTTAAATCCGGACATCATTTTATTTGACGAACCTACTTCCGCATTGGACCCGGAATTGGTCGGCGAAGTGCTAACCGTCATGAAGAATATAGCAAAAGAAGGAACAACGATGTTAGTCGTCACGCATGAAATGTCCTTTGCGAAAGATGTAGCAAACAAAGTCATTTTTATGGATGGTGGAGTTGTTGTCGAGGAGGGATCGCCACAAGATATTTTCGTTAATCCAAAAGAAGAAAGAACGCAAAAGTTTTTGAGGAGAGTCTTGCCGCAGGATTTCACTTACTATATTTGATAGGTTTCCTAGGATTATTCCAGATTGAGGGGCTTTTCCGTAAGTCTGACATAAACTGGAAAAACCATTTCCCATAGGACACATCGTAAAAGCCCTTCTAAAAAATATTGAAGGGCTTGTGGTTGCTACATACCATTCGTGTGACAATACCTCTTTGTTTTATGCGCTTTACAACTCTCCTGTAACGCAATCAATCGGTCCTTTTCCAGTTAACGCCGCTACGATGTTTTCAGCCGCTCGCATCGCCATGGCCTCTTCCGTTTGTGCAGTAGCTGAACCTATATGCGGAACTGCTACAACATTTTTCATAGTAAGAAGTGGATTATCCGGATCAATCGGCTCTTTTTCAAATACATCCAACCCCGCTCCGTGAATATCTCCGTTTCGCAAGGCTTCTATAAGTGCTTCTTCATCTACAGTTTGCCCTCGAGAGACATTAACAAATATTGCTGACTTCTTCATAAGTCCAAACTCTCTAGCACCTATCATTTGGAACGTTTCGGGAGTAAGCGGAGTAACTAGAACAACAAAATCTGAACGACTTAAAAGTACATCCAGCTCGCAATATTCTGCTCCATAGATTTTCTCTGCTTCCGGTTTTCTATTCCGATTGTAATAAAGAACATCCATGTTAAATCCAAATTTCGCTCTTCTAGCAATCGACTCACCGATTCTCCCCATACCTATAATACCTAACGTACTACTATGTACATCCATTCCATAGGTTTCAAGATAATCTGTGTTTACATTCCACTTGCCATCCTGTACATATTGATTCAATTCAACAATTCGTCTTGCAGATGATAAAACCAAAGCAAATGCCAAATCTGCAACGGTTTCATTCAACACTTCAGGTGTATTTGTCCCTATGACGTTGTGATTGTTCATTGCTTCTATATCGAAATGATTATAACCGACAGATACCGTACTAATCACTTTCAAATTCGGCGTACTGCGTAATAACTCTTCATCAATATTTCCACCTGAGTTTCTAGATGTGTACAAGCCATCTACATTCTTAATCTCCCTAAGAAGAAGCTCTCGTGGGATCATTCCATTTCCCTCCCACTTGCGAACAACACAATGTTCAGAAAGAAAAACTTCAACGTCTTTTGAAATTGGATAGGTTACATATACAATCTGTTTCAATACTTATTCCCCCTTGTCTACTTCCATTGTGCCATAATCGAACTTCATCGCACAGCCATTTCGACACTATTGTATCTTCTTTGATGAAGATACACTGTCAAAAGTACGATGAATTCAGATGCTGGAATCGTTAACCAGACACCCGTTACCCCAAAGAAGTGGGACAGTATTGCTAGTAAGATTAACAAAAGGATGATTTCTCTTGCAGCCGTTATCCATATTGCCATACGAATTTGCCCGATCGATTGGTAATACGTCATCATAACTAAATTTACACCCATAAATAAGTAAGCGGTAAAGAATAACTTAATTCCAGGAATTGCGAGTTCCATTACCTCACTAGGAAAATCACCAAACACACCGACAATAGGTCTGGAGGAAAATAAACCAATCAATAAAAATAGTGCACCCGCACAAAATGTTGTACCAATAGCCATCCGAACCGTTTTCTTCATCTTCTTTTCATCCTTAGCTCCCTTATAATAACTTATAAGCGGCTGAATTGCCGCACCCATTCCTAAGAATAAGAGCAACATGACACTATGAACATAATTTAATATTGTAAAAGCAGACACTCCCGCTGTTCCTGCAATATGTTCCAACATGAGATTGTGAGAAATAGTAAAGACTGAAAATCCAACTTCTGATAAAAAGCTTGGGAAACCAATCACTAACAACATCCATAGAAGTTTCTTATCGAATTTGAAACGTACAAAACGCAAATTACTCTGTTTCTTAAAGAAATGAGAGCACAATATTAAAAGTCCGATAAACGCACCGATGATTGTAGCCGATGCAGCACCCTGGATACCATAATCAAGAACGAATAAAAACACATAATTCAAGACTATATTTACGAGTGATCCTATAATTAAAGCAACCATCGATAAAATCGGTGCACCATCATTTCTTACTAATATACTAAAGGCGTTTTCTACAGTGAAAACTACACCAAACAAAAGCAAAATGTTCATATAATCAGCTACATATGGAAATGTATCAGCATTTGCTCCCAGCAGATAGGCTAGTTCCGTTCTGTAAATAAATGCAGTCAGTCCTATGATCATCGATAAGATCATAATGGCAACCATTGCATGCGAAAATATGACTTGGCCTTCTTTTGTACGCTTAGCACCCATAGATATAGAGTACCGTGTTGCCGCCCCAATCCCTATCCATAAAGACATCGCAACAAAAATCGTGTATACAGGAGTAGCAATTCCAATTCCAGCAAGTGCAACAGAACCCAATCGGTTCCCAACCATAATTCCATCAGCCACAATATTGATAGCCATTAAAAGCATCCCAACCGTTGACGGGATTAAGTATCTTATGAAAGATTTACTAACAGTTTCAGTATCCAAGCGGTTGATTACCTGTCTATTCTTCATACTCGTTTCCTCATCTTCCAAAAAACCGATAAACGATTTTAGTTTTTATAGTTTTTCAAAGTGAAAAAATAACTGACATGTTTAGTGTCAGTAAGTCATCCTTATACTTTTGTAACAATTCCATTTAGTAGAACATCGACAATCGTTTCAAATCCTTCTGTCACAGATATACTGTGTTCGAAGAAAAATTGACGATCTAACGTTAAATTTGCAGCATCAATAATTAACTTCATCAGTAAATCTATATTCATCTTTTCGATGACACCTGTTTGTATACCTTCTTCTAGAAGTTCCTTTAATTCATCCCACTGGTTTAGCTCTAGATTCACTCGTTCCCATCGGTCAGGGTAAGACCTCTTCAGCTGCTCTAATATACGCAGGTCATAAAATTCATTATGCTTCGGCACAACCACAATTGTTTTACGTATTTTTTCCACCAATGTCAAATCGGGATTATCAATAATTAAGCGTGTTTGTTCATCAAACTCATCTAGAGTCAAGTCAATGATGGAATCCAAAATATCAACTTTTGAAGAAAATTGTTCATACAACGTCCGCTTACTAATCCCTAGGCGCTTTGCCAAATCATCCATTGTAAATTTTACACCGTTCAATCGAGTTTCTTCTATAAATGCATTAATAATACGAGTTTTCAACATATCTTCCTCCAATAAAACCAATAACACCAAATAAGTTTTCTCAGTTTAATTATAAAACATTTATGATTCCTATGCAAATTTAAACTTTCACCAACAATATTAAACTACTTTACATTCTCTTACACCGTTATTTATGAATTTTCGCCCTGTATTAAATAGTCATTATTCTCTCTACACTTGATTCATTTGAATAAGTATGGCAAAGTAGAAGTTGTACAATAATTAAAACTTCATGCGTTACATTTATGTGGGGGTACCAGTTTTACTGGTTGAGATATACTTTGCAAAGTATAGACCCTTTGAACCTGATCTGGTTAAAGCCAGCGGAGGGAACATACTCATTAGCTAGTCTATGGTTATGCGTTCTTCGGTTGTCCGGAGTACGCATTTTTTTGTCTTTCTTTTGTAGACTTAGTATTCTATTAAACAAAGACAAAGACTCCGAACACAATTGCGCCAAAGTGCAATTGGATTTCAGTAAATCGTTCACTTGTAATTGCTATGAAAGTTGAAGGAGGAGCAAGATTGAAAAAAGTTTGGTTAGTTGCCTTACTCAGTCTGTTACTTTTATTGACTGCATGTGGCGGAAACACGAGCAAGGAAAAGGAAAATGGTGAAGAACTACAGAAAATACAATTTGTCCTTGATTGGACACCCAATACAAATCATACGGGCATTTATGTAGCACAAGAAAAAGGTTTTTTTGAAGATGAAGGCCTAGATGTAGAAATTTTATTGCCTGGAGAAGCGGGTGCCGATCCACTCGTTGCTGCCGGTCAAGCTCAGTTTGGAGTTGGAGCCCAAGAAGCGATTACAGAAGCACGTGTACAAGAAATACCTATCGTTTCAATAGCTGCAATTCTCCAACATAACACATCTGGATTTGCATCACTTACAAGCGAAAATATAGAATCACCTAAAGATTATGAAGGTAAATCATACGGTGGTTGGGGAGCACCCTTAGAACAAGCAATTATCTCTACTTTGATGGAAGCAGAAGGTGCAGATGCATCAAACGTCGAATTTATTAATATAGGTAACTCTGACTTCTTTACAGCAGTCGAGCGAGATATTGATTTTGCATGGATTTACTATGCTTGGACAGGTATTGAAGCAGAACTTCGAGGGATCGATATGAATATGCAATATTTAAACGAGTACTCAGAAAAACTCAATTTCTACACCCCTGTTCTGACGACAAATGAAAAAATGATTGCCGAAAATCCCGAAACAGTAAAGGCTTTTGTAAAAGCTATTGCAAAAGGATATGAATTCGCAATAGATAATCCAGAAGAAGCAGCAGAAATACTCATAGCTGCAGTCCCTGATCTTGATGAAGAACTTGTAAAAGCAAGTCAAAAGTGGATTTCTCCAAAGTACAAGGACGATGCTCCACGTTGGGGCGAACAAAAACTGTCGATTTGGGAAGGCTACGCTGAGTGGATGACAGAGAACGATTTACTCGATATTGAATTTAAAGCGAATGAGGCATTTACGAATGAGTTTTTACCGGAGTAAGCAATTTCAGGAATTAAAAACCAGGAGGAAGTACAATGACAAACGCATTGGTTAGTATTCAAATCATACCGAAAACACCTAATGGGGAAAATGTAATTCCCTATGTAGACGCGGCTATCGCAGTAATTGAAGAGGCGGGCATTCCTTTTCAAGTATCTCCACTAGAAACAACGATGGAGGGTAATTTACCTCAGCTACTTGAAATTGTCCAAAAGATGAATGAGAAGATGATCGAACTCGGTTCCTTAAGTATTATTTCACAAGTTAAAATCTTATACACTGAGGGTGCATCAATGAATAAATTAACGGAGAAATACCGTTGATAAATGTGCTGAAAAAAGGATGGCGACCCTTAGCGGTCCTCATCCTTTTACTCACTCTTTGGGAAATTGTCGGTCGTTCTTTCGCAATCCCAGCATGGCTGTTGCCTGTTCCTACCCAAGTATGGAATGAAGCCATTCAAGGATGGGAACTGTACGCAGGACATATAGGATCCACTGTCAAACTTACGCTGACAGGATATGCAATTGGAAGTTCTGTTGGACTTGCAGTGGCTATCCTTTTATTCCGAATACCTAGTTTACAGGAAGCTTTCTATCCTTTACTCATTTTATCCCAAAATATCCCTACGATTGTATTAGCACCTTTACTAGTTATTTGGTTCGGATTCGGGGTGTTGCCTAAAATCATCATCATTGTTTTAGTTTGTTTCTTTCCAATTACGATTGCGACCTTGGACGGCTTACGCCAAACAGACCGAGACTTGTTGCATTATATGAAAATGGCAGGCGCATCCAATCGACAGATTTTTTGGAAGTTAGAATGGCCATATGCACTTCCATCCATTTTTTCAGGTTTAAAAATTGCAGGTACATACAGTGTTATGGGGGCCGTTATTTCCGAGTGGCTAGGAGCAAGTAAAGGAATCGGCGTGTATATGACGATGGCCTCTTCTTCCTTTAAAACAGACCGAGTATTTGTTGCTATTGCGTTAATCATGCTATTAAGTTTAACTTTTTTCGCTCTGATTGCACTCGTTGAAAGAAGAATGTTTAAGTGGCAACGACAAGGAGGTGGCCCATCGAATGGGTAAATTAGCTTTACAAAACATTTCAAAATCCTATGAGACAAACCATGTCCTGAACAATGTTTCATTTCATGTAGATGAAGGGGAATTTGTATCCATCGTTGGTCCTTCCGGAAGTGGTAAGAGTACATTATTCCAACTCATTGGTGGTCTCTATCCTCCTGACGATGGAGCTATCATGCTGGATGGGCATAAAGTTAATAATTCTAGAGGACATATAAGCTATATGCCTCAAAATCCATCCTTGTTTCCTTGGCGTACCATTTTAGAAAACGTTTTATTAAGCTCTGAAATCGTGGCAGAAAAAGATACAGAGCAAGCTATAGAACTAATTGAAAAAGCAGGTTTAAGTGGCTATGAAAGTGCCTATCCACACCAATTATCTGGCGGAATGAAGCAGCGTGTAGCTTTTATTCGAAGTTTACTAAGCCCGCAATCCATCATTTGCTTGGACGAACCCTTTTCTGCACTCGACGAATTTACCCGTTTTGAAATGCAAGAATGGCTGCTTTCCATATGGGAGGATTATCGGAAATCCGTATTGTTTATCACACATAATATTGATGAGGCGCTTTATTTATCGGATCGCATTTTGATTTTATCCAGTAAGCCTGCGTTTATAAAAAAAGAAATAACAGTTCCGTTTCCAAGACCCCGAAATGAGGATATGTTACTAAGCGAACAATTTATGAAATTGAAAAGGGAAATTCATTATGAACTACGAAGTTGATTTTGCTAGGCCAATTATTGATGCGCACATTCATCTGGATCAATATAAGAAGTCTAAACAGCAAACAATCATTGATTACTTGGAACGTCCTTCATCTGAATTACATGGCGTGATTACCGTGTCGAAGGATTACCTATCATGCACTGACAATTTGCAGCTTGCCGAAACCCATGCAGGTATCCGTACCGCTTTTGGCTATCATCCTGAACAGGCGCCGCCTTCCGATGTTGAACTCGAAAAGTTATTTTCTTTTATGGAATTAAATAAAAATCAGATGGTCGCAATCGGTGAAGTCGGGCTTCCCTATTACTTGAGACAAGAAGAACCGAGGCTACCACTTGAACCATATTATGAAATGCTCGAAGCCTTCATCCATCGTGCGAAAAACTGGGACAAGCCTATCAATCTACATGCCGTGTATGAAGACGCTGACATTGTATGTGATTTGCTCGAAAAACATTCTGTCGATAAAGCCCATTTTCATTGGTTTAAAGGTTTTCCATCGACTTTTGGTCGAATGATTCGCAATGACTATTATGTATCAGTCACGCCGGACTGCATATATGAACCCGAAATTCAGCATCTGATTGAGTCCTACCCTATAAATCGATTAATGGTTGAAACAGACGGTCCCTGGCCCTTCTCCGGTCCATTTGAAGGTGAAATGACACATCCAAAAATGATTCACCGCTCCATTGCGATGATTGCGGCTATTAAAAAGATGGATCTTCGTGATGTATATGTGTGTATTTTTGAAAATACTAAGAGATTTTATTTAGATTAAAAACCTTGCAGTGACAGTTTGAATAAGTGACTGTCACCAAACAATAATGAATAAAGGGAGTCCTCCTTCTTGAAGGCCAATGAAAAAGTCTGACTTTCTGTAGCGCCGTTGATTTCTGTTCCGAGCGGACACGTCTTCAATCTCCTCGTCGCGAAAAGCGTGCTCCTGTGGGGCTTTCAGATCGTGTTGTTTCCGCTGGAGTCGCCGCTCGGAACGAAAATCAACTAGAATAGTCAATAAAAATCAGTTTTTCAGTGGCCTCCCGCTCCGATCAACGGAACGCTAAGATCCAGAAGCATTTCAATACAGTGAGGAAAAAGTGCTAATTCGTTCAAAATCGAACGAATTAGCACTTTTGATTTAAAATACACTTACAAATTAAATGTGTAAGTTTTTCAGTGGCTTCCTTCTTGTCAAGGAGTTATTTTAGTCACTCATTCATTTTGACAAGTTGAGGGAGGTTCTCCTTTTTCATGTCTTGAAACCTTTAAGCCGTATGGACAAAAGGATATGAAACTGATTCATTCCGGTGAATTATTAGTGTAATCGTTCGCAAGGTTTCTACCTATTTGGCTAACTCGTAATAAGCTAGTCTTTCAAAGGTGTGAACCTCTTTTTGTTTCCCGACCACCTTTTAACTTTAAATGTAAACTTTTTTATAGTATTGGCTGACTTTTCAAAGCTTCTTTTTCTATTTTTCTTCCAATAATTAATTTCTGGATTTCAGACGTACCATCTACAATCTGGCTAATCTTGGCATACTTCATATATCGTTCCATTGGGTAGGATTGAAGCAAACCATTAGCACCAAATAACTGAGAACATTCTACTGTTGCTTTCATCGCCAAGTCTGCTGCTTTTAGTTTTGCCATTGCTATTTTATAAGATGATATTTTTCCTTGATCGATAAGACTGGCTGCATGATAAGTTAGCCAGCGGGCAGCTTCAAGTTCAGTGAGAAGGTCTGCTAATATCCACTGGATGCCTTGGTTTTTAATAATTGGTCGACCGAATTGAATACGACCACCTAAATATTGAATGGCACTTTCTATTGTTTGTTGAGTGAGACCAATTGAATGAGCAGCAATATAAAGGCGAGCAACATCAATTGTTTGTAGTGCACTACTTAATCCTGTTTCTGATATAAGTCTGTCTTTTGGAATAAAGCAATCATTAAATTTAATAGCTGGAGTAGAGATAAAGTTTGCTCCAAACTTTTTCGGAGAATCTAATATTTCTAAGCCTGCATCTGTTTTATCAACGAGTAACATAAGCGTTTTTGTAGGATCATCTTTATCTTTAACAACTACTGCAAAATAATCCGCTTCTTTTCCGTTCGTCACCCAGTTCTTTGTACCGTTAATTACATACCCGTCATTATGTAGATAAGCATTCGATTCTATCGAGGAAGGATCAGAACCAGCTCCAGGCTCTGTTAATGCAATCGCTGCAATTTTTTTCCCTGAAGAAATCTCTGTAATTTTCCTTTTCATTTCCTCGTTCTCTGTATTTGATTGAGATAGTCCAAACCCTACGACATTATGAACACCCAATGCAAATGTAAAACCAAAAGATCCTCGAGCTAAAGATTCATAGATAAGTGCTGTTTCGAGAAAACTGTAACCTTGTCCACCTAATTCTTTTGAGTTTAGAAGACCAGTATAGCCAGCACGAGCTGTTTGCTGGAATGCATCATAAGGAAAGGTGCCATTAGCTTCCCATTTTTCTTCATTTGGAAGTAAAGCTTCCCTTGCGAAATCATAGGCTTTAGAGCGAATTGCAATTTGGTCTGATGAAAGAGTAATCATTGAACTATCATCTCCTATATTACTATTTTTTAGAAGCTATGTGACTGTTTAAAAGAGATATCCTTATTAGGAAATCTTCACAATGGTCCTGCCTCGAACTTTTGCTTGAAGGATTTCTTGTAATTTAGTTGGTAATTGTTCAAGAGTAACTTCACTAGATAGATAATCTAGCAAACTCTCCGGTTTTAAATCACTTGCCAGACGTTCCCATATTTTCTGTCGTGTTTCCATCGGACAATAAACTGAGTCGATTCCGATAAGTTTTACGCCCCGAAGAATAAATGGCAGCACGGTCGTATTAACAGTGGTTCCAGCAGTCATTCCACTAACTGCTACAGCCCCACCATATGCTGTGGTACTCAGAGCATAGGATAAAGTATCTCCCCCCACTGGGTCAATCACCCCTGACCAACGTTGTTTTCCAAGAGGGCGAATCTTTTCCGGGGATACTTCCTCGCGCGCAATAATTTCTTTGGCACCAAGCTTCCTTAAATATTCATGTTCTGATGTTTTTCCTGTGCTTGCCACCACATGAAATCCTTGTTTTGCTAACATGGCAACAGCCATACTTCCTACACCGCCTGTTGCTCCTGTAACAAGAACGGGAAGACTTCCCGGTTTTACACCTTGTTCTTCCAGACATTGGACGGATAAGGCTGCAGTAAAACCTGCCGTTCCGAACACCATTGATTCTTTCAAACTTAAGCCCTCTGGCAATGGTATAACCCATTCGGAAGGAACTCTTGCATATTCACTATATCCTCCGAAATGAGATACACCTAGTTCATAACTCGTAACAATAACCTGGTCTCCCTCGCGGAATTTCTCATCCTTCGAGGCAACCACTACACCCGCCAAATCTATACCGGGAACGAAAGGATATGATTGAACAATTTTTCCATCCGGAATAGAAGCTAATCCGTCTTTATAATTTACACTCGAATATTTTACATTGATTAACACATCACCTGCAGGCAAATCTTCTAATAATAACTGTTTAATATCAATAGAAAAAACATCTTCTTTTTTATCAATAACTAAGGATTGAAAAGTATTCATTTTACACCTCATTCTATTTAGTATTCAGAGCCGAAAATCGGCATTGAACCAAAGACTTTATTTCTTATACTGTAACTTCTGAATATTCTTACACTTATGTTAATACAAAGATTCTATCCAGTCAACATAATTTTGACTGGTCATTATAATCTCTGTTATAGTAGAGCTATAAATAAAAAATAGAATTTATATCTTGCATAAGGTGTTTTGGCTAGGTCGTACCTTTTATACTAACCGGAACCTTGCAAGAGCCTAGTTACTAATTTAAACACTACCCTTCCCTTCAGATAAAATCTATTATAGGAGCATTCCTGTTAGAAGTTTTTTAGGGGCTTGAACAAAAAAAGCCCTCTTGGTATGATGCGGGGTGTCAGTTTCTCGACGAAGAAATGACCCCTAATTTAGATACCAGGAGGACTCACTTATGAATTTTAAACAAAATGAGA
>NZ_JBTLRN010000012.1:0-77654 GCF_054482775.1 Sporosarcina sp. CAU 1771 | reverse complement strand
TCCCATTACGCAAGTAAGTAAGATCCCTCAAAGATGATGAGGTTGATAGGTCCGGGGTGGAAGCGCGGCGACGCGTGCAGCTGACGGATACTAATTGATCGAGGACTTAACCTAAAGTAATCAGGTTTGCTTGATTCACAAACCGCTTCGAAGAACGTTCTTTTAGCTTTGCTAACTGAACTCTAATGTCTGTTTTATCCAGTTTTGAATAAATAAGTATTATTTATTCAAAAAAGACTTGTAAATTTCTAAAGACTTGATATAATGAATATTGTCTTTCAGAATAGTTGTCCAGGTCTGGTGATGATGGCGAAGAGGTCACACCCGTTCCCATACCGAACACGGAAGTTAAGCTCTTCAGCGCCGATGGTAGTTGGGGGTATCCCCCTGCAAGAGTAGGACGTTGCCAGGCCTGTACAATTTCATTACATATAGTTGAATTTCTCAAACTTCCAACAAAAGTGGGAGAAGTGAGTAGAACAATGAAACAATCGAGAGTAAGAAGGAACGTACCTAAGTACGTGACTGAATGAGCAAGTGAAGTTGACGCAGTAATGCGAAGCTTATGACACTTTTATCCTGGAGGATTAGCTCAGCTGGGAGAGCACCTGCCTTACAAGCAGGGGGTCGGCGGTTCGAGCCCGTCATCCTCCACCATCTATACTCGAATAACGCCGGAGTAGCTCAACTGGTAGAGCAACTGACTTGTAATCAGTAGGTTGAGGGTTCAAGTCCTTTCTCCGGCACCACTATTTTTGAGCCATTAGCTCAGTTGGTAGAGCATCTGACTTTTAATCAGAGGGTCGCAGGTTCGAATCCTGCATGGCTCACCATCTTTTAACGTGCGGGTGTGGTGGAACTGGCAGACACGCTAGACTTAGGATCTAGTGCCTTCGGGCGTGGGGGTTCGACTCCCTTCACCCGCACTTTTATGCGGAAGTAGTTCAGTGGTAGAATACGACCTTGCCAAGGTCGGGGTCGCGGGTTCGAATCCCGTCTTCCGCTCCACTTTTTATTAATAACCCTTGCCGGGGTGGCGGAACTGGCAGACGCACAGGACTTAAAATCCTGCGGTAGGTGACTACCGTACCGGTTCGATTCCGGTTCTCGGCACCAATAATTTAATAACCGTTTATTTATGCGCCCGTAGCTCAATTGGATAGAGCGTCTGACTACGGATCAGAAGGTTGTGGATTCGACTTCTGCCGGGCGCGCCATTATTTTTGAATAGTGTTGTATTAATCATATCGGGAAGTAGCTCAGCTTGGTAGAGCACTTGGTTTGGGTCCAAGGGGCCGCGGGTTCGAATCCTGTCTTCCCGACCACTATTTCATTATTAATATCCCAATTTTTATGGGGCCTTAGCTCAGCTGGGAGAGCGCCTGCCTTGCACGCAGGAGGTCAGCGGTTCGATCCCGCTAGGCTCCACCATTATCATCAACTCATATAAAGATCCTGGCGGCGTAGCTCAGCTGGCTAGAGCGTACGGTTCATACCCGTAAGGTCGGGGGTTCGATCCCCTCTGCCGCCATCTTTAAGGACCTTTAGCTCAGTTGGTTAGAGCAGACGGCTCATAACCGTCCGGTCGCAGGTTCGAGTCCTGCAAGGTCCACCAACATATTTACGGAGGAATACCCAAGCCTGGCTGAAGGGATCGGTCTTGAAAACCGACAGGGGTGTCAAAACCCGCGGGGGTTCGAATCCCTCTTCCTCCTCCATTTTTTTGAACTAACTATAACTTTACAGTAGTAAGCAAATTATTAAATTAAGTCTAATTCTAATTCTAATAATATTATCGCGGGGTGGAGCAAATCGCTAAATGAAGATAGCGATTAACACCGACAGTCGCAAAGCGACGTAAGGTGTCCTACACAACATACTGCGTACTATTTACTAAAGTATTACTAATAACATTGTCGCGGGGTGGAGCAGTGGTAGCTCGTCGGGCTCATAACCCGAAGGTCACAGGTTCAAATCCTGTCCCCGCAACCAAATGGTCCCGTGGTGTAGCGGTTAACATGCCTGCCTGTCACGCAGGAGATCGCGGGTTCGATTCCCGTCGGGACCGCCACTTTTTTAAAAACAGATTTAGTAAACTTGAAAAGTTAAGTAAGCATTTGAGCTGAAAGATTATAACTTTACGAAAATCAACTATGGCTCAGTAGCTCAGTCGGTAGAGCAAAGGACTGAAAATCCTTGTGTCGGCGGTTCGATTCCGTCCTGAGCCACCATTTTGCGAGTGTAGTTTAATGGCAAAACCTCAGCCTTCCAAGCTGATGATGAGGGTTCGATTCCCTTCACTCGCTCCAATGTGGGCCTATAGCTCAGCTGGTTAGAGCGCACGCCTGATAAGCGTGAGGTCGGTGGTTCGAGTCCACTTAGGCCCACCATTCCGCAGTAGCTCAGTGGTAGAGCAATCGGCTGTTAACCGATCGGTCGTAGGTTCGAATCCTACCTGCGGAGCCAATTTATACGGGGAAGTACTCAAGCGGCTCAAGAGGTGCCCCTGCTAAGGGCATAGATCGCGTAAGCGGTGCGAGGGTTCGAATCCCTCCTTCTCCGCCATATTTTTGGCCCCTTGGTCAAGCGGTTAAGACACCGCCCTTTCACGGCGGTATCACGGGTTCGAATCCCGTAGGGGTCATTATGAAAAAACCAACACATTGACTGTGTTGGTTTTTTTCGTTCTACAATATATTGGGATTGAATTAATTACAAAACAAAAGTGATGACGCGAATGATGAAGCGAAATGCAGATGGGTTTAAACGCTTTGTTCACGCTCGAGCAAATGTGGTATTGAATATTAAGTATAAAGGTCTTGGTATTTATTTAGCCTACTGAAGACCCTGGACTGAACGTGGTAAGGGAAGTGGTTGAGGTTGCCCCTCGCGTTCTCTTGTAGCGAAAATCAACAGTACTCTTTGTATATACATGAAAAAAGAGTGACATGAAAACACATCACCACATTTGACTTAGAGCAATTTTTTTATCAATCTAACTCTACAGACTCAATTCCATCTATACCTCGACCTGTAATTCCATTATCAATCAATGATTCCAAAATCTCTTTCGTCTCACCATCAGTTTGATTGTCGTATAAAGTTTGATAATTGTCGTGATCACCCATAAAGTCGGATGGTGTTTCTGAGGTACCATCTTGTGCTGCCTCTTTAAAACTATCTTGATAGTCTTTGATAGCACCATCTTGATTTTTTGAAAACGAGTTCGCATAGGATGGTTTCAACACTGCTTCTTCAACCGGTCTATCTGCATTAGCTTTATGCTCGGTCGAATGTTCTATGCATACGGTCGTATAAGGAATTGCTTCGAGTCGTTCGAATGGAATGGTAACTCCGCATGTTTCACATTCACCATATTTGCCCACTTCAATTGATGATAAGGCGTTATTAATTTTTTCGAGTTCAGAGTTTACATGCACATTAATCGCCATATTCTTTTCTCTATCAAATAACTCTGTTCCCAAATCACCAGGGTGATTGGCATACATAGATAATTCGCCAGAAGTTTCCTGTGCACTAGTTGTAATATCCGTTTCTTGTTCAGTTTTAATTAGTTGTTTTTTCATATCTAGCAACATATTTTTTAGCAATAATTGCTTTTCAGTATCCAAGATAGGTCACATCCTTTTTTGTTGTTAAAATTAGTCTATCCATCTTAACGGTGAATATTAGTATAGTGAAATCATTTGTGGGTATTTAACAAATCCTTTAGTCTAAATACTATCTACAGAAAATATTTCGATGCTTCAATAAAATAAATAAGAAAGCTGCCATTGACTCTAATTTTCAGAGTCAATGGCAGCTTTCTATTTACTTAGAAAAGGTGACCTAAAAGAATTCCAATGCCAAGTAATAAAGCAAAGACAGTGTTTGTCACAGCTGTTTCTTTCATGGCAGGCATTACTTGGAGCGGAAGCAGGCCTTTTTTAAATATGGATATTGCTTTTATCGGTTTGCGAACGCTCAATAAAATTAGAAGTGCCCATGGTGTAAGTTGGCCAAAAATAATTAACCCGAAAATCCATACATAGGAAATCAAGAAAAACAGAGCAAGAAATGTAATTGCATTTGAACGACCTAAAAGAATTGCAAGTGTTTTTCTACCGCTTTCCTTATCGCCTTCAAGGTCCCGGATGTTATTTGCCATCATTATAGCTCCAACAAGCAACATACTCGGTATAGACAGCAGGACAGCCTCTGTAGTGACTGTAGAGGTTTGTATGTAAAATGCTATAAGAATTAGTAACATGCCCATAACAACACCCGAGACAAGCTCACCAAATGGGGTATAGGCAATTGGATAAGGTCCTCCTGTATAGAAGTAGCCAATCATCATAGAAATTATTCCAACAAGTGCCAACCACCAAGAAGTTTCCATACATATGTAGATTCCAATTAAAACGGAAATTGCATACAATAGAAAGGCAAGATTTAGTACTGTTTTCGGTTTTACTCCGTTGCGAACGATTGCTCCACCAATACCTATAGATTCCTCAGTATCTAGACCACGTTTAAAGTCATAGTATTCATTGAACATATTGGTGGCCATCTGGATAAGTATGCTTGCGATCAGCATCGCAAAAAATAGCGTATAATGGATAGTTCCGTACTGCAATGCAATTGTAGTCCCTAGGAATACCGGAGCAAATGCAGCTGTCAATGTGTGTGGGCGTGTAAGTTGCCACCAAATTCGCCAGCCTGTATCAGCTTTTATGCTTTGTGCCAAAATAGTTCTCTCCCTACTATTTAATTAACCTTATTTATTATACTCTAAAATCATCAAAGTGAATATGGTCCCTGCTTATTATGTGCCGAAACGTGCAAAATTCTGTATGATAGAGGTAGGATAGCAACTCTAAGTATGTTCGTTAATCTTCGGAGGGAAAAAGATGAATAGGAAACTAATCGCTACGCGCGAACAAAATATAGAATTTGATAAAGGTTATGTACGTTTCTTCACAGAAACTATCGAAGTAAGTCGTATCTCCCCACTTGCTTTTTTTGAAGCTGGCGATACGAACTACAACGAGGAACGTTTTTATTGGCGCAATGGAGACAATACATTGACGTTTGTAGGAATTGGACATGCTAAGGTGTTAGCAAGTAATGAAGCAGACGGTCGTTTCAAAGATATATCAAATGAATGGAAGAAGCTTTGTGAAGGACTTATTAAAGAAGAAAAAGATATTGATCCGATTCTTTTTGGTGGATTTACATTTGATCCAAAGAGTAGAAAAGAGTCTGAGTGGGACAAGTTTCCATCGGCTCATTTTGTAGTACCTTCATTTCAGTTAAGAACTAAAAATGGCAAAACGACTATTTCCATCAACCTTGTAACAACAGCTCATAATGCGTTAAATGAATTTGAGCAATTACGTGAAGAACGAGATCGACTTATTCATGTCGCGCAAGTGAATGAATTTGTTCTACATCCAAAACCGACAGTTCTATCTATTGAAGAACTGGATAAAGAAAGTTATTTGCAGGCAGTTACAAATGTCACGGCCCAAATCCGAAACAAAGATGCTGAAAAAGTTGTGATTGCACGAACTGTAAAATTACATTTTGAAAATGAAGTGTCTTCAGTTACTGCTTTGCAACATATATCCAATGAACAGCAGGAAAGTTATCATTTTGGTATTCAAAATAAAAGCCAATTGTTTTTTGGTGCAACACCGGAGAGACTAATAGAAGTATCAAATGGTAGGGCTTATTCGGCTTGTGTTGCAGGTTCTATCGAACGTGGAAAGACAGCTGTAGAAGACAGGGAACTAGGTACCAAGCTTCTGAATGATAACAAAAATCTTGGCGAACACCATTATGTCGTTAAAATGATTTCCGATGTGTTCAATGAATTCTGCACAAACATCTCGATGCCAAAGCAACCGAAACTAATGAAAATTCGTGATATTCAACACCTATTTACACCAATTGAGGGAGACATTGCTGAAGGTACAGATATCTTCAGCTTAGTAGAGGCCCTTCATCCGACTCCTGCACTGGGTGGGGTTCCACATATGAAATCTATGAAAATCATTCGTGATGAAGAAAATATGGATCGTGGCTATTATGCGGCTCCTATTGGTTGGACGGATACAAAGGGGAACGGAGAATTTGCGGTAGCAATACGCTCAGCGCTATTGGATAAGGAATGTGCGTATTTATATGCCGGCGGGGGAATTGTAGCAGACTCTGTAGCTGAACAGGAATATGATGAAACATGGGTGAAGTTTAGACCTGTCCTGCGAGCACTAGGAGGTAAATTAAATGGATAAGATGGCCAGTTTAACAAATTATGTTTTTCGAATGACGGATGCACTGCTAAACGCAGGTGTAAAATCTGTTGTCATTAGCCCTGGATCACGCTCTACGCCTCTTGCATATGCATTTAATTTAACAAAGGAACTTAAGGTATATATACAAATTGATGAACGATCGGCAGGTTATTTTGCATTAGGATTGGCGAAAGCAACGGGGGAACCCGTTGTTTTACTTTGTACGTCAGGAACGGCTGCATCGAATTACTACCCAGCTGTTACGGAAGCGCATTATGCTCGTGTTCCCCTAGTTGTTATAACTGCAGACCGACCTCATGAACTTCGGGAAGTGGGTGCTCCTCAGGCAATCGATCAAATCCGCATGTATGGAAACCATGTGAAGTACAGTGTTGATTTTCCACTTGCTGAAAATAATTTTGAGATAGACAATTTTATAGATCGGCATATTAGACGAGCACTGTCAGTTGGTCTTTCTGCACCAATAGGACCTGTACATTTGAATGTTCCATTCCGGGAACCGCTAGGAATTAATTTTGATTTTGAGAAAACACCTGCTACGTTCAAGAAATATATGAAGTCTACTGGAGAACTTGATTCATTTGTTAAGGAAGAGCTAGTCAAAATGCTTCAGCACGGAAAACAAGGTTTTATTATTGCTGGAGAATTGCCAGTTGGCATTGATAAAAAAGTATTTTGGCAATTCGCAAAAGCTTTAAATTGGCCAGTATTATGCGATTCCTTATCTAATCTTCGCTCAGAAGTACCTTTAAATTGTGCATCACTTTGTATAGATAGTTATGATGCTTTGTTAAAAAGTGAATCGTTTTGTGAAAAGGCAATTCCAGATACGGTTATTTGGTTTGGCGCACAGCCAGTTTCGAAACCATTAGCTCTTTACTTGAAAAAAGTACGTCCGGAGACTGTAATCGCAATAGATGAATCACCAGAGTTTAGAGACCCGATTGGTGTGGTCACACATCATATTCAGTCAGAAGCAAATGCAGTAATGAAAGTTTTGGTGGATAAACAAGAGACATCTTACGCGAAGTTATGGTCAGAAGCGAACGCTAATGCAAGTAGCATCATTGAAGGATATGTTGGAACAGATACTGATGAGGGTGCTTATAATCAAAGGTTATTTAAACATTTACCCAACGGCACAGATTTAATTAGCGGAAGCAGTATGCCAATCCGTGATGTCGATACATTCTTCCAGAAAACGAATAGAGATGTTAAAATATTCTCAAATCGTGGAACGAATGGAATCGATGGAGTAGTATCAACCGCACTTGGTATTCAAGCTGCACGCCAACGTCCAACATGGTTATTAATAGGTGATTTGTCATTTTTGCATGATGTGAATGGACTTATTGCAACTCGTTTTCATGAGACAGACTTAACGATTGTAATTATGAACAACGATGGTGGAGGAATCTTTTCTTATCTTCCGCAAGCGAACGAAGAGACTCATTTTGAAAAACTTTTTGGTACTCCAACTGGTTTGACATTCAATCACGTTGCTGCGATGTACGATGCACAATATACAGCTGTGAATTCAGTAGCTAATTTTGAGAAAGAACTGTTAGTAGAAAAAGTGAAGCCCCTTCGGATTATAGAAGTATTTACAGATCGAACTGTAAATGTGGAAGCACATCGTAAGTTGTGGTCTGAAATAGTAGAAAGACTTGATTCCAATGACTGAAAAACTACTCACAATACGAGGGAATGAAGTGAATGTAAAAATAATTGGTGATACTAAACTCCCGGCAATTGTTTTTTTACATGGTTTTACTGGAAGTGCTGAAACGTGGAATGAAGTATCTTCATTCTTAGAAGGAAAGTTCAGGATAGTAGCTGTCGACTTAACTGGTCATGGAAAGTCAGGTGTTCCAGAAAGTCCTGAACGTTATTCTATGGAGCAACAAGTGGAAGATTTGGAAAGTGTATTTGCATTATTGTCACTCAGACGCTTTACTTTAGTCGGTTATTCTATGGGAGGGCGTATCGGGCTGGCTTACACTGTTACATATCCAGACCGTGTGTCTTCATTAATTCTAGAAAGTGCTTCACCTGGCCTTCGAACAGAAGTGGAAAGACAAGAAAGGCAGTTAGCTGATGAAAAACTGGCAAAAAGGATTGGAACAGAAGGATTGACTTCATTTATTAACTTCTGGGAAAGAATCCCTCTTTTTTCAACACAATTAAATTTACCTTTAACGAAAAGAATGAAGATTCGAACAGAGCGCCTAAAACAAAGTGAGGTAGGGTTACGAAACAGCCTTATTGGAATCGGAACAGGTAGCCAATCATCCTATTGGAATGAACTCGAATCGATTCACGTCCCTGTGCTCCTAATTACTGGTGAAATCGACATAAAGTTCGTAATTATTGCCCGGGAAATGAAAGAAAACCTGAAATTTGCGCAACATGAAATAATAAATGAGGTAGGACATGCAATACATGTGGAAAATCCGACTTCATTTGCTACAATGATAGAGGAACATATTAATTCACTTAAAAATTGAGGAGGGTATTATTTATGACACGTCAATGGGAAACAATTCGTACATACGAGGATATTAAGTATGAACAATTCGGTGGTATCGGTAAAATTACGATTAATCGTCCAGAAGTCCGAAATGCATTTCGCCCAAAAACAGTGACGGAACTAATTGACGCATTTTCACGTGCTCGTGATGATTCAAGTATCGGTGTAATCGTTCTCACTGGTGAGGGAGAGAAAGCATTCTGTTCTGGTGGGGACCAACGCGTTCGTGGACACGGCGGATATGTTGGGGATGATGAAATTCCACGCTTAAACGTTCTCGATCTTCAGCGTTTAATTCGCGTAATACCTAAACCTGTAGTTGCAATGGTTGCCGGTTATGCAATTGGCGGAGGACATGTCCTTCATGTCGTATGTGATTTGACAATTGCTGCGGACAATGCAATTTTCGGACAGACCGGACCAAAAGTCGGTTCATTCGATGCAGGTTATGGTTCAGGGTACTTAGCGAGAATTATTGGTCATAAAAAAGCCCGTGAAATATGGTTCTTATGCCGTCAATACAATGCACAAGAGGCGCTCGATATGGGATTAGTTAACACTGTTGTTCCTTACGATCAGTTAGAGGACGAAACCGTTCAATGGTGTGAGGAAATGCTTGGCATGAGTCCAACAGCACTTCGTTTTGTTAAAGCTGCAATGAATGCTGATACAGACGGTTTAGCTGGACTTCAACAAATGGCTGGAGACGCAACACTACTTTATTATACAACGGATGAAGCGAAAGAAGGACGTGACGCGTTTAAAGAAAAACGTAAGCCGGACTTTGGACAATTCCCACGTTTCCCTTAAAAATGTTAAAGAAGCTACCTCTAACCGGGTAGCTTTTTCTGAATGAAAGGTGAAGACAATGATCCCAAATTGGCTGATTCAACGTGCATACCTAACACCTGACAAAATAGCGATATCATTTGAGGGCAAGCAATGGACATTTGAAGAAATGAAAGAGAATTCATTGATGCTGGCACGTAAACTTCGAGCAAATGGTTTGAATCCGAAGGAGCGAATCGGATTGCTTGGTCATTCGAATGAAGAAATGGTATTTATGATCCATGCATGTATGCTTTTAGGCCTTGAAATTGTAATGTTAAATAATCGATTGACTCGGAACGAACTTGAATGGCAACTAAATGACTCAGAGGCAGCTGCCGTTGTCGTAATGGATAACTTGAAAGAGCAAATACCCAATCCTAAAGTTCCTTTATTGCTGTTTTCGAAGATTCAAGAAAGTGAAGAGAAATCATTTGAAATCGAAAAAGATTGGGAAACCGATCGTACGATTACAATTATGTATACTTCAGGCACAACTGGGTATCCGAAAGGCGTTAGACAAACTGCGGGAAATCACGTTTCAAGCGCATTATCTTCTGTTTTAAATTTAGGGCTTGATGAGTCGGATGTGTGGCTATGTACTATGCCTTTATTTCATATCAGTGGTTTTTCAATACTCGTTCGATCTGTGCTTTACGGGATGGAAGTTCGACTCTTTGAGAAGTTTGATGCCGTGAAAGTTGCAGATGACATTCAGAGCGGCTCGGTAACGCGTATATCTGTAGTTGCCTTAACATTGGATAAGATTCTTGCCGAATTGGAAAAACGAGGTCAAGTTGCACATCCATCCTTTAAAACAATGCTTGCTGGAGGCGGCACCGTACCAATAGATTATTTAAAACGAGCAGACAAATGTCAAATTCCAATCCTACAAACATACGGTATGACAGAAACAAGTTCTCAAACTGCTACATTATCCACTAAAGACGCCATGCGTAAAATGGGTTCAGCAGGAAAACCTCTTTTCTTCAATCAAATAAAGATCATAGACACAATAAAACCCTATGAAAACGGAGAAGTTTATATTCGTGGTCCACATGTGACACCTGGGTATATTGGGAAAAGTGCCGAAGACAGCCCACTGATTGACGGATGGCTCCCTACAGGTGATATAGGTTATCTGGATGAAGAGGGTTATTTGTACATCGTTGATCGACGATCTGATTTGATTATTTCGGGGGGAGAAAATATTTATCCAGCTGAAATCGAAAATGTTTTATTAGGACATCCAGATGTTAGAGAAGTTGGTGTTTGTGGGAAAAAAGATGCAACATGGGGGAGTGTTCCCGTTGCATTTGTAGTTGCAGGTACCGAAGTCACAAAAGTACAGCTCAAACAATATTGTGAAGAACATCTTGCACGCTATAAAGTTCCAGCTGAATTTCGATTTGTTACAAGCCTACCCCGCAATGCATCCAATAAATTATTGCGTCGCGAGTTAAGAAAATGGATTAATGAAGAGTAAAAAGGACACGGAATTCTAGTTTAGTTGCTAGAATCTGTGTCCTTTTGATAGTTACTTACCGCTAAGCGCTAATTTTAGTGTATCAATATTCTTTTCCATCAATGAAAAATAGTCTTCATTGTTTTTGATATCATCTGTCGTGAGCACCCCGAGATTATGAAGCATTAGTGACTGGGCACCTATCTCTTTGCGAATTACATCTGTAAGTTTTGAATTAACATTTTGCTCAAATAACACATACTTAATGTCTCTTTCTTTTGCATATTCGACGAGAGTCGCCAATTGTTTTTGAGAGGGTTCGCTTTGAGAGTTTAATCCTGCAACAGCAATTTGTTCAAGCCCATATGTATCTGCAATGTAGCGAAATGCCGAATGAGATACGAAAAATGTTTTTTGTTTTGCATTTGTTGCCATATCAATAAATTGACGATCGAGTTGCAATAACTCATCACGAAGAGCTTCGAAATTCTTATTGAATTCTGCTTTCATCTCTGGCTTTGCTTCAATTAATGCTTCTTTAATTGAAAAGGCAAGGGAGTCGCTCAAAATGGGAGACATCCATACATGAGGATCTAGTTCAGAGTGATGATGATCTTCATCTTGATGTCCCTCATCTTCTTCCTCGTCATGTCCTTCTCCTAGCATATCTTCTGTGATTGACTTTGAGGTGGCGACTAACTTTACATGCTGACCACTGAGGGTCTTCTCTGCCTTTTCCACAAAACCTTCAAGCCCAAGCCCTATATAGAAAAATAAGTCTGAGTCTGCCAGCATGATCATTTCTTGTTGTGTTGGGTCAAATGTATGCTCATCTGCCCCTGGTGGATAAATGGATTTCACATTAACTGAATTGCCTCCAATTCGTTCTGTGAAATATTGAAGAGGGTATACTGTTGTATAAATGGTTAATTGATCAGATTTAATTTCTTTATCCTTGTTACCACAAGCGGTGAGTAAGAGGAGTGTTAAAAAAGAGAAGAGTAATATGTATTTCTTATTCATTTCATCCAACCTTTCATTGATCGCAAATAGGAACCGTTACGATTTAGGGAGCCGACTTTTTTAATCATACAAGAGAATTTATCATTTGGCAACTAAAAGAGAAAAAAATTCAGCAGAGAAGCTGAATCAAAGGAAGGCTACTTATTTTTTTTTGAAGTCTTTTCAGGGACAGGGTCGAAACCACCTTCATGGAAGGGATGACATTTTGAAATTCTTCGAGTTAATAGCCATGAACCTTTAAGGGCACCATGCTTTTCAATCGCTTCAAGTCCATAGTGTGAACATGTTGGATAAAATCTACACGACGGTGGTGTCAGTGGAGAAATTGCTTTTTGATAAAATTTTATGAGTAGAGAAAGTAGTTTTTTCATTGCGGACTCCTAATTTGAAAGATGCAGTTATTATAACATCTTTAGTACCAATGATGACAGGATACGATTTCAAAATTTGTTAATAGGACTACATTAATCGGGTACAAGAACTTTATTATTGTAAAGTTATGTTTGATTACCATTTCTCTGGGGAAAAGTAATAGTGAGCTTGTATTTATTATCTAAGGAGTGATTGGTCGTATGTCAGAAAAATTAGTTGAAGAAATGAATATTCAAGTTGCCACATGGTCGACAATGTATGCTAAATTGCATAATTATCATTGGTATGTAAAAGGTCATCAGTTTTTTACATTGCATGCAAAATTTGAAGAACTTTATAATGAAGCAACAGTTCATATGGATGAAATTGCGGAGCGCATATTAACTTTAGGAGGCAATCCAGTTGCTACACTTAAAGAACATCTTGAACAATCGGTAGTATCGGAAGCAACTGGAAAAGAGAAAACGGATGATATGGTAAAAACAATCGTTGAAGATTTTGATGAAATTATGAAGTCTCTTAAATCAGGGATGGATGAGGCGGCAAAAATTGGGGACGATATGACAGAAGACTTGTTGAATGCGGTTTATCAAAGTATTGAAAAGCACCAGTGGATGCTAAATGCATTTCTTGGAGAACCAAATAATTAAGCGTTATGTACTTAAATTATTTCCAGGGCAGTCGATATAAAGAGTGTGAAGGGAGGCATACATAATGGATATGAATTCGATTATGGCAAGCCAACTTAGAAGTCTTCAATCAACTGTTCAAATGAGTATGTTGAACAAATCCCTTTCGATGGAAAGTGCTGCTGTTACTGAAATGTTGAATGGTCTGGCAGATCAACCCGTTGCTGCACATCCAAGCAAAGGAAATTCAATTGATGTGAAAGCATAGGTTGGAGAAAACATGCATCTTCGAAAATGAAGATGCATGTTTTTATTTCATTGAACCATACTAGTAAGAAAAGGTGGGTTTGCAATGAAACAATACAAAATGTACGTATCCGTAGTTAATCAAAGAGTCTATAATTATCCGGACGACGCTCCTTGGGAATATGAAGTAGTGGTTACGGAAGAATATGTTCCGGTTTTTAAACGCCTATTTGATCAAGTCGATTCCTTTGAATTTCAGAACTTTCTTCGATCGCACTTTCCATTAATGCCGAAACAATTTGGTGGATTCAGTGATCAAATTGAAATTAGAATTCAAAAAATCTATGCACTTATACATGAATTTACAAATGAAGAATCTAAACGTTTTATAGAACAGTTGCCATATTTCCGTTGAAATCCTTGTTTTCGTTCGCTACACTGAACGAAAGGAAGTGATTGCTATCGTATCATTCAATGATGAAAAAGGTTCACGTGTTGAACTTACATTTGGACGTAATCGATTTAATATGCCTGCGAGACATGTTTTAGTAGTGTTGAAACACAATGATAAATGGCTCCTTACACTTAACCGAAAAAGAGGAATTGAATTTCCTGGGGGCAAAGCAGAAGAAGGCGAAGCAATTGAAGAAGCAGCTATTCGGGAAGTAATCGAAGAAACGGGCGTGACGATAACAAATCTAACAAAGTTTGCTGAATATGTTGTTGAAAGCGAAGAACCCTTTTGCAAGGCTGTATTTACAGCTGAAGTTGCCGCTATTGAAGAACATCCTGAACTTCACGAAACAGAGGGCGCAGTCTGGATGACAGACCTTGAATTAAACTCGTGCTTAAACTTAAGTTTTTACATGAAGGACGAAGGAATGCCTGCGATTCGAGAGTGGGTGAATATGTATGAACAAAGACGGCTTAATTGAAGCAAGAAAATTATACCCCTCACCAAATCCGCAAATTCGACTGGAAGAAATAACTTATTGGTCAGATGGATTGAAAGTGAAGGGAATGCTTGCTGAACCGTTAAAGGCTGGTAATTATGAGGGGATCCTTTATTTGCGAGGCGGTATCCAACATGTCGGAATGGTCCGTCCAGCACGGATAGCACAATTAGCGTCAAATGGATTTATCGTTTTTGCACCTTACTACCGTGGGAATCGTGGAGGTGAAGGGCGAGATGAATTCGGTGGAGCTGACCGTATGGATGCTGTGAATGCAGTTGACGTACTAAAGCAGCACTTGAAAACATCGCGCATTCACTTATTCGCATTTTCACGGGGCGGTATTATGGCACTTTGGACAGCAATATTACGTGACGATATAACGTCAGTTGTGACATGGGCTGGCGTATCGGACGTCATATTGACATACAAAGAGCGAAAGGATATGCGCCGTATGATGCGCCGAGTAATAGGCGGTACTCCAACGAACCAACCAGATGCCTATCTTGATCGAACGGCCTTACTGCGGGTAGATGAAATCGAAGCACCTATTTTAATTATCCACGGGATGTTGGATGAACATGTTTCATTCAACCAAGCAAAGCTATTGGAACATGCATTGAGTGAACATGATGAACTTGTAGACACATGGTACTTTCCGACATACAATCACCATATTCCACCCGTGAAGAACGTACAAATCGTCCGTGATCTTTGTAAGTGGATGAGAGGGCAAGGCGAGTGAGAAAGCATGTGTATATAGCACCCAAAACAATCAGTACTGAGGAAAAGCAAATCGGATTCCCCGAAGACTCATCGTTTTGGAATTCGCTATGGTCGATGTTTTCAAAGAAAGCCGCAACGATGGAAATCCATTGTTGGGTAGTTGAGAAGGAAATTCGTGAACAGTTGGATGATAAAATGATTAAAACCGGGACCATTGAAGAAACCATCGTTTATCATTCCGAGCTTACGGATGATCTTGTAGACTGGGTGTTAGCAGACTCGTATGATATACGGGGCGGTTTGAAATGGTTTTCTATTTTTCTATTTGACGTATCAGGAGTAAATATTCTTACTGTTGGACATTATGGCGGTGAAATCGTCTTTTATCCTGAGAACGATGAGGAAATTGAAAAAGTAAAATCATTTTTTGAAGAAGATACCGCATTTACTGTTTATGAATGACGTGATTTTTACAAAGTTACTATATCAACATAAAAAACCGGCATACACATTCCTGTGCATGCCGGTTTTTCACTATACTATTCTTTCGGGCCGCCTTTAGAAGAAATATCTTCTGAAACGGTACCGAACTTTTTAAAGTTTTCACGGAAAAGTGTCGCTAATTCTTTAGCTTTCCTATCAAAATCCTCTTTATCAGCCCATGCATTTCGAGGGTTCAATACTTCTGTAGGAACGCCTTCAATTGCAGTAGGGATTTGAAGATTAAAGAACCTAGTTGTTTCTGTTTCAATATCAATAAGTTTACCTTGAAGTGCAGCTCGAACCATTGCACGCGTGTGGTTTAAATTCATTCGTTTACCAACACCATAAACGCCACCTGTCCAACCTGTATTTACAAGGTAGACTTGTGCCTCGTGCTCATCAATTTTCTTACCAAGCATTTCCGCATAAACTGTTGCGTGAAGTGGTAAGAATGGAGAGCCGAAGCAAGTTGAAAATGTTGCTTCAGGTGAAGTAATTCCACGCTCAGTCCCTGCAAGCTTCGATGTAAATCCACTTAAGAAGTGATACATCGCCTGCTCTTTCGTCAATTTCGAAATTGGAGGTAAGACTCCAAAGGCATCTGCCGTAAGAAAAACAATTGTTTTTGGGTGTCCGGCAACAGATGGATCGACAATATTTTCGATTGCTTGAATCGGGTAGGCTGCACGTGTATTTTCAGTAAGTGAACCATCGTTATAGTCAGGAATTCTCGTTTCCGAATCAACTACAACGTTTTCAAGTACCGAACCAAATTGAATTGCTCCAAAAATTTCAGGTTCTTTTTCCGCAGAAAGATTAATACATTTCGCGTAGCATCCGCCTTCAATATTGAACACACCATTATCAGACCAACCGTGTTCATCGTCCCCAATAAGTTTACGGTCTGCGTCTGCGGACAGTGTTGTTTTTCCAGTTCCAGAAAGACCGAAGAACAATGCTACATCTCCGTCATTACCAACGTTTGCGGAACAGTGCATAGGCATAATTCCTTTTTCAGGAAGTAAGTAGTTCATAATAGAGAAAATAGATTTTTTCATTTCTCCAGCATATTCAGTTCCACCAATGAGAACAATTCTTTTTTCCATTGATACAATAATAAAAGTTTCGGACTCCGTTCCATCTACTGAAGGGTCAGCTTTAAAAGAAGGTGCTGAAACAACGGTGAATTCGGCTTCGTGGTTGGTTAACTCTTCTTTTGATGGACGAATGAATAATTGATGGACAAATAAGTTATGCCAAGCAAATTCATTCACTACTTGAATAGATAGACGCGATGCTGGGTCAGCACCTGCAAAACCTTTAAATACAAACAATTCTTCTTTATTTTTTAAGTACGTAATCACTTTATTATATAATGAATCGAAAACCTCTGAAGAAATCGGACGGTTTACATTTCCCCAATCGATTTTATCTTTAGAAGTAGCTTCTTCTACGATATACTTATCTTTAGGTGAGCGACCCGTGTATTTGCCAGTTTGAGCTGTAATTGCACCATCTGCTGTTAGTTTCGCCTCTCCACGTGAAGTAGCCTTTTCAACTAGCTGTGGAACTGAAAGTTGTATACTTACATTCGAACCTGCTAGAAGTTCCTGAAGTTGTTCGCCAGTCTCTGTAGATATCATAAGTTTGTACCGTCCTTTGCCATATAGTCCCAAATTATTTGGGTGTCATCACATTATGCAATTAGTATAACACATTTAGAATAATAATCTATACTAATTGAAATCACAAGTTGAAAATGATAATTAAATTGACATTTGGCATCGTATTTTGTATCATGGTTAATTGAACGGATACTCTTATCCCGAGCTGGTGGAGGGGTCAGGCCCAATGAAACCCGGCAACCTGCAAACAGAACTTTTCTGTATGTTTGTGATGGTGCCAACCTGATGCAAGGGGAAAACCCTTGGACGATAAGAGTGAAAGGTGCCTTTTCAAACTATGCCTTTCCTCATGTATAAGACGTGAGTGAAGGGCTTTTTCTATTGTTTAGCCCTTAATCCTCGTGTATAGCACTAAGTGGCTTGAAGTTTATTCCTTAGCGGATAGGCTCTACATGGGACATATGAGTACCGTATCAATCTCGTAGGATATAAGGAGGAATTGTAATGTCGAATCGAAAGTTATTTACATCTGAGTCAGTCACAGAAGGACATCCTGATAAAATGTGTGACCAAATTTCAGATGCGATTTTAGATGCAATTTTAGAGGAAGACCCGAATGCACGTGTTGCATGTGAAACAACAATTACAACAGGACTCGTTCTCGTTGCTGGTGAAATCACAACAACGACGTATGTCGATATTCCAAAAGTAGTAAGGGAAACTGTAAAAGAAATTGGATATGTACGTGCGAAGTATGGTTTTGATTGGGAAACTTCAGCGGTACTTACAGCAATTGACGAACAATCTGCAGATATCGCAGCAGGGGTAGATCAAGCGCTAGAAGCACGTGAAGGATCTATGTCAGAAGACGAACTTGAGGATATTGGAGCAGGCGATCAAGGGCTGATGTTCGGTTATGCGTGTAATGAAACACCTGAACTAATGCCACTTCCAATTAGTATGGCTCATAAGCTTTCGTTTAGGCTTGCACAAGTTCGCAAAGAGGAAATCCTCTCATATTTGCGCCCAGATGGCAAAACCCAAGTAACTGTAGAGTATGATGAACATAACAATCCAGTTCGTATCGATACCATTGTTATTTCTACACAACATCATCCAGAAGTGTCTTTAGAGGAAATAAAAGCGGGTATACAAGAACATGTAATTCGTCCTGTCATACCTGAAGAATTAATCGACGAAGATACAAAATATTTTATTAACCCAACAGGTCGATTTGTTATTGGTGGTCCTCAAGGGGATGCTGGACTAACAGGTCGGAAAATTATTGTGGATACGTACGGAGGATATGCTCGTCACGGTGGCGGTGCATTTTCTGGGAAAGATCCAACAAAAGTGGATCGTTCTGCTTCATATGCCGCCCGCTATGTTGCGAAAAACATCGTTGCTGCTGGATTAGCAGATCGCTGTGAAGTGCAATTAGCTTATGCAATTGGTGTTGCACAGCCCGTATCTATTTCCATAGATACATTCGGGACAGGCACTGTAGAAGAGGGTAAGCTTGTTGAGGTTGTACGTGAATTGTTTGATCTACGTCCGGCTGGTATTATTAAAATGCTCGACCTACGTCGTCCAATTTACAAACAAACGGCAGCGTACGGTCACTTTGGACGGACAGATATAGATTTACCGTGGGAACAAACAGATAAAGCAGCTAAGTTACTAGAACTTGCTCGACAATAAGTAAAGGTATATATGCCGGTAGAGGGGGGAGCCTTTCTGCCGGCATTTTTTTAACAAAATTAGTTGAGGAGGAATCAGAATGAGTTTTCTTTTATTATTACTTATTGCAGGAGTTATTGGATCAATTGTGCTGATAGGTTTAGTCATTTTATTGTTTGTGAAAAAGTAAATATCTTCTGCCAAAGAATTAAGCCGTTCGGTTTTGAGTAATAAAAACTGAAATAAAGACCAAAATAAATGAGTATTTTAACATCAAATACTCATTTATTTAGAATGGTTTATAGAATAGCTTGTCTACTCATTAAATTAAGAGGTTATTGGGTAAAAAAGTTATGAGGATATTGGAATATTAAAAAGTTGTTGTTCTGCAATTGGGCCAGCATTAAACTGTCGCTTTCCGTTCCGGCGCACGCTTTCCGCGGGCACGGCTTCAGCCTCCTCGTCGCGTAGACCACGCTCCTGTGGGGTCTTCAGCTCGCGCTGTTCCCGCTGGAGTCGGCGCCTGCACTTCAAGTAACGGAATGTATTAAATATAAAGTGTTCATTCAACAAACGGGCCATTTTTTTTTAATTAGGAGTTGGATATATGAGTTTTATTATTAGACAAGAACAAAAAAATGACTATGAATCAACTGAAAAGGTTGTAGAAATTGCATTTGCTTCTGCAGAACAAAGTGATCAGGATGAGCATAATTTGGTTTCACAAATCAGGCAATCTGATGTATTTATTCCTGAATTATCTTTAGTGGCTGTCAATAAAGATAAGAATGAAATACTGGGGCATATTCTTTTATCTAAGGTGTTAATTGGTAATGGTGACAATCAAAAAGCAGAGTCATTGGCACTTGCACCTGTTTCTGTTTTGCCTGATTATCAAAATAAAGGAATAGGGAAATCTTTAATACAAAAAGCATTAGAAAAGGCAAAAGAGCTTGGTTTTAAGTCAGTTATTGTACTAGGTCATCCAGAATACTATCCGAAATTGGGTTTTCGGAAGTCATCTCAATGGCGAATTAAAGCACCTTTTGAAGTGCCTGAAGAAGCATTAATGGCTATTGAATTAGAGGAATGTTCCCTTGAAAATGTTTCTGGTGTAATTGAGTATCCAAGTGTATTTTTTGAATGAGCGTTCAACTATCGCGCGCGATAACTAAATACTTGCTGTATTTCAATTAAGCTATTAAGAGGGAAAAAATATGATGAGCTTCCGCTTTAGACTCCTTTTGACGTTTTCTAATTCCTCAATTGTAACAAAGAAAAATCGATAAATAGTACCTGGTACTTTATAACTATTCCTGAATCTAGGTGTTTTAACTACATTAGGAAGTTCTTTTTTCTAGATATAATTAAGAAGCAGAAACTTAGTTGATTGTAGTGTAAGACGGCGACTCTGGGAGAATCAGCGGGACAGGTGAAACAACAACGGGTTGGTCCACCGCCCACCCTCCAGAACGCGTCAGGGAAAGATTGAACTTTATCTTTCCGCACTTTGGGGCTGCAACGCAAATCAACGGTTTCAAACCGTTATCTATTTTTGGTCTTTAATTAGAATTTAGCGATTCAAAACCGAACGGGTTAGCTAAAGAATGTCCAGTAGTTTATTTCTGTAAACTTTTATAATACTGACCTTTTTCGGCATAACCATTCACAACGCGGGTCATTTCTGCCCGATCAGCATCATTCAGTTCGCGTACAACTTTCACGGGGGATCCAAGGGCAAGCACTCCAGCAGGAATTTTCTTCCCTGGGGGTACTAAGGATCCGGCGCCGATGAAAGCCCCTTCACCGATTTCAGCACCGTCTAAAATTATGGAACCCATTCCAATAAGTGCACCTTTTTTAATTGTACAACTATGTAAAGTAACTTGGTGTCCGATTGTAACCTCATCTTCCAAAATGAGTGGATAAGCAGGACTTTGATGGAGACAACATAAATCTTGTATATTTACTTTTCTACCAATAAGTGTAGGTGAGACATCTCCTCGTATAACGGTGTTAAACCATATTGATGATTCGGGGCCAATTGTTACATCACCCGTAATTGTTGTGAAATCAGCGATGAAAACGGAAGGGTCAATTTTAGGTTTTTTTCCTAAGTAAGGATAGATCATAATTACTCCTCATTTCTTTTTGTAGTGTATAATTAATGGTATCAAAGTTTAAGGTGCACGTCACTCAGGAAAGGGGCTAGATAATAATGTGGAAATGGGATGCAGAAGGTCAACCAAAAGCTGTTGTAGTAATTGTTCATGGTGCGTATGAACACCATAAGCGATATGCATGGTTAATTCAGCAACTAAGAAGTAGTGGATTTCATGTTGTTACTGGAGATTTACCTGGACATGGGGAGCAGTCTGGACGGGGAAAAATACATGATGAACCATTCGATAAATATGTAAGTCACATAAAGAAGCTATTAGACGTAGGTATTGGAGATGGGATGCCACTATTCGTTATCGCACATGGCCTGGGAGCAACAATTGTCACGCATGTGCTTCAGAATGAAAAGATAGAATGTGCAGGTCTTATCTATAGTTCGCCATGGTTTCATTTAGACCATTTACCACCAAAGCATTCCAACGTGTTGACGATGCTCAATTCTTCAGCAAAGTTAGATCATGAAATAACGATTGAAATGGTAACAAGTAATGAGGACATATACATAGAAGCGCAAGAGGATCGTCATTATAACACAGCAATAACGGCCTCTTGGTATAGAGAGTTACAAACATTTATCAAATCAGTAAGTCAATATGAAGGCGTAATTGAGAATGTACCACTTCTTTTACATGCTGCCGAAAAAGATCGAATAACGGATACCAGTTCCGCGCGAAAATGGCTTATTGCACAGAATCTCACTGAATTCCAATTTAAAAAGTGGAAAAGACTACGCCATGATGTTTATCAAGAGCATGAACGAGAAGAAGTGTTTTTATATACAGAGTCATTTATGCACTCAGTTTTACGTTCACTTGGTTATGTCATTTAAAGAACGCCGTTATGGCGTTCTTTTCTAATAAAACAAGTATGTGAACCGATGTAAAGATAGATTATAATTAATGGATTAGTTAGGAAGTGATTAGTAATGACAGTGATTGGTTTGATACGACACGGTGTTACGGATTGGAACAAAGAGGGGCGCTCCCAAGGGAGATCCGATATACCTTTAAATGATGAGGGTATTGAAATGGCGCATCGTATTGCTAAGAGGCTTGCAAAAGAAAATTGGGACGTTATTTATACAAGTCCGTTGCAACGTGCCAAAAAAACAGCAGAAATAATCGCTTTAAACAATCCTGAAATTGAGTTGGTTGTTGATGAGCGTTTAATTGAGGTGAGTGGCGGTCTAGTTGAAGGAACAACGGAGGCGGAGCGAATTGAAAAGTGGGGACAATCATGGAAAACACTAGACATGGAATTTGAACCACATGAAGAAATAATAGCGCGTGGAACTAGTTTAATTGAACATATTAATAAAACCTTCCCGGGAAAACGAGTATTGCTTGTTAGTCATGGTAGCTTTATCAAAAGAATGTTAGCTGAACTTCTACCTACTGAAAGATTTGAAACTAGGCTAGCCAATACTTCACTCACAATAGTTGAGCTGAAAGACCAACAGAAAGAAAATTACTGCAGTTTGTATAATTGTACAGACCATCTTTAATAAGGGGGAAATCAATTGGATACACTTTTATCTATACTAATTATCGGAACTGGCATTTTTGTGTGGTACTCGTTAAAAAAGTTGAAGGAAAAACCTTATATTGTAAATTTCAGTATTTCTGCCATGCTATTATTAATTATCTGGAAAACGGCATTAATGAAGCCGTTAGACACGTTTTCTATTATAGTTCTCATAATCTGCAGCATTGCATGCATCTTTCAATTTGTACTTGGATTAAAAAATATCAAATCGGTTGTGGAATAACTAGAAACAAAGGTTAAGAGATCATAATCTAAAAATAGGTTATTAGAACTATTACTAAGGATACCTTATTGGATTAGTATTATACTATATACTGATTAATTAAAAGAGATTGAAAGGTTAATTAGTAACAAGGAGGATGTTCTTTGAAATCGATCAAAACAAAAATAATATTTAGAGTTTCATTGCTGTTTTTAGTTATTAGCATTGCCATTTTTTCAGTGGTAAGTATTCAAATGCAAAAGCAAACAAAAGAAGTTCTATTAAACCAAAGTGATGTAGCAGTGACCGAAATGAGTAACACAATTGAAAACTTTATTTTGCAATATGAAAAAGCTTTGTTACTTGTTTCAACGAATAAGTCAGTACTGGAATACATAGATACTCAAAACGGTAGTGAGGATATCGATGAAAACATACTATCTACTAATATAGAGAGCACATTTGGGGATTATCTAGAAAACTTTCCATCAGTGGATTTAATGTATTTCGCTTTCGAGAATAAGTTTACAAAGTTTCTCCCTTTTGTGGATGTCGGACCCGATTTCGATCCTACAGTACGTCCATGGTATGAAGCTGCGCTTACTCAAAAGAATCAGGTTGCATGGACGAACCCTTATATTGACGTAGTGTCAGGTGATTATGTAATTACAGGGTCAAAGGCCATAGAGCAAAATGGATCCCTTGTTGGTGTTATTGGGGTAGATATTAGTCTGGCGAGTCTGACGGACAGTATATCAGAAAGTGAATTTGGTTTTAATGGATACCCGTTTTTATTTGATAGTGAAGGTGGGGGAATTGTCCATCCACTTCTCAATCCAGAAGAGGAGGAAATGGTAAACCTATCCTATATTACAGATCTGTTTATCGAAAAAGGTTCCAATGGTATTGGAGACTATAAAGAAAATGGCGAAAGTATGATTGGTATTTTCACCACGCTTCCTGAATTAGGTTGGAAAGTTGGAGCTTCATTTAATGAGAAAGCAATTTCAGATTCGATGAAAGGTACCAAAAACATTGTGCTAGGAATTTTCATTTTATCCTTGCTCATCATGATCGTAATGTTATGGATGCTCATATCAGTA
Organism: Sporosarcina sp. CAU 1771; assembly: GCF_054482775.1. Taxonomy (NCBI): domain Bacteria; kingdom Bacillati; phylum Bacillota; class Bacilli; order Caryophanales; family Caryophanaceae; genus Sporosarcina; species Sporosarcina sp. CAU 1771. Next base: position 53,746 of record NZ_JBTLRN010000012.1, on the reverse strand, counting down.
TTGGTTAGGCCGCTTAGTGAAATCCGTTCGGCTATGAACAAAGTGGCGGAAGGTGATTTAAATACGAACGCAGAAGTGAAAACAAAAGATGAGTTTGAGGAACTAGCTACAAACTTTAATTCAATGACTAGGAAAGTACGTGAAGTGATTACTGTAGTGAATCGTTCAGTTGACGACGTACGAATTTCTGCAGAGAGCTTAAGTGCTTCTGCTGAAGAAACGAATGCAATTAGTGAACAAATGGCTGGTGCGATTGATGACATCGCTTTAGGTGCTACAAAATCTGCACATGACACAGAAGATGTTACAACAACGGTCGATTTGCTTGGAAGTCAGATAACTGGGATTCAAGAGAAGACCGGTGTTATGACGGAAATAGCGAAGGAAGCCGAGAGTGTTAACGTAGAGGGAAGAAAGCAAGTAGGTCAACTACAATCTTCTTTTAATGACTGGAAATTGAATTTAACCTCTATGGCTGGAGTTATTAATGACTTGGAAATAAAAGTGGGAGCCATCGGAACAGTGATGGAAACAATTACCCAAATATCTGCACAAACAAATTTATTGGCGTTGAACGCTAGTATTGAAGCTGCAAGGGCGGGAGAACATGGAAAAGGATTTGCTGTAGTGGCAAATGAAGTGCGTAAACTTGCTGAACAATCAGCGTTAGCAACTGAAGAAGTAAAAGCTACAGTTACTGAATTACAGCAGGGCTCACGAGAAGTGTCTGTTCAAATGAGAGAAACTGGTGAAACTTTTAATGAACAAGAGATTGTCGTTGAAAATACACGAGAAACATTTACATCGATTTCAAATCTCATGCTAAATCTCGAACAATCAATTGCAAGTGTTTACGGTGAAGTGAATAAAGTAGTAGAACATAAAGACACGGTTATGGAAACGATTGAAACTATGGCAGCGACTGCAGAGGAAACTGCAGCTGCAAGTGAAGAAATCAATGCATCGGCGGATGAACAACTTCATTCAATTCGTGAAGTTGCAAAAGCTGCAGAAACTCTTGCGGATCTAAGTGATGAATTGAAAAAAGCAATTGGACATTTTAGCATTTAGTAGACACTTGTTTTTGAAATGAGGCGAGATAATGAGTGAAAAGAGTTTAAAAGAAATTTATTCTTGGATAAAGGCATTAGTGATTGCTTTTATCCTCGCTATTTTAATCCGCCAGTTCTTATTTACCCCAGTCATCGTATCTGGAGAATCTATGGAGCCAACATTTGAAAATGATAATCGAATCGTTATTGCCAAAGTACACACGCTCAATCATTTTGATATGATTGTTTTCCATGCACCGGGTTCAGAAGATGATTTTATCAAACGTGTCATTGGTCTTGCGCGGGATGTCATTGTTATGAAGAATGATGAACTAATGATTAATGGTAAAGTGTATCAGGAAGATTATGTGCACTCCAATAAAGAGAAGATATTTATAGGGCAAAAGTTGACCCAAGACTTTGAAGTGACTGTTCCTAAAGGACATGTTTTTGTCCTAGGCGATAACCGGAGGCGCAGTAGAGACAGTCGTGACATTGGGTTCATTAATGAAGAGTCTATTGTTGGTAAAGTAGCTTTTCGTTTCTATCCAATGAGAGAAATTGGAATACCTAGGTGAGATTATAAACAAGAGTGTGAGAGAGTATAGCCTGTAGTTGAATGGGGAAAAAATAAAAACGTTTTATATGAAAACCCTTCGCACATTTATTAAAGTGTGAAGGGTTTTTAAGTATGTTTCTAAAAAAATAAGAACTTGTGAATGAAAATAATGGAACTCGACTTTAAAAGAGTAAAGTTCCAATCGAATTCTAAGGTTAGTTAAGAAAGCCGTTATTTAGTGCACACCGTAGTGCCGATATCTTCAAACACTGTTCTATATTCATCGGGAATTTTATTCGTAATTATGCAGTTCGGTGAATTTAGAGGAGCAATTTGGTAAATGCCTCGTCTCCCGAATTTTTCTTCCTCCATTAAGAGAATCCAGGAAGAGGCCATATCTTGAATTTTTCGATATGTAAATGTACTGATTGCGTGGTTGACAGTTATCCCTGCAACTAAATCAGCTCCTGCTGCACTAGTAAATGCCTTATTTACATAAAGATCTTTAAAGTACTCATCTACCTTTTCTGAGCCTGTAGAAATCATACCATCTTGAAAAACAATTTCTCCACCAATAAAAAACACCCTTGAGATAATTGGCGCCAACTCATTTAATGCATTGACGTTATTAGTAACAACAGTAATATCCTTTAGCTCTTTTAATTTCTTTGAAAGCAAATAGCATGTTGCCCCTGAACCTAAAAAAATGGTATCCCCTTTTTCAACATGTTGGAAAGCTAGATTGGCTATGTATTCCTTTACTTCTATATCTTCAATGTAGACATCTGTTTGAGAGGAAGAATTATTTCCTTTCGTATTATTTTCACCTGTATTTAATGTTGCGCCACCGAAGGATTTTGTAAGAAAACCTGCATTTTGAAGAGTGTCTAAATCTTTTCGAATCGTTACTCCGCTAACGCCAAGCAATTCAATTAATAAAGAATTTTTAACGTTTTGATGTTCTAACATAATTTCTTTGATTTTTTCAATGCGCTGAGCTGCAAACATATATATCCTCCTTTTATGTAAAATGGTTTTAGTTTATTAACGAATACTTTCATTTGATTAACATTATAACATAATTAGTTTCAAGTTTAATCTATTATATAAAATTATTTTTTTAAATTAAAAACGAATAACCATATTGTTAATCAATCTACTCTAATCATAATAAAGAAAAATCATTCTAAATAGTATTGACATTTACCATCTTGTTAAATATGATAATGAATAGAAAGTTAAGTAAATGAAACTAAAGAAAGTAATGCAAAGTAATTAAAAGTAATGATTCTTTAAGTAGCTTAAGTAAGTTGTATTTCAGAAAGAGTTTTCTGAGTAATAAAATACTTGAAGCGGTATTAAAATATAGAATTTTAAATTCAAAAAATGGAGATGTTAAACTATGAAAAAAGTAAAAGTAGGTATCGTTGGTTTAGGAAGACTAGGAATGGATCACGCAGAAAATATTGCATTTAAAATTCCGAATGCTGAACTTACAGCAGTATGCAGTGTTATCCAGGAAGAAGTAGACAATGTACAGAAAAAGTGGGGTGTGCCTTACGGATACACAAGCTACGAAGAAATGTTGGAAAATAAAGAACTAGACGCTATTGCGATTATTTCACCATCACCTTATCATTGCAGTCAAATTGAAGCTGCTCTAGATGCTGGGTTTCATGTATTCTCAGAAAAACCACTTGGTGTAACAGTGGAAGAATGTAAAATTGCTGAAAAAGCAGTTGAACGGAATGAAGATAAAGTATTTATGCTTGGTTTCATGAGGCGTGCAGACCCTTCATATGCGTATGCTAAGAAGCAAATTGAAGCTGGTGCAATCGGAAAACCGATTATGGTTCGTGCAACAAGTATCGATCCGGAAAGCACAATTGAAGGTGCGATTAAGTTTGCAGCAACAAGTGGTGGTCTATTTCTTGATATGACAGTACATGATATTGACCTTGCAAGATGGTTTTTACAATCAGATGTTAAATCAATTTATGCAGTCGGTGGATGTTACAAACATGAAGAATTTGCAGAGTACGGTGACGGTGATAACCTAGCAGCTCTCATGCAATTTGAAAATGGCACGATGGCTATGTTCCACTCAGGACGTAACGCAGCACATGGTTACCATGTTGAAACTGAAATTGTAGGAACTCATGGTACGTTACGTATTGGAACGGTTCCTGAGAAAAACCAAGTAATTATATTCGACGATCACGGTGCACGTAAAGAATGTGTATCTGGATTCCCAGAACGATTTAAAGAAGCTTATATTCTTGAGTTACAAGAGTTTATTGATTGTATCGTAGAAAACCGTAAACCGGAAATATCGGTATACGATGGAACGAAAGCTACAGAAGTAGCATTCGCTGCGACAGAATCATTTAGAGAGAATAAGCTCGTATTATTAAATAACGAAAAAGAGGGAAAATAATATGAGGAAACTTAAAGTAGGGATGATTGGATTAGGAAGACTTGGAAGTAAACACGCTGAAAATATAGCGCACAAGATTCCACATGCTGAACTATTTGCGGTTTGTACTCGGACAAAATCGACTGTGGAACAGATTCAGGAAAAGTTAAGTGTTCCTCACGGTTACACGGATTATAATGAAATGTTTGCGAATAAAGAATTGGATGCAGTCGTTATTGCTTCTGCATCCACAGAGCATTGCGAACAGATTGAAGCGGCTATAAAAGCAGGTTTACATGTATTTTGTGAGAAGCCACTCGGAATTACAATCGATGAGTGTAAACGAATTGAAAAGGTTGTCGAGGCGCATCCAAACCAAGTGTTTATGCTTGGTTTTATGCGCAGGTTCGACCCGGCATATGCCTATGCAAAACAGAAAATTGAAGAAGGCGCGATTGGTAACCCAATTCTAATGCGAGGGTATAGTTTGGATCCGAATTCTATGATCCAAGGTTTACTGAACTTTTCTGGAACGAGCGGTGGGCTCTTTATCGACATGGGCGTTCATGACTTTGACCTTGCAAGATGGTTCTTAGGAGGAGAAGCTGAAAGCGTTTACGCTCTAGGTGATTGCTATTTACATGAAGAATTAAAATCCTTTGACGATATTGATAACGGGACAGCTATCATAAAGTTTGATAATGGAAAAATGGGTTTGTTTTATAGTGGGCGTACGGCACCACATGGTTATCATATAGAAGCAGAAATTGTTGGTACACACGGATCGATTCGAGTAAGTCCTGTTCCTGAAAAGAATCAGGTGATGATTTTTAATGAACATGGTGCTGTAAGCGAGTGTGTACCAGACTTTTTAGAGCGCTTTGAAGAAGCGTTTGTTATTGAAATCCAAGAGTTCGTAAATTGCATTATCGAAAATCGCAAGCCAAATGTAACTGCGTACGATGGGACTAAAGCTACGGAAATTGGATTTGCGGCAACACGATCTTTAAAAGAAGAAAAGGTCATTTATTTAGATAATTAAGGGCTGAAAGGAGATCGTTATGAATAGTTTAGCTATTGATTCGGGTAAGAACTTTGATGTAATTGCACTGGGGAGAATCGGGGTTGATTTAAACCCGAATGAAATAAATCGCGGAATGGAAGAAGTTATCTCATTTACTAAAACAATTGGTGGATCACCAGCCAACATTGCTTTCGGAACGGCTCGACTAGGGCTTGAAACGGGCTTTATTGGTAAGGTTTCTAATGATGGTTTGGGTAGGTATTGTTTGAAAGCTCTTGAAGGCGTTCAAGTAGACACTTCAAATGTATTAGTGGACCAAACAGGTGCAATGAATGGAATTGCTTTCACGGAGGTTATTAGTCCAGAAGAATGCAACAACATGCTTTATAGAGACAATGTAGCTGACCTGAAAATAAGTCCGTTAGAAATAGATGAAGCGTATATTAAAAACGCTAAGCTCCTGCTTATTTCAGGAACAGCCTTATCCAAAAGTCCTTCTCGTGAAGCGACTTTCCTAGCAATGGAATATGCTCGAAAGCATAATACTAAAGTTGTTTTTGATATTGATTATCGACCATATTCTTGGACATCTCCGGAAGAAACAGCGATTTACTATAATTTAGCAGCAGAAAAATGCGATGTAATTATTGGTACTCGTGAAGAGTTTGACGCGATGGAGAATTTAACGAATAAAGGGAATACAGATGACCAAGTTACTGCAAAAAAATGGTTTGATTATAATGCTGAAATTGTTGTCATCAAACATGGTAGCGAAGGTTCTCTTGCTTACACAAGAGGCGGGGAAGTTTTCAAGGGAAACGTCTTCCCTACAAAAGTGTTGAAAACATTTGGCGCAGGAGATTCCTTTGCAGCTGGTTTCATGTATGGATTGCTTGCGAATTGGTCTGTGGATAAGTGTCTGGAATTTGGAAGTGCTTCCGCGGCTATCGTTATTTCCAAAAATTCGTGTTCAGAAGCTATGCCGACTAAAGAAGAAGTACATTCTTTTATTGACTCACACAAAGTTTCGCAAGGTGAAGTATGAGAGATATAAAATATGATTTTAGAGAAATAATGAAAGACGCGGCAAACGGAGATTATGCCCTCGCTGCGTTTAACGTGTTCGGTTATGAAGATGCCGCTGCAATTATTGAGGCTGCTGAGGAAATGAATGCTCCTATTTTATTAGCAACGAATAAGTTGGCCATTGATCACGGAACGATTGTCTATTGGGGAAAGATGCTGCGATCACTAGCAGACAACGCATCCGTTCCTGTGTCTGTTCATCTAGACCATGCAAAAGACTATCAAACGGTTGCTCAGGCAATTAAGAGCGGGTATACGTCAGTCATGTATGATGGCTCTCATCTTCCATTTGAAGAGAACGTAGCAAATACGAGAGAGATTGTAAAAATGGCGCAAGCCTTTGGAATTGTCGTTGAAGCTGAAATTGGTAAGCTTTCTTATATGGATATTGAAGGACATGAAACAGAGTACACAGATCCAGAGGAAGCAAAATTGTTTGCTGAACAAACTGACACGGATTGGTTAGCGGTTTCAGTAGGCACCGTGCAAAGAATGCAAACTCAAGATGCAGTCATTCAATTTGACCGTTTGAAGGAAATTGAAGAACGAATCGATCTGCCAATCGTCATTCACGGTTCAACTGGGATTTCAGATGCGGATATGAAAAAGTTAGTCAAAACGAATGTTGCCAAGTTAAATATAGGTACTGCAATTCGACTTGCATTTGGCCAAGCATTATCAGAAGAAGTAAAAAACAATCCAAATGAGTACGATCGTTTGAAATTGTTCGCTGCACCTATGGAAATGGTAAAGCAAGAAGCGAAGCAAAAACTTTCACTCTTAGGATTTTAATCATCTTGAAAAGTAGTGAATAAAAAGACGGAAAATTCAGTGGGTATAACTGTTACAACATTTATCTGGGAGGGAAATAGCTTGAGTAAAATACGTTTAACGATGAGTCAGGCACTTATTAAGTTTCTGGACAATCAATATGTTTCAGTAGACGGAGTAGAGTATAAGTTTGTAAAAGGTGTAATGGGGATTTTTGGACATGGTAATGTGGTTGGTCTTGGTCAAGCTCTTGAACAATATAAAGACATCATGCCGTTCTATCAAGGGAAAAATGAGCAAAGCATTGCACATGCTGCGATGGCTTATGCGAAACAAAAACGACGCAAGGAAATCTATGCGGTTACAGCATCGATTGGTCCAGGATCATCTAACTTAGTAACTGCGGCTGCAACTGCAACTGTTAACCGTATTCCAGTGTTGTTTTTACCATCAGATAACTTTGCAAACAGACAACCTGACCCTGTACTTCAACAAGTTGAAAATGCAACGGACTATACAGTTTCTGTAACAGATTCGTTCAAACCTGTTAGTAAATATTGGGACCGAATTGTTCGTCCTGAACAGCTAATTACAGCGTGTATGCAAGCGATGCGAGTGCTGACAGATCCAGCGGAAACAGGTGCAGTAACACTAGCCCTTCCACAGGACGTTCAAGCAGAAGCATATGATTATCCGGTAGACTTCTTTGTGAAACGTGTACATACAATCGAGCGCAGGCCTGTGTCTGATGAAGCGCTTTTGAAAGCAGTTGAATTAATAGCGAATAAGAAAAAGCCATTTATCATTTGTGGTGGCGGCGTACGATACAGTGAAGCTGCAGAAGAATTGGTAGCATTTGCAGAGAAGTTTAATATTCCATTTGGTGAAACGCAAACAGGTAAAGGAAATATCCCTTGGGATCATTCACATAACTTAGGTGGAGCAGGCGTTTGTGGAACATTAGCATCCAATAAAACTGCGAAAGATGCAGATTTAATCATTGCGATTGGTTCAAGGTTAAATGACTTTGCAACGAATTCAAAGCGTGGTTATCAAAACGAAGACGTCGACTTTTTATCAATTAACGTGAACTCATTGGATGCAGCCAAGTTAAATTCTATATCGGTAGTAGCAGATGCTAAAAAAGCACTTCAAGTACTCTCTGTGAAATTAGAAGAGATGGGTTATCAATCTGACTATAAGGCTAATATTAAGGCAGCTAAAGATGAATGGAACGCAGAACTCCACAAACTTTCGAAGTTAGAAGAAAAAGAAGGACTATCTCAAACGAGAGCGTTAATGGAAGTCAATGATGCACTCGACTCAGATGCAGTTGTTGTTGCAGCATCAGGAAGTTTACCTTCGGACTTGCAACGCATTTGGAAATCAAGTGTTCCGGACACGTATAACTTAGAGTATGGATTCTCATGTATGGGTTACGAAGTTTCAGGTGCAATGGGTGCTAAATTAGCTCACCCAGAACGTGAAGTATACTCATTTGTAGGTGATGGTGGCTATTTAATGGCACATACTGAATTGTACACATGCATCCAAGAAGATATTAAAATAAATGTTCTTTTATTTGATAACAACGGTTTTCAGTGTATCCATAACTTGCAACGTTCACAAGGTGTCGATAGCTTTGGTAACGAATTCCGCCGTCGCGAACCTGAAACAGGTGGATTGACAGGCGACTATGCAGAAATTGATTTTGCTAAAAACGCTGAAAGTTATGGTGCGAAAGCATACACAGTAACGACTGTTGAAGAATTAAAAGAAGCAATTGAACAATCGAAAAAAGAAACGCTCTCGACGTTAATTCACATAAAAGTTCTTCCAGGAACAATGACGGATGGCTATGAAAGTTCTTGGCGGGTTGGGGTTCCAGAAGTATCCGAAAGCGCTGCTGTCCAAAAAGCGTATGAGGAAATGGAAAAAAACTTTAGAGATGCAATCGTCTACTAATAATTTCTTTAGGGGGATATAAAATGTTGTCAAAAGAGAATGTAAAAATAGCTTGTGCACCAATTAACTGGACGAATGATGATTTACCTGAGTTGGGCGGGGAACTTACTTTCGAACAATGTATTAGTGAAATGGCTCTTGCAGGCTATGCAGGAAGTGAAATTGGGAATAAATATCCGAAAGATCCTGCCGTGTTAAAAAAAGCACTCGATCTTCGTCAGTTGCAAATCTGTAACGGTTGGTTCAGTAGTTATTTCACAACGAAACCTCTAGAGGAAACTGTAGAAGCATTTATTGAGCATAGAGATTTTCTTTTTGAAATGGGTGCAAAAGTAATTGGCGTAGGTGAAGTTGGAAGTAGTGTTCACGGTATAGAAAGTGAGCCTCTTTTTACGAACCGTCCACATCTTTCAGATGACCAATTTACAGCACTTGCTAGTGGGTTAGAAGAGATTGGTAAGCTCGCACAAGAAAAAGGTATGGAAGTGGCATTTCATTATCATGTAGGAACTGGAATTGAAACGTTTGAAGAGATTGATAAAGTAATGGAGATGACGGATCCAAATCTAGTTCATCTACTCTTTGACACGGGACATGCGACTGTTGCAGGAGAAAACCCACTTGAAATATTGAAGAAATACGCGCCACGAGTAAAGCATGTTCATATTAAAGATGTTCGTAGCGATATTCTTGAAAAAGTAAAAGGGGAAAACTTAAGTTTTCTTCAAGGAATTAAAGCCGGCCTATTCACAGTTCCTGGAGACGGCGATATGGTGGAAATGGAAGAGGTATTCAACGTATTAAAAGAGTCAAACTATAAAGGATGGATTGTTGTAGAAGCAGAACAAGATCCTAGAGTTGCTGACCCACTTGAATATGCGATCAAAGCACGTAAGTTTATCAAAGAAAAGATGGGCGTTTAATGTAAGAAAACCATTTTGTAAAACTAGTATTCGAACTAGTGAAGATCCCCTATAGAACGTATGGATTTCGATGTATGTATTCATAATTCTACTAGGGGATTTTTAATTAGGCTATGTTAAACAACTCTGTTGATAGTTGATAAAGTATTTGTACACTCCTTGTGGAATAGGAAGCTTGTCGATATCGCTTAGGCGCTTTGTGATGGCCTCCCGTAGGAAGCCCGTCAGAAAGTTCACTGTCGGTCTTCCTACTTCGGCTCACACTTGTCGCTTCTGCGCTGGATTGTTTGGATTCAAGGTTAGTGGCTTTAGGGTAGTGGGACAAGTAGTTATTGTACATTTCCAAGTTGATTGAAGTGGAAGACGGCGACTCCGGGAGGACAACGGGTCAGGTGAAACAACCAACGGGAGATGAGCGAGAGCCGTCACGAAGAACGGCTTTTGCGAATAAAAACGTAGTGTTATGAGCATGTCTTTGCTTTCGGGTTGGTCCACCGCCTGCCCTCCGGAACGCGTTAGGGAAAGATTGCACTTTATCTTTCCGCACTTTGGGTCTGAAACGGAAATCAACGTGTTAGATACACTCACTCAAGCACTATTGTGTAATAAGCTTTATCAACATCATTATTTAACATAGCTTTTAATTAAAGGTAGGATGAACAATACATAGAAAATTGCTAGGAGGAGTTAAATGAAACCTGTATATACATCATTTAGTCAGGCCATAGATGATATCCAAGACGGCGCTACTTTAATGGTAGGCGGTTTTGGATTGGTTGGTATTCCAGAAAATTTAATCAATGCTTTGGTGGAAAAAGGAGTAAAGGATTTAACCGTAATCTCGAACAATTGTGGTGTAGATGACTGGGGATTAGGTTTACTCTTAAAGAAAAAACAAATTAAAAAAATGATAAGTTCATATGTAGGTGAAAACAAAGAATTTGAGCGTCAATTACTCAATGGAGAAATTGAAGTAGAACTATTACCTCAAGGGACATTAGCAGAAAAAATTCGAGCAGGTGGTGCTGGGATTCCTGCATTTTATACACCGGCAGGAGTAGGGACGCCAATCGCTGAAGGAAAAGAAACGAAGATGTTTAACGGGAAAGAGTATTTGTTAGAAGAGGCATTAGTTGCTGATTTTAGTTTAGTGTTAGCTGCCCAAGGCGATAAAATGGGGAACTTGGTTTATAACAAAACAGCGCAAAACTTTAACCCGATCATCGCAACGGCTGGAACGGTAACCATTGCCGAAGTAGAAGAGTTGGTTGAAGTAGGAGCGATTGATCCGGCTGCTGTTCATACGCCAAGCGTGTATGTTCAACGATTGATTGTTGGAGAACAGAAAAAAGTGATTGAAAAAATAACAGTGCGAGACAGCTAAGGGGGGATTTTATCATGCAAAAACAGGTTTCAGCTCGGGAAAAAATTGCAATGCGAGCAGAGAAAGAAATTAAAGATGGGTTTTACGTCAATTTAGGAATTGGTATGCCAACACTTATTGCGAATTATATAAGTGATGATAAGCAAGTTGTTCTTCAATCGGAAAATGGATTGTTAGGAATTGGCGCGTATCCTACTAAAGAAAACGTCGATCCAGATTTAATAAATGCAGGCAAAGAAACGGTCACTGCAATTCCTGGTGCTAGCTATTTTAATAGTGCAGATTCATTTGCAATGATTCGGGGCGGCCATATCGATGTAGCTATATTAGGTGGAATGGAAGTTTCTGAAACTGGTGATCTAGCGAATTGGATGATCCCAGGTAAAATGGTAAAAGGGATGGGCGGCGCTATGGATTTGGTTCACGGCGCAAAGAAAACAATTGTCATTATGGACCATGTGAATAAAAATGGCGAAGCTAAAATATTGAAAACATGTTCATTGCCGTTAACGGGCAAGTCTGTCGTAAATGTTATTATTACAGATCTGGCAGTTATGGAAGTGACTTCAAAGGGATTGAAACTATTGGAAGTAGCAAAAGGCTACTCAGTTGAAGATATTCAAAAAGTTACAGAGCCAAAACTTTACACAGACGAACAATTAAAACTAGAAGCTTTTTAAGAACAACTGATTGTAAAACGAAAGGAAAAGTGATTCGATAATGAGTAAACTCATAATTAAAAGTACGGAACCAAAAGAAGACGGAAGTACACTTAAAGTGACACCTGAATCTGCAGGATGGGATCATGTAGGTTTTGAAGTGTTTAAGTTAGAGGAAGGCCAAGTTTTATCTAAGGAAACTTTAGAGGATGAAAAATGTTTAATTCTCTTAAGTGGCCGTGCGGATGTGAAAACGAAGGAAAGTCACTTTGAAAACATCGGAAAAAGAATGAGCGTTTTTGAATGGATTCCACCTTACTCAGTGTATGTCCCTTCAGATGACCAATATGAAGTAAAAGCTTTGACGAAAGTCGAGTTGGCGGTTTGCTCGGCACCTGGAAAAGGCAATCACAAAGCGCGTCTTATCGCACCTAAAGATGTTGGTGTAGAAGAAAGAGGTTCAGGAAATGTAACGCGTCATATTCACAATATCCTGCCTGAAGAAGAGCCTGCAGATAGCCTTCTTGTAGTAGAAGTGCTTACACCTCAAGGTAGCTGGTCGGGCTTTCCACCACATAAACACGATATAATGGATTTACCAAACGAATCATATCTCGAAGAAACGTATTATCACAAAATAAATCCGCCTCAAGGATTTGCTTTCCAGCGTGTCTATACAGATGATAGGTCTTTGGATGAAACAATGGCAGTTGAAAATGATCAAGCAGTTATTGTTCCCAAAGGGTATCACCCTGTAGCGGCTCCTCCGGGATATGATGTTTACTTTATCAATGTAATGGCAGGTCCTGAACGTGTTTGGAAATTTAAAAATGATCCCCAACACGAGTGGTTTCTAAAGGATACTAAAGTATATTAATAAAAAAGCTTATATAAAAATGACTAATCGTTCAAATACAACGATTAGTCATTTTTTGTTTAGACGATGAACTTCCGTTCGTCATGGTCATCTACATATGGTAAATTAGAGGTACTGTAAGTTAAAGGAGTCACAATTATGAATGATTATTTTGAGCGAAAAAAAAGAGATCTTGGTATCCAGTTAAATGAAGTACAAAAGAAAGCCGTAACGGAAACAGAGGGGCCAATGTTACTTTTAGCATGTCCTGGTTCTGGAAAAACGACAACGCTTATTATGCGTATTGGATATTTGATTGAAGAAAAGAAAGTGGATGCAAAACGTATAAAAGCAATTACGTTTAGCAAGGCTTCTGCGCGGGATATGTCCGAACGATTTCAGCAGTTCTTCCCTGACAGTGATCCTGTTGATTTTTCAACCATACATAGTCTTGCATTTATGATTGCTCGAATGTATTTAGAAAAGCAAGGAATGACTTATGAATTAATTGAAGGTCGCGGCCAAGGGCGTCAATCCATCAATAAAATGTTTTTGTTGAAGAAAATAAGTAAAGAAGTGCTAAGAGATGAATGTACGGATGATGAAATTGCATCACTATCCACGTTTATTAGCTCCATAAAAAATAAAATGTTACTACCTGAAATGTGGAAGAATCTCAAAGGACCGGTTGAAAAAGCTGGCAGTATTGCTTTGAAATATGAAGAATATAAAATGCAACAACAAGGCCATTTACTTTTAGATTTTGATGATATGCTTACCCTAGCTGAAGAGGGTCTTAGAAAAGATGAGCAACTTTGCGAACAAATTCGTGATCGGTATGATTATTTACTAACAGACGAAAGCCAAGATACGTCATTTGTCCAACATAAAATAGTCGAACATCTGGCAAGCTTTCACGGAAACATTTGTGTCGTTGCGGATGATGATCAGACAATCTACACATGGCGTGGAGCAGAACCTGACTACTTGCTGAATTTTAAAAGTGTCTATCCAGATGCACAAGTGCTCATGATGGAGCGTAATTATCGCTCATCAAAAGAAATCGTTGACGTGTCAGCAAAGTTTATCAAGCGAAATGAAAAGCGATATGCGAAAGAAATGCATACCGAAAATGCTGCGAAAATGCCTATCATAATCAAACAATTGGATGATCCGAAAAGGCAACTTGAGTACGTGACTTACGAATTGCTCGGCGAAAAAGAGTTGAAAGAGGTAGCGATTTTATTTCGAAATAATGCATCCTCAACGATGTATGTGAGCGAATTGCATCGGCGCGGCATTCCATTTTACATGAAAGACGCGGACGATAAGTTTTTTAGTCACTGGGTAGTTGAAGATATTCTCAATTTTATGCGGCTTAGTTTTAATACGGAAAGAAAAGATATTTTAGCAAAAGTGATTATGAAGATGAACCTATTTGTGTCTAAGAGTATGGTGACTACATTTACGAATACAGGTACTACTGGAAATGTGTTTGATGTATTTATTAACACGGTTGAATTAAAAGGGAGTCAAATTAAAAAACTAACTCAATATAAGGCCGTTTATTCATCGATTGTAGAGGAAAGACCAGCACAAGTGATTCGAAAAATTCGACAGGATCTTGGGTATGAAGCTGCACTTAAAAGTCGTGCTGAAAAGTTTGGATACCGGATCGATAATATACTTGGTATTCTTGACACACTCGAAGGGATTGCATCTCAGCTACGAACAATGGTTGAATTTGCAAATCGGTTGAAAGAGCTAGAACAAGCCGTACAAAACGCGAAATTTAACCCGGTAGAAAATGCAGTTACATTATCGACATTTCACAGTGCCAAAGGCCTTGAATTCAGAAGAGTGTTCATGATTGATCTGGTTCAGGGAATTATTCCTTCTACTGAAGATGAAATGAACGATACACAGTTAGAAGAGGCGCGACGTCTATTTTACGTAGGTATGACGCGAGCGAAAGAACAGCTTGAATTGCTTTCATTTAAAAGAAATGACAAGGATTATAAAGAAGATTCCAGGTTTTTGAATGAAGTACGGGGTATACTTTTGCCTCCCAAGGTGAACGAGGTCAAAGTAAAAGCGCCGATAAAGAAAATGAACGTTTCAATAAATCCGCACGGAATTCAACATCAGAAGGAGTTGAAAATAGGATTGAACGTCAAACATCGTGTATTCGGGCACGGCGAAATTATTGGTTTAGCACCAACTGAAATCCATATTCAATTTGAAAAAAACGAGAAGAAACTTGATCTCGATACAATTTTATCTAGAGGTTTGTTGGAGAAGGTTTCGATATGAAGCAGGTGCTAATGATTGGGCTAGCTGGAGCCTTAGGTGCATTCGCACGGGTTTCGGTTGGAGAAGTACTGGCTGGAGAATCTGGATTTCCTTTCGCTACGTTTACCGTCAATATTGTAGGTACGTTTGTATTATGTTTTATAATCACAGGTGCTTGGCGTCAATTGCATTTAAGGAAAGAACTTGAAGGTGCCGTAACAACCGGGTTTCTGGGCTCGTTTACAACATTTTCAGCGCTAAGTATTGAGACACTTTTACTCTTTGAAAACGGAAATTATTTGATAGCCCTACTATATGTTGGACTAAGTATCCTAGGTGGTTTAACTGTGGGAATGCTTGGATTCCATTTAGGCAGAATGACGGTGGGGAAATGACCTTCATTGAGATAGTAGTGATCGGTCTTGGTGGTTTTATAGGTGCTGTTTTGCGGTATTTTATTTCACTAAAGTTTCAGAAAGGTACATTGATTGTCAATCTAATTGGTTCATTTTTAATTGGTTGTGTATTTGGGCTGGAATTGCCGCGTGTATGGACATTTTTTCTTGCATCGGGATTAGCAGGTGCGCTGACAACCTTTTCCACAATGAATAAAGAACTAATTCAATTATGGCAAAGTAGCGAAAAAAGAAAAGCCTTCTTATATATAGCATCTATCTATGGTGGTGGTATTTTAATTGCATGGATAGGTTATTCAGTTAGCTTAAATTAGGGCGAATGGTAGAAAGACAAATTATGAGGATGAGCGTACATGAAAAATACGAAAAAAAAGATGAATAAGAAAAAGGGTTTAACATCGATTTTAGCTATTATCATTTTAGCCGTTGTAACAATGTATTTTCCAGAACTTCTTTCTGAGGAAGAGACTACACCTAGTCGTGATGGATTAATTGCCGTGGAACTGGTTAAAACGATTGACGGGGACACGATTAAAGTGAAATATGAAGGTGAAGAAAAAAACGTACGATACTTATTAATAGATACGCCTGAAACAAATCATCCACAACTCGGAAAACAACCATTTGGGGAGAAGGCCAAAGAAAGAAATCGAGAATTGATGAATAGTGGTAAACTTGAAATCGAATTTGATATAGGTGAGCGAAT
This sequence comes from Sporosarcina sp. CAU 1771, assembly GCF_054482775.1. Lineage (NCBI taxonomy): Bacteria > Bacillati > Bacillota > Bacilli > Caryophanales > Caryophanaceae > Sporosarcina > Sporosarcina sp. CAU 1771. Next base: position 37,637 of record NZ_JBTLRN010000012.1, on the reverse strand, counting down.
TGACAAATACGGTAGATTATTAGCTTACGTTTATATCGACGGAGAAAGTGTACAAGAAAAATTGATTGAGGAAGGGCTTGCTCGTGTTGGATATGTTTATCCACCAAATACAAAGCATCTCGACGCTTATGAAAAAGCTCAGCAACGGGCAAAAAAAGCAGGAATTGGCATATGGACCCTTGAAGATTATGTGACTGAACGAGGCTTTGATAGCAAAACGTATAAAGAATAGAAAATAGCTTTCTCACAGTTGAATGTGGGAAAGCTATTTTTAATATGTGGTTACTTTTTCTTTTTAGTCATATAGGTTGTCACATAAGATGCACTGGAGAACATATGTGGCATTTTAGAAGCTCCAGATTCGTTAGAGATTAATCGATCTAATTGTTGTGCTGCGGTACTGTTTTTCCAAGTATGATAGCCCGCTGCATCACTCCACTGAGATAGAACAATATACGTGTTGGAATCGATTGGACTGAGTAAACGAAATGCAACGTTTCTTTGTTGTAAATCAACTGAATCCAACCATTTTGAAATTTGGTGTTCAAAAATAGGACGTCCTTCATCTGTTACGGGAATGTTATTGAACACAAAGTATCCTTCTTCCGTGAGAGTGCCAGATTCACCAATTGTTTTATATCTTCTCGGTGTTTGAAAGAGTGATTTCCCATTTGTTTCATGTAGAAGAACTGCATTTCCTGCTCCACTCATAACAACCATCGTTTCACTTGGATATTTTTCCCTTAGAGATTTCATGAAGTCAAATGTTCCAGATGTTAAAAAGATATTCATCTAAAAACCCCCTTCTATTGTTAATTACTATAATTCCCTCAATAGTAATAAATGAAACTAAAAATGACGAAACTGTGGCGTAGATGTGTTTACAAATTGATGACAAATGCCCCTTTGCCTATACAATGCGTTCGGGAACGTCTAAAATTATAAATAGATAAAATACTTAGTGAAAGTGGGAACGTATTCATGACTAAATTTAATGATACACTTCTTCGAGCTGCAAGTGGAGAAAAAATTGAACACACACCAGTTTGGTATATGAGGCAAGCAGGTCGATCACAACCAGAATATTTGAAGATTAAAGAAGAACATGGTTCGTTAGAGAATATTGTACGTAACCCTGAACTTTGTGCATACGTTACAAAACTTCCAGTCGATCAATATAATGTTGATGCCGCAATACTATATAAGGATATCGTTACGCCACTTCCTGCAATTGGTGTTGATGTGAAAATAAAGGCTGGAGTAGGTCCGGTCATTAGTAATCCAATCCGTTCAGTACAAGATGTTACGAATCTTGGTGAAATTTCCCCGGAAGATGATATTCCTTATGTGTTAGAAACAATTAAAATGTTGACACAAGAGCAATTAAACGTTCCATTAATCGGTTTCGCAGGCGCACCATTTACACTTGCGAGCTATATGATTGAAGGAGGTCCTTCAAGAACGTTTAACTTAACAAAGTCATTCATGGTGTCAGAGTCAGAAGCGTGGTTTGTACTTATGGACAAACTTGCTGAAATGACGATTACTTATGTAACTGCACAAGTAAATGCAGGTGCAAAGGCGATTCAAATCTTTGATTCGTGGGTAGGTGCATTAAACGTTGCAGATTATCGTATTTTCGTTAAACCGATTATGACGCATATTTTCACAGAATTAAAAAAGTTAAATGTTCCACTAATTACATTTGGAGTAGGTGCAAGTCACCTTGCGAATGAATGGCATGACCTTCCAGTAGATGTTGTTGGTCTGGACTGGCGTTTGCCGATCCAAGAAGCAGGTGCACGTGGTTTAACAAAACCTCTACAGGGGAACCTAGATCCATCTCTTTTACTCGCGGACTGGAGCATTATCGAAGAACGTGCAAAAGTGATCATTGAGCAAGGTGTAGCACACGGTAATCACATATTTAACCTTGGTCACGGTGTATTCCCGGATGTTAAACCGGCGACATTGAAAAAACTAACAGAACTGGTTCACACATATAGCACAGAGTTGCGCAACGCACAAAATTAATAAGAGGTGACATAATGACGAAGAAGAAAATGGGTTTATTAGTAATGGCATACGGTACACCGAACAAAGAAGAGGATATCGAATCCTACTACACGCATATTCGCCGTGGACGTCCACCTGCTCCTGAGCAACTGGAGGATCTACAAAACCGATATGCTGCAATTGGCGGAATATCACCTCTAGCTAAAATAACAAACGAACAAGCAGATGCACTTTGCGAGCGCTTGAACGCTGTACAAGACTCAATTGACTTCAAGGTGTATGTTGGTCTAAAACACATTACACCGTTCATTGAGGAAGCTGTGGAAGCAATGAATGAGGATGGAATTGAAGAAGCGGTATCCATCGTCCTTGCTCCTCACTTTTCAACATTTTCTGTAAAGTCGTATAATGGACGCGCTCAAGAAGAAGCTGAAAAATACGGCATGCAGATTACTTCAGTTGAAAGCTGGTATAAAGAACCTAAATTCATCCAGTATTGGACGGATAAAGTACGTGAAACGTATGCTGCGATGAGTGACGAAGAAAAAGCGAAGGCGTGCTTAATCGTTTCTGCACATTCACTTCCTGAGAAAATCATTGCAAACGGTGATCCATATCCAGAACAACTGAAAGAGACGGCAGATTTAATCGCTCAATCAGCTGGAATCGAAAATTATGAGATTGGTTGGCAAAGTGAAGGTCAAACTCCGGATCCTTGGTTAGGGCCAGATGTTCAAGATTTGACACGTACTTTACATGAGGAAAAAGGGTATACAACATTTGTATACACACCGGTTGGATTTGTTTCAGACCATTTAGAAGTTCTTTACGACAATGACTATGAGTGTAAAGTTGTTTGTGATGAAATCGGAGCAAATTATTATCGTCCGGAAATGCCAAACACACATCCCTTATTTATCGATGCAATGGCAGAAACAATATTTTCAAAGCTAAATGAAAAGAAATAATAACGAAAGAACGTGATGATGGACATGAACGAACAACGTAAAAAAGTCGTCATCGTCGGCGGAGGAATTACAGGGCTTTCAGCGGCGTTTTACTTACAAAAAGAAGCACGCGAGAAAAATCTTCCTCTTGATGTACTCCTTATCGAAGCGTCGAATCATCTTGGAGGAAAAATCCAAACGGTTCGACGGGATGGTTTTGTTATAGAACGTGGTCCGGATTCGTTTTTAATTCGTAAAAAGAGTATTGGGATTCTTGCAAAGGAACTTGGGATAGAAAGTGAGCTTGTAAAGAATGCAACGGGGCAGGCCTATATATTGCTGAATCGGGAGTTACATCCTATTCCTGAGGGGTCAGTTATGGGAATCCCGACTCAAGTCGGTCCGTTTATGAAGTCAGGCTTATTTTCATTGGCTGGGAAACTCAGAGCGGCTGGTGATTTATTTCAACCACGCTCAGCGAACGATGACGATCAATCAATGGGTTCTTTCTTTAGAAGACGATTTGGTAGGGAAGTTGTTGAAAACTTGATTGAACCTTTATTCTCTGGGGTTTATGCCGGTGACATTGATAAAATGAGCCTTCAGTCCACTTTCCCACAGTTTTTTGAAGTGGAGAAAAAACACCGTAGTCTTATTTTGGGGATGATGAAAACAGCTCCGAAGCAATTGCCTACAAAAAGTGAATCAGGCATTAAAAAAGAAGGAGTTTTCCATACTTTCCGCAATGGCCTGAGCACATTGGTGGAAGTGATGGAAGAGCAACTTGAACCAAACACTGTGATGAAAAGCATCAAAATTGATGCTATCAATCAGCCGGAACCGAACTCTAATAAGACGATTCTGAGTTTGAATGACGGGCGGAAAATTGAGGCAGACGCTGTTGTGATGTCAATTGGTCACGCTGGAGCTAGTCGATTATTCGCTCCACACGGTATACTCCGAGAGTTAGGCGAAATACCAACGACTTCAGTTGCTACAATTGCCTTAGCTTACCCTGAGGAAGCCGTTAAGTTGGAGCATGAAGGAACTGGGTTTCTCGTTTCAAGAAGCAGTGATTATTCAATTACAGCATGTACATGGACGCATCGTAAATGGCCAACATCAACACCTGACGGTAAAGTGCTTATCCGTGCTTTTGTTGGGCGAGTAGGTGACGAAGCGATTGTTGACTTGCCTGATGCTGAAATCGAAAAAATTGTCCAGTCTGATTTGAATAATATATTGGGGATTCAAGCGAAACCGGATTTCTCAATAATTACTCGATTTAAAGAAGATCGACCTCAGTACCGCGTTGGACATAAGCAGTTAATCGAGGCGGCTCGTCAAGAGTTAAAGAGTAAATTTCCATCTGTTAAGCTTGCCGGAGCATCTTATGAAGGTGTTGGATTACCGGATTGTGTAAATCAAGGAAAAGCAGCAGTCGATGAGATTCTTCAAGAGATATTTTAATAAAGGGTGCTAGCTATTCACACAATTTTGAAGTTAAAAATTGTGTGAGCGGCTAGCACCCTATTTTTGAATCATTCACAAACAAGAACTTGTCTTGAAAACGTACCTTTTTTGGCAACGCATCGGTCGAGAATCGTAAAGCCTGCTTCAATAATCATCGAGTCGATTGTTTCAATCGTGACAATGACAATTTTTTTAGTAAATCGACGCGCTTGTATCAAAATATCAAGTTGTTGTTCCGTAGTGATATGTGTGAAGAGATTGTAAGGCATATCGATAATTGTGACATCGTACGCAGTTTCAACATCCGCGATCGGTCCAATAACAACTTCACCTTTCAAATGAAAGTGAGCAATGTTTTTTCTCGAACCTAAGACAACAAGCGGATTAATATCTCTACCCGTGATATCAATTCCCATAGATAGGGCCTCGACAAGCACGGTTCCTATACCACAACACGGATCGATTGCACGTATACCTTCTGGGTGTGGAACGGCAATGTTAGCAACAGCCCTAGCAACCCGAGTACTTAATGCGGTTGAATACATATGTGGCTTTTGCTGATGTTGAAACCAAATGTTTTCACTTTCAATGTACTTACCGAAATACCATGTATTATCTACAAATACAATACCTAAAATACATGTCGGATTGTCTAAGTCAGGCTCACCATTAATACGCAATCCGATTTCACGTTCCAATTTACGACGGTCAGAGTGACCGATCTTTTCTGTTGAATTAAGTTCAATGGTATTTAAGCAAGCAACTTTGAACGTTTCTGTATGCAATTCAAACTGTTCGACTTGATCTAGAAGTGCATCGAAATCTTCATTTTCATATAGAACTTCTAACCGCTCTTTCATAAAAGGACTTCGGTTTGGTTCAATTTCAACTGGACTTAGTAAACAATTTAACAAAGTATCAAAGCCAAAAAAGGCGCGCATTTCCATTCGACATAAATCGAACTCGTCTTTATGTTGTACGTATGTGTATATGAATTTCTGTTCTTTCAAAAACTTCCCATCCTTACTCAATATCTCGAATTAAATTAAAAATGAACGTGTAGATTATTTGATATGCCTCATCGAAAGACAACGTATCATTAAATCCCTCTACGTAATCTAAAGCGAAGTTTATATCCCATAGTCCATCCGCATCTGAGAACATTACACTATATTTCACGCCTTCACCTTGTAAGTTTGCATCAAGATATGCTTTGATCTCTGGACCGTATTTCTTTTGGAGTCTCAAGCCCAAGAGTGCCGTATATGTTTTGAATACATCATCAAGTTCAAGTGCAATCGCATCTACTCGAATAAGCTCTAAGGTGGTTGATTCCACATAAACAAATTCATTTCGATGTTGTGTAAGGTGAGAAATCGCTTGTTTTAGAAAGTCTGAAGTCTCTGTATGAAGGAGTTCTTCTGTTTCTTTATCGCAGCGTTCAATTACTTGAAAATGAAATTCTTTAGATGAAACGAAAATCCCGTCAGTAAGCATTTGATGCTCTTCAGCAAAGTCTTTTTCGATGTCGAATAGCTCAATTTTATCTTCATTTAAATTTTTAGCAAAATACTGCTCCATTTGTTTCTTTAACATAATCAATGATCTGCTACTAAAAACATAGAAGAATGTATTTATTTTTCTACGCTAGACAATTTCCTGCTTCTCTGTACCCCGCCTCGTCAATTGCACACTACTACGGTTGGTTTAGCACTCCACAGGCGTAAATTCGGATGTAGCCCACCCTACATATATACGGTTTCGTTTAGGTGAGAACCGTATATTCTTTTGCGTATTTCAGATTTAAACTCGCATTGAAATCTCGATCAAGTATTGTATCGCACTTGTCACAATTATATACGCGCTCAGAAAGACTTAGATTCGTCTTCTTATTTCCACAGCTAGAACAAAGTTTGGAGGATGGATACCATCCGCTAACGATCCGAAGCTCGATGCCTTTTTCTTTGCATTTGGCCTCAATCCATTCCCTGAATGCATATAGGTTTTGCCCAGCAATTGCTTTCGACAAGTGGCGATTCTTCATCATGCCTTTAATGTTTAAATCTTCAATCGTTAGATACGCAGGCTTGGTTTTCACCAGCGTAGCAACAACATGCCGAACATATTCTTTTCGGATATTCGCAAGTCTAGCGTGCAATTTTTGAACAACTCCAAGTTGTTTTTGCCTGTTTTTAGCGCAGAATTCACCTCTCTTTCGATTTTTATTTTGTTCATAGCTGCGACTCAGTTTCCGCTGTTGTCGCTTTAAACTTTTTTCCAATTTAATAACATGTTGTGTTTTATTACTATTTTCAAACACGACATGATGACTACAAGAAGCAAATGTAGAAATCCCTACATCAATTCCAATTCCATCATGCTTAGGAACATAGGCTTTACGCACTTCTTCGACTTTACATAAAACGGAAACAAAATACCGACCCGCTTTTTGTGATAGCGTACAATTTATGACGGTGGCGTCCGTTGGAATATACCCAAATTCCTTTAAACGAACCCAACCAATTGTTGGTACTTTAATCCGATGGCGTTCTATTTTTAAATCAGATGCATTATTTTTCGGAAAATAGGCTTTTACATCTTGATTTCTTTTCTTTTTGAAGCGGGGAAACTTAGCCAATCCTTTAAAAAAGTTCTTAAAAGCCTTATCCCCGTTCATGATGGACTGCTTGACGGCTTTACTCGAAACATCCTTGATCCATTGGCCAGTTTCTTTCGTATGGACATTGTTCAGCCATTTGGAAAAATCGTAACCCGATAGGTGTTTCTTCGTCTGTTTATAGTGTTCTTGTGCGGTGTGAAGATATAAATTGTACACATAGCGACATGTGCCAATTGTTCGATTGACTTTATCGACTTGTACGTCAGACAGGAGGATTTCTGTCTTAAAGGCTTTCTTCAAGTTTGTCATCCTCCTGTATTTTCTTTTTATATTTTTGAAATCCGGCAATGCGACCGCTAAAGTCATGAAGTATCGAAATCAAATCTTCAACCAGTTCCCGTTGGGGTGCCCGGATTCTTTACGACAAGAATCCGGGCACCCCTTTTCTCTAAAAAGGAAGAAAACCAGTCATATCCAAAACGAACAAAGCGATCTTTATATGCAATAAGAATGGTTGTGACGTTCCCTTCAAAGCAATCGTCTAACAAAGCATTCCATTTTTTTCGTTTGTAATTCAGACCGCTTCCAATGTCGGTCAACACTTCGTATACAATCAAGCCTCTTGCATTGGCGCAATCTCGTAAAAAAGAAAGTTGGTTCGCCAAATCTTCCTTTTGACCAGCACTTGAAACACGCCCGTAAAAAACAATCTTACCTTCTTTATTTTCCCTGCTGAATCCCCATATGCGCTTCATATTGTTCGTGCGTATAGAACCTTCTTCCTTGTGGGTTTCGGTAAGCGACTATTTTATTGGCATTGTCCTAGTTTTATAACATTTTAACCGTCGTACTTAAAATAGATGCAAATTCTTTTGGTTTATAAATAGTTTTCATACTCACTAGTATACTACGTGGTAATACAAAGTTACTCGTTTAAGTTAACTCCTTTATTGGGGGAAATTGAACTTCATTCCCAGTATAACGTAAATTGTCCTAGAGTGGGTGTACCTTGTTACTTAAAGCATGGTAAGCATCATCAAGATTAATTAGATTCGTCGAGCGTTTCATTTATTTTGTCACAATACCAAGGGTTTAAATGTACTAAGACTTCATCGACATCTTTGTGTTGATCCATAATTGTGTCGCGAATTGTACGTGAAATATCATGCCCTTCCTGGATTGTCATTTCAGCACGAATGGCAATGCGAAGGTCGACTAATATATAGTGGCCATGTTCACGTGCGCGCAACCGGTCAATTCTTTTAACATCAGGAAACGAAAGGATTAAGCTTCCGAACTCGGTAATTCTTTCTGGACTCACACTCTTCTCCATAAGGATATCCATAGCTTCCTTCCCAATAACGTAGGCAAGTTTGAGCACTAGAATCGAAACGATAATACCGGCAATGGGATCCGCGTAGGAAAGTATTTGGATGTCGTACTTATCACCTACAAGAGCGAGCCCAATACCTAATACGGCTGCGAGGGAAGCATATACATCGGCAAGATGATCATAAGCAGTCGCAATCAAGCCTTTACTATTTGAAGCTTTACCCAATCGAATCGTATATACATATAAGGCCTGTTTCCAAACAAAAGATAGTATTGCAGTAAGAAGAGCGATAACGCTAGCCTTTGCAGGTTCCTCAAATAGTGCGGATACTGCTTCGAAAGCGATGTAAATGGCCGCTAGCCCTAAAATGATTGCGACAATTGCAGAGCTGATGACTTCAGCTTTTCCATGTCCATAAGGATGATCTTCATCAGCTGGACGTTTTGAAATCTGCATTGAAGTCAAGGCAGCACCGGATGCAATGACATCTCCTGCGTTGTGGAAACCATCGGCTAAAAGAACAGGACTTTTAAATAAAAAGCCTACGATGAGCTTAAGGATAGTCAACAGGATATTACTTATTAAACTTATCCATACAGCGATAATAGGAGCATTTGAATCTGGTTTAAGCTTCATTATTAACTACCCCCTTGAATTAAATTGGTGATTCTAATTATGTGTTGAAACGTTATTCGTAGTATACAATCACGACTAAATAAAATGAATGTTGCCTCAGGGAAACAAAAACCCCTGACAGGCTCCTGTCAGGGGATGGGCGTTTTTAAATGAATTTGTTTGGTTGTTTGCAATCATAAGAATCACTCGCTCGGTTAAGACGTTCAATAATTATAGCACTACCATTTTTCAATAGCAATCGAATGTATTTAATAACGCTTCGTTAACGTTTAGTAGCAAGGCTAAAATAATGAATGGTAATTGGTGATGGCCTCCTGAAATAAGCCTGTAAGAAGAGCGTTGTCTGTCTTATTTCTTCGGCTCACACATGTCGCTGGTTTCGACTATTAAATTAATTTTAATAAAAGAGCTAGATTTCAAGGGGCTTCACAATGTACCATTCACGTTAATTATTATCAGTAGCAAGGGGGAGAGATTTTTATGCTTTGTTGTTTTGTTTTATAATTTAGTATGTAAAGTTTTAGAAGTAAGAAAATCTGACGAGGTTGCTTTATACTTAGAATACATTGAAATGCAAATTGATCTAGATAGGGAGTTGTATATATGAAACTTTGGGGCGGAAGATTTACAAATCAAGAAGACGCGATTATGGAGCAATTTAATTCATCATTACGAGTGGATAATAGACTGTACCATGAAGATATCGTGGGAAGCCTTGCGCATGTGACGATGCTCGTTCATTGTGATTTGTTGACACCTGAGGAAGGGGAGTTACTTGTCAATGGGCTGCAATCGATTTTAGTTGATATTGAAAGCGGCGAATTGAAAGTGGAAGGCGCTTATGAGGACATACATTCTTTCGTAGAAATCCAGTTAACTGAACGAATTGGAGAAACAGGGAAAAAGCTACATACCGCTAGAAGCCGAAATGACCAAGTGGCAGTTGATGTTCGATTATATGCGAAGAATAAAGCAAGTGAAGTAATGAATTCTTTACAACAGCTTATTGATTCGTTAACTGCGAAAGGCACAGCAAATAATGTGATTATGCCGGGGTACACACACTTACAACGAGCACAAGTAGTAACTTTTGGTCATCATCTAGGAGCATATGCTCAAATGTTTAAACGGGATAAAAAGCGAATTGAGAATGCAATTGAAATTTTGGATGAAAATCCATTAGGGTGCGGGGCTTTAGCAGGTACAACACATTCGATTGACCGAGATGTTACAACAGAACTTCTTGGCTTTTCTAAACCTGTAGATAACTTTATGGATGGTGTCAGTGACCGAGATTATTTATTAGAATTAATGTCGGATTTTTCGATCATTATGATGCATCTAAGTCGTTTAAGTGAAGAACTTATAATGTGGAGTAGCCAGGAGTTTGGATTCATTAAAATGGCAGATGCTTATTCAACGGGAAGCAGTATTATGCCACATAAAAAAAATCCTGATGCAGCTGAGTTAATCCGAGGCAAAACCGGACGTGTTTATGGTTCTCTCTTTGCTTTACTGACGACGTTAAAAGGACTACCGCTCACTTATAATAAGGATATGCAGGAAGACAAGGAACAATTTTTCGACTCACTAGATACAGTACTGGATTGCCTAGAAATTATGGCGAAAATGGTGGACACTTTGCATGTCAATGAAGATAAAATGAAAGAGGCCATTAAAGCAGGATTTTTAAATGCAACTGAAGTTGCTGATTATTTAGTGAGTAAAGGGATTGCTTTCCGTGATGCACATGAAATTGTAGGCAAACTGATAATTTATTGCGAAGAACAGAAAAAAGCGATTGAAGATCTAACGATAGAAGAGTTAGCAAAGTTCAGTAAACATATTGAGGGCGACATTTATGAGAGTATCGATTATGAAAATATCATTACGAAGGGAAATAAGAAATTAATGAAAGAAGTACAAAATTAATAAAGATTCTACTTTAGTATACAGCTAGAGTATTTTGATATGAGCTGTCCAAATATGGGCAGCTTTCCATTTCACGTAAACTAAATATTCAGTGTAAATGTTCACATCGCAGTTGGATACCGTGTATTATATAGATAGTAGCTTTATTTGTTTAAGAAATGAGGTGGTCTATATGAAACCAGTTATTGGAATTACAACCGATGTGGAAAATGGAAAAAGACATGTTTTAAATGATAGATATATTCAGGCAGTTGAGCGTGCAGGTGGCTTGCCAATCCTTATTCCAACAGGTATTGAGAAAGACTTGCGGCAAATTACTGGACTACTTGATGGTCTACTTCTTTCAGGAGGTTCAGATCTCAACCCGCTATTGTTTGGTGAGGAGCCCCATCGAAATCTTGGAGATGTCACACCCGCTCGCGATCAAATTGAAATCGAGTTAGCAAAAATAATGCTTGAGTTGGATAAGCCGATATTAGGTATTTGTAGAGGGGAACAGATTCTCAATGTTGTGAGCGGAGGAAATCTGTATCAAGATATTCATGCACAAAACGAAAAGAAGGTTTTGCAACATGCACAAAATTCACCAAGGGGGCATCTCACCCATTATGTGCAAGTGGAAAAAGGAAGTTTATTAGAATCGATAGTTGGAGAAACAGAGATACTAGTAAACTCATATCATCATCAGGCGGTCAAATATGTTCCGAAACCTTATCAAATATCAGGGGTTTCGAGTGATGGAATTGTCGAAGCGATTGAAAGTACCGAACATCGATTTGTTTTAGGGGTTCAATGGCATCCTGAGGAATTGGTGCCACTGAACGATGCACCTTCCTTATTAATTTTCGAAAAGTTTATTAAAGCAAGTAAAAAAAGCAATTAAGCAAAATTACTGAACCGTCAGTAAACAACGCGTTTGAAGGAATTCTTGATCATGACATCATGTTTGTATTTTTCTAGGTTAGACGATAAAAAAGTCCCCCAAATATGGGGGGGACAGAATTTATATGGGGCTAACCAACTAATTATTTCCTCTTTTTTATGATATCTTGCCAATTTGGAGGAAGCTCATACGTTTCCATATGCTTAAAACTTTTAAGTTTCACTTCACTTGGAGTTATCGAAAACGTTAGTTGGTCTCTTCCTACTGGATTATGTGGACCGACAACGGGGGTAACTTCAACGATTACTAAAAAAATAAAACCTCGATATCCATTTGTTCTTTCCATCTTTAATATCTTTATTTGATACGGATAAACTAAGGGGCTTGTGGTAAGATAATTTGAATAGTATTTAGAAACTGCCTTCTGAATGTCTGGTAAAAGTAGTGAAAAAAACAAATCCATCACAAGTTCTTCTTTAGATTCTTCAGCAGGTTGATAATAATCTGTTTCAGCATATGTCAATACTGTCGACATCAGAAACAACACTAAAAAAGAAGGAATTAAAATACCTTTTTTCATTGGACACCCCCTTTAAAGCTTATTTTACTCAGAAAAGCTTAAATTATCTCAACCAAATTATTCTATTTAAAAGTGTTGAATTCGTGGGAGATTCACTTCAAATATCTGGCATCATTCAATTGTAAAGATGGATAAACAGGCATACTAAAGACCGTAAATTCATAAGAATTCACGATCTTTAGTATTTTGATTTTATCTTACTTATCGGGCTGATTAAAAGTACTTTCAGTTACGTTTAAACCGACTTGTTTTATTCGCTTTTAGTCGTTTCATGCGATCATCTATATCCTGTTTTACCGAAGAACTCTTTTCAGCATCGATTTGAAGTGAAATGATTTTATCTTCATTCATTCCAATCACAAACCAGGTTCCTGCAGAACTTCCTGCAGGCAGTAACGAACGTGATACATGAAACTGTTTCTGTAAAGCGTCGATTAATATGAGTGCGTTATTATCATCTGTAAATCGATCAAGATAGCCTGAGTACATAAATTATCCTCCAATGCAGGCAACACCCTGCGCTTTAATATCATTAAGTCTTCCTGAGCCAATACCATTAATATTTACAAGCTCATCTATTGAATGAAAAGGTCTAAGTTTAATCAATTCGGCTGCTAAAGTAGGTCCGATATGCGTGATTTGTTGAACCTCTTCTAGAGTAGCTGTATTGATGTTTAGACAATTTTCGTTTCTTATAATTGTCCCTTGTTTTTGCGTCTTAACTTCAATCGTTTTTCCATCTGTTTCCAGTACAATGGTACCGTGCGTGTCTGTTCCATATAAAAGAGTGCCGCTTCCAGTAATTCGATCAACAATTTCAGCATCTGGATGACCATATGAATTATTTTCTCCTGCGGAATAAATTGCGATTTCAGGTTTGACAGCAGCTAAGAAGTTGGGTGTCGTTGATGTCTTAGATCCATGATGACCGGCGTGCAGAACAGTAGCTTGAAGATTTTCACCTCTACCTAGCATTTCATTTTCCGCTTGTTGTTCAGCATCACCAGTAAGAAGGAAAGAAATATCTCCATATTGAAGTCTAAATACAAGTGAGTTGTCGTTTGTTCCCATTGAAAGGGATTTCGGATGAATTACGGTTATTTCAAGAAGACCAATATCGAATACTTCACCAAGAGTAGGTTCATAGTAATCAACTTGGTACGTTTCAATCGCTTCAAGTGATTTTGCAAACACTTGAGAGTTCGAAATTTCGCCGTTCATCCAAACTTCTCCTACATTGAAATCTGCAATAATCTTATCCAACTGCCCGATATGATCTGCATGTGGATGACTAATTGCAATGATGTCAATGTCTTTAACTTGTTGCGAATGAAGGTAAGAAACCACATCTGTTGAGATCCAATCACCCGTGTCAAATAGAAGAGTGAAGGCTTCGTTTCCATCATTAAATTGAAGCAAGGTGGCATCTGCTTGACCAACATCAATGAAATGAACTTTCATCTTTGAATGGTCTATATCGTCTTGAACATCTTTTGGAGTATGTGAAGCAACATCATCTGCTTTGGAAATGGTTTGCTGTTGATTTACCGAACAAGCAGAAAGCATAAATAAGCTACTATATAGCAAAAGATGAACGAATAACTTACTTATCATTTTCGTCCTCCTCGAATAGAATTGAATCTGTTCTATCTTTAAATTATAGCAGATGCGAAATAAAAAACCTTCGTATCTCTAACAAGTTAAGAAGAAGTAATATATACTAAAATAACCTAGAAATATTGAAAAATGAAAGGAGGGAATTAAGGTGGAAAGATTTGATTGTAAACATTTATTGAGGGATGCTCGAATTCCAGAACATCGCCAAACAATTAAAGAAGCAATTGAAAAAGATTTGGCAGATGATATGCATATCATTGCTGTTTTTTACGGTGGTTCGATAGGTAATGAAGATACAGATGTATATTCAGATATCGATCTCCGTATTGTCGTTCGAAATGAAGCATTCGAAGAGTACAGGGACAATAAGAAAAAACGTGCTGAAAAATGGGGGGAAGTTCTATTTTTTGAGGACTTGCCTTATGTAAATTACAGTACAGCTCATTATGATAATTTTGTGAAAGTGAACACATTTTACTATCGACTGAAGGATTTACTGCCATCTGCCTCCCTACGAAATATAGAAGTTTTTTATGATGAGAGTGAGATGTTGGAGGATATAGTAAAGAAATCAAATCAAATGCAGTTAAAGTTTACAAAGGAAGACGTCGAACTATGGCGCACTAAATTCTTTGCTTATTTACATGAATTGTACCGTAGAGTTATGAGAAACGAATTATATTATGGGCTGAGGTACTTAGATAATTTGCGCTTTTCAATCGTCACTGCATGGTATATGGAGGCAGGAATGCAACCGAATCCATTTGGTGATTGGGCAAAAGTAGAAGGTGAAAGAAGTCATCTTAAGAACGATCAGTTAGAACTTCTGAAATCTTGGAGTTGTTCAAGGGATCCAGTTGAAATTATGGATGTTACACAACGCATTATTCCTGAATTCAAACGAGTTCACCGGATCTTATGTGAACAGGTTAGATTGGAAGAAAATGCCGATTGGGTAGATGAAGTATTAAACAAAGTACTTTAAATTATAGCAATTGGAAAAACATACTACGCGTAATATTGGTAAGTTTGGTTATCCTAAATTTGATACTAAATTTGGGAGGAAGCCTATTGAAAAAAATTCTTATGTTCACGACAGTCGTCTTCGTATCTTTATCATTAGTTGGATGTGGGGCTAATAAAGATAAAGGGGTTACGAATACTGATAATACGAACCCACAAAAAGAAGTGGTTGAAGACAATAACGAGACAATAGTAAATGAAGAAAATACGGATTCAACAAACGTAAACGAAACACGCATGGATATAGCTAACGAAGCAGCGGATAAAGTTGCTGAAATGGATGAAGTTGACAGTGCTACGATTATTGTTACAGATCAGAATGCTTATGCAGCAGTCATGTTGAAATCTGAAACCACTGAGTTAACAGATGCCTTGGAAGAAAAAATTGCAGATAAAGTGCGAGAAACTGATTCGGATATTCAAAAAGTATATGTCTCGGTTAATCCGGACTTTGTTGAAAGAATGAAGGGTTATGGTGAAGAAATTAGTGCGGGGAATCCAGTAGAAGGATTTTTTGAAGAATTCACTGAATCTGTAAAAAGAGTATTTCCAGACGCTCATTAACACAACTGAATTTAATACGGAGCAGGACCTATTTGTAACTAAGTAGGTTCTTTTTTAATAGTAGATAAAGTATTTGTAAACTCCTTCTCGAGTAGAGGGGAAAGCGTGAAAATATCGCTTCGGCGCTTGGTGATGGCCTCCCGTAGTAAGCCCGTCAGAAAGTTCACTGTCGGTCTTACTACTTCGGCTCACACTTGTCGCTTCTACGCTAGTTCGTTTTAACTTCATGGTTAATGCAGTAATCAGAGTGGAGCAATCATACGATTTGTACACTCCTAGTTGATTGAAGTGGAAGACGGCGACTCCGGGAGGACAGCGGGTCAGGTGAAACAACCAACGGGAGCGAAAGCCGTAACGAAGAACGGCTTTTGCGAATAAGCGGAGCGTTATGAGCACATCTTTGCGAACGGGTTGGTCCACCGCCTGCCCTCCGGAACGCGTCAGGGAAAGATCGAACTCTATCTTTCCGCACTTCGGGTCTGAAAAGGAAATCAACGTGTTAGATACACTTACTCGAGCACATTTGTTTAGTTTGTTTTATCAACATTATTATTTAACAGAGCATAATCGGAAATACTTGTTGGATTGGACGTATCACGCAAATAGCTAATTGATATGGTAAACTAAAGTAAAAGAAAATAGCTGTTCAGTTAATTGGATGAAGGGGGAAGTTGAGATGGAAATGAAACCACTTGAAGAAACACTAATGGGTGCATTAGGAATAGAAGTAATAGAGCTATCTGCAGAACGTGCAGTAGCAACAATGCCTGTTCACGCTGCAACACATCAACCATTTGGATTGTTACATGGTGGGGCGTCGGTTGCATTAGCTGAAACGATCGCAAGTGTAGCTACATGGAACTTGGTGGATCAAGAAAATGAAATTGCTGTAGGATTGGAAATAAACGCAAATCACTTACGAGGTAAGTCAGAAGGTATCGTTACAGCAATCGCAACGCCTCTACATAAAGGACGGACAACAATGGTGTGGGATATAAAAATTGTGGACGAAGATGAGAAGCTAATCTGTATATCTCGATGTACGATGGCAATCGTGAAAAGAAAATAACATTACATATAGTAAGGAGTTTTTTATGTTTAAAAATCAATTAATAAAAGTGAAAGACTTCCATGAATTGCATAAACAAGGACCTACTTTTATATTACCGAATGCTTGGAATGCTATTAGTGCTAAAATATTTGAGGAAAAAGGATTTAAAGCTATTGGAACAACAAGTGCAGGAATAGCAGCATCATTTGGTTATTCCGACGGTCAAAAGTTACCATTTGAAATGATGATTGAAACAATATCTTCAATAACAAGGGCAGTAAACATACCCGTAAGCGCAGATATTGAGGCAGGATATGGATTTACAATTGATGAACTTGTAAATAATGTTCGAGAAGTTATTATAGCTGGAGCAATAGGGATTAATATAGAAGATGGAACTGGAGATCTTATCGATCCACTTACAGATGTACTTGTTCAAAGTGAAAACATAGAGGCAATTAGAGAACTATCGAATTCACTTAATATCCCACTCTTTATAAATGCAAGAACAGATTTATATTGGGCCAATGTAGGTGAACCAGAAGAGCGTTTACTAGAAACGATACATCGTGCAAACGCTTATGTAGAGGCGGGAGCGGATTGTATTTTTGTTCCAGGAGTAACGGACATAGAAGCAATCGAGATATTAAGAAAAGAAATTACGGTACCAATCAACCTATTGTCGAATCCACTATTACCTACATTAGAAGAGTTATCAACCATCGGAATAGAACGGGTTAGTACTGGGTCTGGACCATTTAGGGCTACAGTAAGCATGTTGAATTCTATCGCCGATGAACTATATAATAAAGGTACTTTTGAACAACTAACGAAAAATGTGTTGTCTTACGAAGAAGTTGAAGAAATGCTGAAGAAGTAAAGCACAAAATAACCCATCTTTGAGCTGGATTTGCTCGGATGGGTTATTTCTTTTATTGGGCGAATAAAGTTTAAGGTACGGATTTATTATAGATTATCTACATACGTTTTAAAGGCGGTATGAACTTTGTTACGACCTTCCACAATTTCAGGGTGGAATTGGATAGATGCCGAAGCACGCGTTGATTTTACATCGTTCAAAGCCTGTAGTGTTTTTGTTTTGTTCTTGGCGATCGAATAGCCCGCAAGAGTACCTTGTTCACGTGCCACTTTTGCCGATTCGATTCCTGTAATGTTTCCTGCAACGTATATGCCTTTTACAGGTGTTTCCATTAACTCATTATGAATTGGAACGTGTCCACCCAATTCCTCGATATATTGGAAAGGACAACCTGCGACTGATGCTAGTTCAGTAAGTGGATATAATCCTCCTGCAATACATACGAAGTCTACAGGAATTATTTTATCGCTACCTTTGATCACTTTACCATCAGGGGTTAAGTCACACATTGTAACGGATTCCACTTTTTCTGTTCCGTTTATTTGTGTGATGGCTTTCCTGATATGGATTGGCATGCCCCACATCTTCACGCCACCCTTTGGATAAAACCGAACAGCAGTATTGCGTACCCATTCGGCCTTTGCAAACTTACTTCCAAAACGAAGAAAGGCAGAAGGAGCCAGGTGGGCAATTCGGACAAGTCCTTCCATAACTTTCTTAGGGTTTGCATGATTTTGTGTTACGGGATTTGAAACAGGTAGGGCCATGCTGTGGAGTTCAATTCCAGCGATCTGAAGCTCCCGTGCAATAGCCGCAGAAAGTACGTTGACACCGACAACGATTCCTTTATTTCCGACTCGAACTCGGTGTACATTTGTCATGACTTGAGCGGCACCGATCGACATCACGCCTGGAAGTGTCCATCCTGGAATTGGCGCAGCAGTTTCTGCAGCACCTGTGGCAATCAGGAGATTTGCCGTTACAAGAATCCCAATACTTGTATGTATGGCGTAGCCTTTTTCTAAGTGTTCAATATGGTGGGCGGATACCTCACACTTGATTTCAGTGTGCAGTTCTGTTGCTTTATCCAACAACAATTGTGTTTCTTTTATTCCATTCCACCATTCACCATTTGGTTCTTGATGAAGTTGACCTAGAAGACGTCCCCCAGCTTTAGGGAATTCATCGATTACGATTACGTTTAAATCTGATTCACGGCAAGCGATGGCAGCTGACAAACCGGCTGGACCAGCTCCAATAATTACAACATCATACATGTGATTCACCATTCTTTGCCTCTTTATTTTGTTCTTCAAATTCAGCATAAGTTCGTGGCCATTCGTTTGGAGGAGCTTTAAATGGAGCGGCTTGCAGTTTACCGCTTTCTATAGACAGATTATCTTTAATAGGTGTCATACAAGCGCGGATCCCCTGTACTTCATTGACAGTAACTCGGCATTCGAAACAATGCCCAATGTTACAATATATTGCACGAGGTGCTCCTGTTTCTTCGTGTAAACGAAGTTGTCGAATTCCATTTGCAAGTAGAGCCGACGCGATTGTGTCGCCTTCAAAGCCTGTATATGTTTTACCGTCAAAGGAGAAAGTAACTTGTTTAAGATCTTTTAACGTACCTAAAACCGGATGATCCATGATTCGATTTTGTGTCATTTTTCATTACCTCCTAAAACAAAGAGGGATACAGGTCGAACGGGGGGTTGTACTTTCATTGGAATCTCATGGCCTGCCTTCTCTCCAGTAACGGATTCAAGAACCGCGTCAACGGCAGGCCTGCACGTTCTTCCTCCACAATATCCCATACCAGCTCTTGTCCGGAGTTTTACTTCTCGTGCCGAACATCTATACATTGATGCTGTGTTTTGAATATCTTCCAATGAAACTTCCTCGCATCTACAAATAATCGTATGAATCATACTATTACTTCCTCCTTTACAATATAAAAAACAATGGACTTTATACTTTGTTAATGAAGAAAATTGACACAACGTCCTATCCTATTCTAACATATATATGAGAAGCAAAAGAATAAAATAAGAGTCTTCAGATTTATATAAATCTATCATAGTCTATCAGGTTTTATTATGTCAAAGGGGTGTCTTGTAGATGACTAGAAAAACTCATGCCGAGGTTGCTATAATAGGCGGTGGGATTGTTGGTTGCGCCATAGCTTACTATGTTGCAAAATCAGGAATCGATTGTGTGTTAATTGAAAAAGATGATATTGCAAGTGGTACTTCGTCACGTTGCGATGGGAACGTAACGATTGTAGATAAAGATCCAGGGTTTGATAGTTTAATGTCACTTAGAAGTCAGGAACTTACGGTTGATTTAAGCAAAGAACTAGATTTGGATTTTGAGTACCGTGCGCTCGGTAGCTTACTTGTATGCGAAAATGATAGAGAAATGCAAGCTGCGAAAGAATGGGTAGATATTCAAAACGCGGCTGGATTGGACTTCAAATTACTTGATCGTGCAGATTTAAAAGCAGAGTCTCCATATTTTGCGGACGATATCCCTGGAGGATTAGAGTGTAGTACAGATTCACTGATCAACCCATATATGTTCTGCTACTCATTAATTCAAAAAGCGAAGCAATTTGGATTACGTGTACAAACAAAGGCTGAAGTAACTTCAATTACCAAAAAAGAAGAATTTACAATTGAAACGACGAATGGCACATTTACTGCAAAAAAAGTAGTGAATGCGGCAGGCGTGTGGGCACCATTCATTGGGAAGATGTTAGATATAGATATTCCGATTATTCCAAGAAAAGGGCATATCATCGTTGGTGCAAGACAGAAACCAGTAATGATGCGAAATGTTATGGAATTTGGTTATTTAATGAATAAATTTGGTCGAGAACGAATTGTGGATCCGATTACTGAAAAACATGGTGTCGCATTAGTTTTAGAACCGACAGAAAGTCAAAACTTCCTTATTGGTTCAAGCCGTCAATTTGTTGGTTACGATGGTAGAATCGATATAAATGTGCTGAAAACACTGGCGAATCGTGCTTTACGTTTCTATCCAGAAATGGTGGATTTCACAATGATTCGTGCATATACAGGGTTCCGACCTTGGACTTCGGATCATTTACCAATTGTTTCAGAAGTGGAAGAAATTCCAGGATTCTTCATCGCAGCAGGTCATGAAGGGGATGGAATCAGTTTAGCAGCTGTCACGGGCAAGTTAATTGAAGAATTACTTCGTGGCGAAACCAATACAATTATTCCGACAGAACCTCTTCGATTTGACCGTTTTGCTAAGGTACCTGTATAAATACACTTAATGAAAAAATATCCTCCGCCGATATAGTTAAGGTGTGAGGATTTTTGTTGGATTCTAGTAGAATTTCGATAAAAACAAAATGACAGCAAACACATTTTATGATAGAATCGGGTGTCTAATCGAATAGTAAGGGGAGATTAAAGTGATTTTAGAGGGGAATTATAAAGTTCGAAATGAACTATTGCGAACAATACAACCATTAACTGACGAAGAGTTTAATAAAATTCCTGAAGATGGTGGATGGTCTCCAAAACAAATATTCGAACATCTTGAGCTAATGGAATCAATCGTTGCGAAAAACATTGCGAAGGAATTAAAAAATCCGAATAGCCCTAAGGCAATGAAGAAACCCATTATTGTTTCTACAAATCGCTTAATAAAAATAGAGGCCCCCTCTTATACTGCACCTTCGAATGACTATAAAACAATTGAAGAAATGAAGATTGCGCTCTACAATTCACGAATATTTTTGTTGGATATATATGAATTGAGTACAAAAGAAGTGTTTCGCGAAAAGTCTTTTAAACATCCAGTATTTGGAGACGTACCTCTGATTCAATGGTTTTCATTTGTCGGATTGCATGAGAAACGTCATTTAAAACAATTAAAAGAAACGATAGGAATAAACTAGTTGTTACAATGTAGTTTCTAGAATCAAAAAAATAATGTATAGTGGACTATTCAATAATACGGTTGACTGCTTGGCTCAATATTCCAAGCAGTTTTTTTGAGGTGTTTTTTAAGTATAAAAAGTAATTAAGTTCGTAGGGGCTAATCCAACTACTATTTTGTGGAAAGGTGATATAATCCTCTTAGCACTGATTGAATAGTCGTTATTTTGTAGAAAGTTTGAGGAAACCTCGTTATGGAAAATCAAAAAAGAGTACTAGCTATTTTGCTGATGAATTTATTTATTGCTTTTTTAGGAATTGGATTAGTTATTCCTGTATTACCGACACTTATGAATGAATTGAATATAAGCGGCTCTGTTGTAGGATATATGGTTGCTGCATTTGCGATTACGCAACTCATTTTTTCACCAATAGCGGGAAAATGGGTGGATCAATTCGGACGTAAAATAATGATCGTTATTGGTCTATTTATTTTTGGGTTTTCTGAATTTTTATTTGGATATGGAAAATCAATAGAAGTTCTTTTTATTTCAAGGATGCTTGGAGGCGTAAGTGCAGCATTTATTATGCCTGCGGTGACTGCATTTATTGCAGATATTACAACGACAACGAATCGTTCGAAAGCGCTTGGCTATATGTCAGCAGCGATTAGTACTGGATTCATTATTGGACCCGGAATAGGTGGGTTTTTAGCTGAAATAGGCACTCGGGTTCCATTTTATTCAGCAGGTGTGCTCGGTACAATCGCCGCAATTCTTTCCTTACTGTTTTTGACAGAACCAATTCGGGCTGCGGCGGAAATATCTCTACCAGGGCAACAAACAGGATTGAAACGTATATTTATTCCAAAGTATTTTATAGCTTTTATATTGATATTTGTACTTTCATTTGGTTTAGCGGCATTCGAGTCACTTTTCAGCTTATTCGTTGACCATAAATTTGGATTTACGCCTAAAGATATTGCCATTGTAATTACGGGTAGTGGGATTGTTGGAGCTGTTGCTCAGATCCTATTGTTTGATCGTTTAACGAAAATAATGGGGGAAATCAATTTAATCCGACTAAGTTTAGCGATTTCCACACTACTTGTATTGCTCATGACATTTGTTAGTTCCTATTTTTCAATATTATTAACGACATTCGTTCTATTTGTGGGCTTTGATTTAATTCGACCGGCGGTTACTTCCTATTTATCAAAAATTGCAGGAAACGAACAAGGATTTGTTGGAGGCATGAACTCTACATTCACAAGTCTTGGAAATATATTTGGTCCAATTATTGGCGGAATCTTATTTGATATCCATTTAGACTATCCGTATTATTTTGCAGCGATTGTTTTACTCATTGGTACGATTATCGCTCTATTCTGGAAGAAACCAAAGCATATCGTTATATAAGTCTCGTTGAATCGTTTTTATAAATGAAGAATAAGATATATTTATGCTTTAAGTCTTACTAGAAGCATAGAAGTTTGGTATTCTAACGAGGGGTGGAAAATCACCCTTTGTTAGAATTTTTACTTTTAATACGACTACATTTTAAGGATGCGATTGAATGGGAAATGAAAGTCTGGAAAAGCAATCAAATGCATTTATTAGTAATTTTACTAAAAAGGTTTTTCCAGGTTTACTTGTTTGTTTAGTTGTTACTCTTTTTGGTATCTATGCTGCAGAATTATTGGGAATCGCCATTGTTAAATTAGAACTGTTACCGGTAGGTAGCGCAAGCCCTGTATCTGGAATATTTGTTGCGATATTAATTGGAATACTTATTCGCAACACAATCGGATTACATACGATATTTTTAAAAGGTGTAGAGTTTTCTGTGAAATATGCTCTGCGTGCCGGTATTATATTATTAGGTCTTCGTCTCAGTCTCACAGAAGCACTTAAGCTTGGTGCGTGGGGACTTCCACTCATTGTGGCTTGCATAACTTGTGGTTTAGCAGTAACTCTCTACTTTACAAAGAAGATGGGCCAGTCAAAACGACTGGGTACACTAATTGCTTGCGGAACAGGGATTTGTGGAGTAACGGCAATTATGGCCGTATCCCCAGTAGTAAAAGCAAAGGACAATGAAATCTCTTATGCTGTTGCAAACATCACCATTTTTGGGCTAGTTGGAATGCTGTTTTATCCTTACTTAGCGAACACCTTCTTTGCGAACGATCCTATTAAAGCAGGTTTGTTTCTCGGAACTGCAATTCATGATACGGCGCAAGTTACTGGAGCAGCACTAATATACAGCCAGATGTTTGATATGGAAAAAGTTGTAGATGTTGCTACGGTCACAAAGTTAACTAGAAACTTATTTATTATTGCAGTTATACCTCTCGTGTCCTACTTCTTTTTTAAAGGTGCGAGTAAACTTGAGGATGGAACTGATTATAAATTACCTAAATGGTATAAACTTGTCCCTCTTTTTGTGATTGGTTTTTTACTACTAGCACTTATAAGGACAATTGGCGATTTAACTGTCGAAAACTCTGGAGAAGCATTCGGCTTTTTAAATCCTTCCAAATGGGCAGAATTTTATAATTCATGGAGCTCATTTGGATCGAAATATATGCTTGGTTTAGCAATGGCCGGCGTTGGTCTATCAACGAACTTTAAAATCTTTAAAGGTCTTGGCATAAAGCCTTTCTATATAGGGCTTATCGCTGCGGTCTCAGTTGGATTGGTAAGCTTGTTACTTGTCTCTCTTTTTGGTCATTTGATAGTTATTTAATTTACGTTTAATAAATAAATGTAAAATCTACTAAGTGTTAACTCTTAGTAGATTTTTCCATTCACATTAGGTAAAAACAGATGGAATGGTAAAGTGCTCAATAAACCTGTAATGCTTGTAATCAAACTGTAAAAAAGGTGCGAGAACCCTTTATAGGCAAGGCGTAATGCTATGGAAGACAACGTTCTGGTAACATTTCCCTCGAAGAAACTATACTTTACTATGTTACTCTTGATGAGCGCAAAGAGGTACGAATCAAAAACGCAGGAGGTAGCGAGTTCATTATGAAAAAACAGTTAGGTATAGCAACTTTAGTAATTTGTATAAGTTTAAGTTCTTTTGGAATGAATTATCCGAATCAAGCTCAGGTTTCTGCAGCGACAACAACACAAACAAATCAACAAGCTGTAGAATTAAAGGCTGAACAATTAATTGCAACTGCAAAAAGCTTGATTGGGAAGGCCACATACAGTAATACAGAGTACAAATCAACAGCTCCATACAAGTTTTCTTGTGCGACATTCTTAATGTATATATTTGAAAAAAACGGTGTGGATTTAGCGACATATAACGAGAACTATATGATGCAGCAAGGTACACATGTTGCAAAAGGGCAATGGCAAAAAGGAGATTTACTTTTCTTTAGAAGTAAAACGACCGGTACAGATCCAGATCATGTCGCGATGTACATTGGCGATAATAAAGTAATTCAAATGGCAGATCCAACACAGAAAATTGTCATTACCGATTTATCTAGCAAGGCTTATTATACGGATACGTATGTAACTGCACGACGAGTCTTGCCAAGTTTACTCTCTTCAAATCCAGCGACAAAAGGGGATAACATCGTTGAACTTTCGTATAGCCTAATGAATAAAGTGACGATGGGAAATAAGAATAACGAAAATACGTTGAACTTTACAGGTGCGGGTTTTGTCAATTATGTTTACAAACAAAACAGTGTAAATCTAGGAACAGTGGATATTAAGGAACAAATGAAAAAAGGCTCGACCGTTTCACAATCAAATTTAAGAAAAGGTGATTTACTTTTCTTTAGTAGTGCGAAAGGTTCACTGAATCCCAGTTTGGTAGCAATTTATGCAGGTGATCATCGAATTATTGTTCCGACTTCGGGTGGGATTCTTACAAGGGTTCTACTCGTTGATTATTATAAAGATCGGTTTATTACAGCAAAACGGGTTTATTCTGAACCCACTACACAGAATGTAGTTCCACCTGTAACGAATTCATCACAAGCCGATAAAACCGTGAATTTTGCTTCCAGCTTGATTGGAAAAGCTAAATTTGGCTATACGTATGATGAGAAATCATTAACATTTACAGGAGCTGGATTTACCTATTATATTTATAAAAATCAAGGAATTGATTTGAAATATAAATTAGCTAGCCGACAAGCCCAGATGGGTAAAGCTGTTCAAAAAGCTAGTTTACAAAAAGGCGACCTTATCTTTTTCTCTACCAATAATAAAGGGACTCAAATTACACAAACAGGAATTTATATTGGTGGGAACCAATTTATTTCATTGTCCACAGCTGGTCCTGTTGTACAAGAAAGTTTGAACACGGCTTGGGCGAAAAGCAATTATGTAACCGCACGCCGTGTATTCTAATAAATATAAGAGCATTCGATGACGTCAGTCATTGAATGCTTTTTTCGATAAAACTATATTTTCAAACTATCAGCAAATTGAATCATAGACCGACTTGACATGGGGCCTTTTATAAGAAGAATTGTATTTGTATCAAGGATTGGCTCTAATACCTTTTGAATGTCTTTGACTTCTTTGAACATATGAACAGTAGCTTTACTACCGTCATGAATGGCTTGCTTTGCTATATCTTCAGCTTTGCTACCAATTGTAATCAAAGTATGAATATTTCTGCTTGCAATAAGGGTGCCAATTTCTCGGTGATACTTCTTTTCAAAATTACCCAAGCGCTTAATGTCGCCTAGTATAAGAACAACCTTTTTTCCTTTTCCAATGGAATCTAAAACTTTTAGCGCAGCTTCTATTGAAGTAGGGTTATTCGTCCACGTATCATCGATGATGGTACTTCCATTTAACCCACTAGAAAACTCCAAGTGTCTTTTCATATTTTTGTAAGTGGACAAACGAGAAATCGCGTATTTTAAATCGACGCCCATCTCATTTACAGCTGCCAAAGCAGCAAGTGCGTTATACACTTGGTGTTCACCGTAACCGGCTATAAAAACCTCATAGGTCTTATTTGCAAGGTGAAGACGAAAGTGCATTCCATGATTTACAAATTCAATTAGGGATGCTCTAAAATCAGTCTGTGGACTCACTCCAAAATAGACACATTTTCCATTGAAAGACTCTAAAGGAATCTTTTTGGTATTTTCATCGTCCGCATTTAAAATTAATGTTCCGTCCTTTTTAACGCCTTCTACAATTTCTGCTTTTGCTCGTATATACCCTTCAAGGTCTTGACATCCATCGAGATGATGCACACCAATTGTGGTTATGATTCCAATTGTTGGTTGATAAATCATACATTGGTGCTTAATGTTTCCTGTATTTCCTAGTCCGTGTTCAAAAACAGCTACATCTGTATTTTCGTCAATTCCAACCAAATAGGGAAGTGATCTTCGCGGCTCATTCTGACTACTTATCGATGCCTGGACATTATAATCTTTTCTTAAAATATGGGCGATCATATCTTTCGTTGTCGTTTTCCCACATGTTCCGGTTATTGTGACGACTGGTATTGAAAATAGGTCGCGATAATACGTCATAAATTTCCAGTAAGACTGAATTAAGCTTTCCACTTTTAATACCGTCGTGTTTGAAAGTGCTTTTTTTAGTTCCGCAGAAGGTTTATCTGAAATTACAAGGGAAGGACCTTTGGCATTAATTTCATTCCAATTAACGGTATCATTTCTGTTAACAAATAAAAGCGTGTGTGTCTTCGTTAAATCATGCCTTTTATAATAAATTGCATCCGTAACTTTCCAGTTTTCCGAACCGCATATCAATTTGCCTTTAAGTAAGATCCTTATATCTTTTATTAATAATGGTTTCAATATATTTCCTCCTTTCTGCTACAATGACATTTTCCTAGCATCCAAAATATCCTTATAAAACTTCTTATCTTCCAATTGGTTAAACATGGAGACACTAGGCACATAGTTTCCTTCGATAATCCAGATTTGACCATCATGAGTAACTCCAATGTCAAAGCCTATTATTGTAAGCATAAATTGGGATAATTCAAGATGTTGAGCGGCAGTAATACTTAACTTATCTATTTTTTGTTCAAGCCGTTTGTACTTACTATGGTAAAGAGAAGAATTTCTTATCGCATCTTCAAGTAGTAGTAGTTTCTGAGCAGCATTCGTAATAATGAAATTATTAGCTGCAATTCTTACTAGCTTACCGGTAACCTTCCAAGTTGAATTGATTTTTTGTGTAATGACCCTTACGTCCATTGGGCATTGATTAATTGTCGCCAATTGGATTTTTTGTTGAACAAGGTAGTACTTATCTAAAAGGTAGTGTTCATTAATAAATTGAAAAGTTTCTTCAGAACCTACTATTTTAATGCTTCTAATACCAAAATGTATTTTAAAAGTATTTGATTTAAGTTGAGATATTTGTATGATTCCATTACCTTGTTGACCAATACAAGGCTTTAATATTACTTCATTGTATTGGCTAAGAAAATGGTCCATCGTTTCTTTGGTAAGTAGCTCGGTGTGAGGAATGAACGGTCTAAGCGAACGTTTCCTAAGTAGTGTTTGGTATTGTGACCACTTACTTGTTGATCCATGCAAAATCGTATCCTGAATCCAAAGCGCTCCATTCAAACTATTTACAATTTCAATTACAATTGTCTGGCATAAAGGATATGCAATTCCAAGTTTTTCTGCAGCTAGGATGGAAGCTTTGATTATTTTAGAATTAATAATCAATGAGACAAAGCATCCTATCCCTTTCTGATTTGTTATTTTAGATACTACCTGCCACTTGTCAATTGGTGACTTTCGATGAACAGTAAGTAAGTGCATAAAAGGGCATCGTGAAGTAGTTTTAACTTCTTGAACAATCTGGTACTTCTGCTTCACTTCAAAATCTAATAGGTGTCTAAAAGCTTCTTGTTTGTTATTGAAAGTGATGGAATTAGAAATCGACTTGATGGTAATCTCGTCATTATTTACAGATACACAAATTTCACCAGGGCCAAAAGCTGGTTTAATGACAATCACTTTATACTTTTCGATAAAATGAAAGAATGATGCTTCTGAAAATAATGCTTTTTCAACTAAATAGTTTGAAACTTCTTTATCTGATTTTAAGAGTTCATATTGGTTGAATCGACCTCTGCTAAATCTCATGCTTCCACCTTCCTTAAGTGGTAGAAAAACCCTTGGCTTTTTAGCCAAGAGTTTTTAGGACTGTTACAATTCTTGACAGCCCAATGCACTAATCGAACCTTGCGGTACAGGTGCCGCGCCGTTTTGATCGAAGAAACCTGAAATTACGAAACTTAACACATTATCGAAGTTTGCCATTGCATTCAAATCTTTAAAGACTGCTTCAAAGGCATACGATACTCCGTTAACTTTTCCAGTCCCTTTAACAGTTACTAAACAGTTCTCGCCCTCCTTCTTACAGACAACAGATGTGATTGCATCTGCGGTAAATAAAAAGCTGTGCTTTCCGTAATATTTGGTATCTTCAAATTCTAATGAGAGTGTAGCTGCTTCAAGTGTTGTGATGCAGACAGAGGCTAAATAAGTTAAGTTACCTTTTACAGTCCCTCTCTTACCGTGAAATATAACATTGTTATTTTCCGAACAAGCATTTACAGTTACTCCACATGGACATACATTACCCATTTTTATCACCCCCTTTCAAGCAGACTATCTTACTATATTAAAGACATTTGTAATGTGGAGCGGTGTTTGTCCATGTTAAGAAAAGTTAATCCTTTTTTCGGAGCCTAGCAGCTAATTCGATAATGGGTTTGCTATACATATCTCCTTTAATAAGTATAATTGTATTTTCATCGGCGATTTGATATATCAATTCATAGCTTAGGATATTATTGTTAAAAGCATGAACTTGTGTTCTTGGACATTTATTTATTGCTTGGTTCGCAATTATATGTGCATGCATACCAATAGTAATCAGCACATCTACTCCAATTTCACAGATAAGATCACCGGCTTCTTTATGAATAATATTTCCCCAAGATCCTAAATCAGTTATAGTTCCTATAATTGCTACTCTTTTTTTTCCACTAGAAATATCGTTTAGTACATTTAAGGCAGCTTCCAATGAAGTTGTTGTAATACTCCATGTATCATCGATAAGAGTACTGCCATTTATTCCTTCGAAAACTTGAAGTTGCTTATTGTATCTAGGGTATGTTTTCAGTCGATCCCCTGCATCTTCAATAGAAACTCCAATTTCATGGGCCGCAGCCAATGCAGCCAGTGCATTATAAACTTGGTGCTCTCCAAATCCCGGTACGAACATTGGATATTTTTTTTGCTTGTGGTTTAAGTTAAACTGCATTCCGTCCTTATAATAGGTAATTTCACTTGCCTTATAGTGACATGATGAATTTTTTCCTACTGTAATTAATCGACCCCGATACCTTTTTAAATCTATCTTTTTACTATTTTTATCTTCGGCATTAATAATAAGTACGCCTGTGTGATTAAGGGCATCCATCATTTCGCCTTTGGCATGAATATAAGACTCAAGCGTCGTACAATAATTTAAATGATGTGCACCTATATTTGTAATAATTCCTATTGTCGGTTTGAATATATTTCCCGCTTTTTGTACGTCTCCAGGTGCCCCTACAGCCGTTTCAAAAACGGCCACTTCTGTGTCATCATCTATGCCGAGAAGGTAGTGTAAGTGAGCAGTTCGAGAATTACTTGTGCTGTTTGTCGCTGTAACTTTTTTATCTGCGGCAAGAATATGTCTAATCATTTCTTTTGTAGTTGTTTTTCCAGACGTCCCCGTAATTGCAACGACAGGAAGTTCAAATAAATTACGGTAATAATCAATAAACTGTAAATACGCGACTTGTGTATTCTTTACTTTAATGATAATTAAATTGTTGATTTGATTCGGATGGTTTGTCTCCTGATCTGTCACAAGAATGATCGGAAAAAATTCCATTAAACCTTTCAAACTAACAATCCTTTTCCTAGAAAAAAGAACTGTGTTTGGCTTTTTTACTTGCTTAATTCGGTAAGCGCCGTGCTTTACAATCACATCATCAGACCCTTGAATTAATTCTCCATTAATAGCGATTCTTAGTTGCATAACTGTGAGTGGTTTCATTGCTACTTTTTCACTCCTTTCTCGTTACTCATCATATGTCTAAATACCGTCCGTGCTTGTACGTGTTACCTGATGAAAATTGATTTACTTTATATGGGGTACGTAACTATAGAAGGGACGGTTTGTTTCATACATATAGAAAGAGTTGTCTAATTCAAAGTATTTGAAAGGGTGAATTATTTGAGGTCAATTGTTTTTATAGGAACAAATAAATCAGGTTCAAGTAGAGAAGCTATTAAAGCAGCTGAAAAAATGGGTTATTTCACAGTCGTTTTTACGAATAATGAAAAGCAATTGATTCAACGGGAAGCATATAAGGATGTACATGAAATGATTTTGATTGGCTTCGAATCACTTGCTAGATTGAAAAAAGAAATAGATACGCTTCAATTGAAAGGCAGGGAAATCAAGGCTATCGTGAGCTTTATTGATTCCAATGTTCATTTGGCGTCGATTCTTTCTGATATATACTGTCAAAATAAGACCTCTTCTAGCTCTATCAAAATAATGGAAGATAAAGCTGAAACAAGGACTTTCCTTGAAGAGCAACCGTATACACCAAAATTTATAGTGATTACACCTAAAGAAAGTGAGGCAGTAAATTTATCGGATAGCGGTCTCTTGTATCCAGTAATGGTCAAGTCTTCAATTTCCACGGGTTCCAAAGATGTTCTTCTCGCAAAAGGAAAAAAACAACTAAATAAATGCATCAAGAGAATAAGTAAGCGAAACCCCACTGATTCCATTATTGTCGAGGAATATATTGAAGGAGAGCAGTATCTTGTAGAGGCTCTTATCCATGACAATACAATTCAAATCGCAGGAATTATAAAACAAGAGATCACACAGGGAAAACGATTTATTATTACTGGGTATGCGGTACTTGCAACCGTTCCAAATGAGATAAGAGATGGGATTGAACAAGTATTAAATTCAATTGTCAAACAGTTTGGAATTGAAAACGGTGCACTTCACTTGGAGCTACGTCTTTGTAATAGCGGGTGGAAGTTAATTGAAATTAATCCCAGAATCTCCGGTGGTGCAATGAATAAAATGATTGAAGCTGCTTTTGGTTTTAACTTAGTAGAAGAGACCCTAAAATTATACATAGGGGAAACTCCTTCACTAAAACAACAACATAAGAATTATGTGTTTACACAGTATGTAATTGTTTCAAAACAGGGAATTCTTGAAAAAGTGACGGGGAAGGCTAGAGCTAGAAAGTCTCCCGGAGTTGTCGAAGTATACGTGAAACCTCGGAAAGGAACAAAGTTGATTCCACCGCTATCTATGGGGCATCGATACGCATACGTAATCGCGACAGGAGACAGTTTGGACGAAGCTAAACAGAACGCCAAAAATGCAGCTAAAGAAATTGAATTTCATCTGACAGAAGACTAATCGAACCTTGTAAAACACAAAGGACACCGCTATTTTATTCCGGCGGTGTCCTTTGTGTTTTAGCAAGTTAACTGAATGAGTCGTCAATAAACTTGACGGTATCAAACATATTTGTTTTACTGGCACCTTTGACCAGGATTGTGTCATCTTTTTGGATCATTTTCGCTAACAAATCATGTAATTTCTCGCGGTTGGTAAAGTGGTAACTATTTTCCGGTGAAAATCCCTTTAGCTTTGCTTGATCGCCAATTTCTTCTGTTCGAAAACCATAGGTGATTAATACATCCACTTCCTGCTCACAAACATAGTCGCCAACTTTCCGATATTCTTCTTCTCTTAATTCACCCAACTCTCTCATTTGACCAATAATGGCTATTTTTCGGTGCTTACCAATGGAACACAGAACGTCAATAGCAGCTTTTACTCCTTGCGGGTGTGAGTGTACCGTATCGTCAATGAGTGTAATATTATCTTGGCAATTATAGATGGTCATCCTTCTTGGTGGCTTCTTAAAAAGCAGTCCTAATTTTATCTCAAGTGGAGTAAATCCTAAGTAATCAGCAATTGCAATTGCATTGAGTGCATTGTAGACATGATGCTCCCCTAAGATAGGTATGAAAAGCGAAATCTCTTGGCCCTTTAATTTCATTTTAAAATTCATGCCATTGTCTCCGTACGTTACCGCGTAGGCTTTGTAGTCAGCTGAAGATAGTATACCTGTTGTAACTATTTGGCCTTTGAATCGACTAGTTTCAAGAAACTTGGAATTAGGGTCATCTTTGTTAATAACAAGAATTCCTTTTTGATCCATTCCATGGATTAATTCAGATTTGGCTTTGGCAACTTTTTTAATGTCCCCGTCGAAGTTTCCGACATGCGCAAGTCCTACATTTGTCACAATGCTTATATTCGGCTTAATAATGCTGCAATGGTCAGTAATTACACCGGGGTAAGCCATTCCATACTCCAATACAACCGCCTTGTGAGATTCATTGATTTCGGCTTCATGTTTTATTGTATGTTCTGTTGTATTCCAGTAATCCTTCGATTCAAATATATTCCACTTCTTGGAAAGAATGGATGCAAGGAATGCTTTAGAAGTTGTTTTACCCGCACTACCGGTTATCGCGATAATTGGAACATCCTCTTTTTGAGTGATGTATTTTTTCTTTGTTTCCCTTATTTTATCCTTAATTTCTTGTTGATGAGTTGCTAAATACATGGCATATTTAATCGAGTTGATCACAACATCCAATTCCAAATAAAATGCAGGTGGACATCCAGGTCGCCAATTTACTTCATAAATCCAAAGTTTATGGTTTTCGTCTAGTCCTATATCTACTCCAATTTCATCTATAACCTCTCCAAATTGAACCATTTGAAGTTCGTCTAAATGATTGGCTAGGGCTAAAGAAAAGAATTCCAACGTCCGCCTTATATTGATGGCATCTTCTTTAAATTCCTGTTGTAAAAAAGGGTCTAAATAATTGGTGAAACCTCCATTGTTAATGTTGGGAATAATTGAATTTTTAGGAGCAACACGTGGATAAATGGTTGTGATAACCCAGTTACCTTCTCCATTTTTTTGTATGTGGAGCCTGAAATCAAACACTTGCCCCGATTTCGTAATGGATTGGATATAAGGTTGAACAATAAATTTTCCGGTTGAAAGAGTTGAACTTATCAATGAGGTCAGTTGTTCTTTTGTGTACGTTAATGTTGTTGAATTCTTAGCGACTCGAAAACCATCTGCAATTTTTGATATGAAATAAATGCCTTGCCCTTTCCTTCCATCCATTGGCTTAAATACAACACGTTTAAACGCATTTATAAACTTGAAAAAGTTGTCGGTATTTCTTACAACCTCAGTTGGTATTAAATAGTTTGAGAATTCCTTTGCCTCTTTTAATCGTTCGGTAACGTTCCACTTGTTACCAATGGAGTGAGTAGTAAAAGGGATTACCTTTTGTAATTTACCAATAATCTCTTTTGATTTTGCCAATTTTTCTGGGCTTCCTGCATTATAAATGACGTCTGGAAAGGGCATGACTCTGCTTTTCCATTCACCACTTTCATAAACTTGTCCGCGGATTGAACGATTGACGAAATTTACTTCTCCTGGGGAAAAATAAAAGAAGTCGGCTCCTTCTGCTTTGGCGACGACTGCATAGGCGTAAGACTTAATAACGGTCTTAGGGTCTTTTCGATGATGTAACATTCCGATTACTGTCATAAAACTATCTCCTTTTAACTTTTCTGCAACTCTTATCTAGTACATTCAAATACAATCAAAGTTGTAAGGACAATCGTTCAGGTTTTGGAGGATTATTTCATAATGGAATACTTAATTAGAAAACACCACAACCGTTAAAGTTGCGATGATTGAAGAAGGTAAGGACAATAGTAAGAGTTGCCTACCATTTCGGTTCAATGATGGGAAGTGGACGATTAACAAGTTCTGGAGGGAGTGGATTAATAGCGCAGAAGCAATTTAAGTTTACGATGATACACCCCTTGGTTTTCCGAAGAGTGTAAATATCATCGCAGAAGTCCGCGGGGTTTCCTTCGATATCTAGTGCTTCGAGTAGTGAAAGTTGGGCACAGCAAGTATTGCCAAGTATACTTTCTAACCGAAAATAGGTAGTTTCAATACATTTATAACGTGCAACAAAAGGGTCAGTACATTTGTTGTTAAAAATCATAAAGGGAATCGTATCCATTTTTTTAGCATGGCATATAAACTGAAAATCGACGTCTTTCCAAGATAATAGTTCTTGTTCTTCTTGCAATCTTTTCATCGATTGGCAAATGCAACGATTATTTTCCATTCTGAATTGCCCCCTCCTTCCTAAAAAAAATCGATTAACATTTACTTTAGTGTATGAAATATGAAAGAAAAGGCGTGGGTTTTATCTGTTAGTAAATACAACTTTAAGTACTCAATACTTTTGCTTCCCGCTAATTGGGAGGGAGAATCAAAACTGAAGAATTCCTTGAAAAAACAAAAGTTTTCTGTTGCATTAAAATACAACCAGAGTTATAATTATAAAATATTTAGTACTGTAGGAGGAAATATAAATGACGAAAAAAAATGTAATTATTATCGGTGCAGCCGGAAGAGACTTTCATAATTTCAATACATATTACCGAGGAAACGAAGCCTATAACGTAGTTGCTTTTACAGCAGCACAAATACCTGATATTGATGGTCGTAGATATCCTAAAGAATTGGCGGGTGAACTATATCCAGAGGGAATACCTATTTATTCACAAGATCAATTGGCAGAGCTAATTCAAGAGTTACAAGTAGATGAATGTATTTTCGCATATAGCGATATAGGGTATGAGGCTGTAATGGGTATTGGAGCACTTGTAAATGCAGCGGGTGCTAATTTCACATTGCTAGGTCCGAAAAGTACGATGATTAAAAGTAATAAGCCGGTTATCTCCGTTTGCGCAGTTCGTACTGGAACGGGTAAAAGTCAGACATCAAGAAAAGTAATCGAAACGTTACTGGAGCATGATTTAAAGGTCGTAGCTGTTCGTCATCCAATGCCTTACGGTGATTTGAATGCACAGCGTGTTCAACGTTTTGCAACTGTCGAAGATTTGAAGAAACATAATTGTACGATTGAAGAAATGGAAGAGTATGAGCCACATGTAACGCGTGGAAACATTATTTATGCAGGTGTTGACTATGCAGATATATTAGCTGCAGCTGAGAATGACCCTGATGGCTGTGACGTAATTCTTTGGGACGGCGGAAATAACGACTTCTCTTTCTATGAGCCAGATTTAGCGATAAATGTCTTGGACCCACATCGTCCTGGTCACGAATTGAAATACTATCCAGGTGAGGTTTGCTTACGTACAGCCGATATAAACATTATCAATAAAATCGATAGTGCGCCTCAAGAGTCGATTCAAATTGTAGAAAATAACATCAAACGTGTGAGTCCTGATAGTGTGATTATTAAAGCGGACTCTAAAATTACAGTAGATAACCCAGAACTAATTAAAGGTAAACGTGTCTTAGTCGTTGAAGATGGACCGACCTTAACTCATGGAGAGATGAAAATAGGTGCGGGAACTGTTGCGGCAGAACGTTTGGGTGCATCGGAACTTGTAGATGCTCGTCCATTTGCGGTTGGATCCTTAATAGATACATTTAAAAAATATAGCCACGTTACAAATGTTCTTCCAGCAATGGGCTACGGTGAAGACCAGTTGAAAGACCTTGAAGATACAATCAATCAGACAGATTGTGATGCTGTTATCATCGGAACACCAATGGATTTAACTCGTATTATTTCTATCAATAAGCCGACGACACGTGTTCACTATGAGCTAGACGAAATCGGTTCACCGAATTTAAATTCAATCTTGAAAGACTTCATCCAAAAACATAATCTCGTCTAAGCGATGAGGAAAGCCAGCTGCTTGTACAATGAAAAAATTGTACAAGCAGCTTTTTTTGATTTTTTGTACGAATAAAATGAAGATAAAAAATCGTACTTACTCAAATTTCTTAGTACCGAATACTTGAAGTTTAAAGTGAAACTGTTTAACATTAAACTAATTAAGAGATAAACAATAATACATTTAAAAAGGAGTTTTTTTTATGGGACGTTTAGAAAATAAGGTAGTACTTGTTACAGGGGGAGCATCAGGAATGGGAGCAAATATGGTAGAACTATTTGCATCAGAAGGTGCTAAAGTAATTGCAACGGATATTAACGAGGTTGGCTTACAAGCTGTATTGAAGCCAAATCAGGTATATGGAAAAGTTTTGGATGTATCTTCTGATGAGGCATGGGAAAAAGTTGCTGCTGAAATTTATGAAGAATTTGGTCGTATTGATATTCTTATTAACAATGCAGGTGTCTCTTCTGAGAAGCGTGCAGCAGACACAACTCTTGAAGATTGGCAGTTTATGTTAACGATTAACGGATTCGGTCCATTTCTTGGGATGAAACATGTTATTCCTTATATGGTGAAAGAGGGCAAAGGATCTGTTGTTAATATTTCTTCATTCACGGCACAAATCGGAATGGGTTTTAACACGTATACTGCATCTAAAGGCGCTGTACGTGCGATGTCTAAAGCAGCTGCAACAGAGTATGGTCGCTCAGGTGTTAGGGTCAACACTGTTTTCCCTGGAATTATTGAGACGCCAATGTCAGCTAAATTAAGTGAAACAAAAGCGCTAGTCGATCGTATGGTACAAATGACGCCACTACAACGACTTGGTCAACCAGAAGATGTTGCGAATGCAGTACTTTACTTAGCTTCTGATGAAGCTTCATTCATAACAGGTGCAGAACTTGTTATCGATGGTGGCTATTCAGCACAATAATATATGGAAAGTCCATACCGGGTCATACTTAGGCCACTGAAAAACTTACGTTTTTTAATTTATAATGGTTTCGAAAATCAAAAAGGAGTCAATTCGTTCGATTTTGAACGAATTGACTCCTTTTCCTTTGATTGTTCTTACTCATCTTCCTTCATTTTCGATTAAATCGAAAAATGAAGCGCTATTTAGCGTCTGGGATTCTAGTTTACAGTACATTCCGTTGATTGGAGTGCAGAGCGGCGACTCCAGCGGGATGAAGCGGGACAGGTGAGACCCAGCAGGGAGCGATAGCGATCCGATGCGGCTCACC
>NZ_JBTLRN010000011.1:0-81832 GCF_054482775.1 Sporosarcina sp. CAU 1771 | reverse complement strand
TGCAGGGCAGGTTGCCCACGTGTTACTCACCCGTCCGCCGCTAAACTTACAGGAGCAAGCTCCTATAAGTTTCGCTCGACTTGCATGTATTAGGCATGCCGCCAGCGTTCGTCCTGAGCCAGGATCAAACTCTCCATAATATCTGGCGTCCGATACATAGCGAATTGCGTTGTCAACTTCGTTCGTTCAGTCGGTCACGTACCCAAAAGTACGCTCCCTTCTTCTCTCACTCGTTTCCTAGCACTTCACTACGTCTCGAACGCCAGCAGTTATTACAGAAGAAAATGATTGCTCATTTCTTGCTGACTTGAACCCGAAGGTTCGGTTTGTTTCTATCAATTGAATACTATTCTAAAAATAACATCCAATCGTTTATTCTTGACGTTTTGCTGTTCAGTTTTCAAGGTTCATTGTTAAGTTTTTCACTGTCGCGTTTTGTCGGTATATGGTGTTCGTTTTTGCGACTCCTTAAATATAACAAAACATTAAACAGTTGTCAACACTTTTGTAAAAGTAATTCAAAAGCTGTTCAACCTCTATTATAACTCATTCTTCTAATAATTCAAGTAACAAGTTTGTTACAAGAAAGAAAGAGTGAATACTATTTTCACATAACTCGAAACTCCAAGTATTTTGTAGAACAACTACATTTTGTCTTTGGACCAAAAAAACGATTCCCCTTTTTGTTAAAGGGAAATCGTTAGCCATCATTACTATTTAACAAATATGAAATACAGTAGGAATATTACCCACATTCCATACATTATAGGATGAACTTCTTTTTTCCTGCCACTTAAAACCATTGTAATTGGATAGAATAAAAATCCGATTGCGATACCCGTAGCGATACTATATGTTAACGGCATTGCAATAATCGTCAAAAATGCAGGCACTGCTATTTCAAACTGCTTCCATTCTATGTTTCCTAATGAAGAAACCATTAGAACTCCAACAATCACAAGAGCAGGTGCAGTCACATGGGGTGTAATGACCATAAGTATTGGCGAGAAAAATAACGCTAATAGAAAGAGTACTCCTGTAACAACGGAGGCAAAACCTGTTCTTGCTCCAGCACCTACGCCAGCTGAAGATTCAATATAAGATGTAGTCGTCGATGTACCAAAGAGTGAACCGGTTACTGTTGCAAGCGAATCTGCAAGGAGTGCTTTTCCTGCTCGCGGTAAC
Source organism: Sporosarcina sp. CAU 1771 (assembly GCF_054482775.1). NCBI lineage: Bacteria > Bacillati > Bacillota > Bacilli > Caryophanales > Caryophanaceae > Sporosarcina > Sporosarcina sp. CAU 1771. The sequence continues at coordinate 80,647 of NZ_JBTLRN010000011.1, read as the reverse complement.
TTATCATCCTTCATTAGACCTGCTTGATTGGCTACGGCAACAAGTGTACCTGCAGTATCAAAGAAGTCGACAAACAAAAATGTAACAACAACAATTAAAAATTGTACTGTAAATAAAGAGCCCGGATCATTAACTATTGGATCGAGTGCAACACCGAATGTCGAACTAACACTTGGAATTTCTCCGACAATTTGCTTAGGGACTTCGATCAACTTTACAAGCATACCTACTATTGTTGTAGCAATCATTCCATAAAAAATAGCTCCTTTTACTTTACGAACCATCAAGACAACTGTTAATACAAGTCCAAAGATAGCGAGTAAGGTCGGACCTTGAGACAGATCACCTAAGGCAACTAGAGTAGCTGGATCCGCGACAATAATTCCCGCGTTTTGGAAGCCTAGGAACGTAATGAAAAGACCTATCCCTGCACCGACTGCATATTTAAGCTGTGCGGGAATTGCATTAATAATTGTTTCACGAATGCCTGTTAAAGATAAAACTATAAAAATAAGTCCGGAAAATAACACACCCGTCAACGCTGTTTGCCAAGGTATACCATATGTAAGTACTACGGTATAAGCGAAAAATGCGTTTAAACCCATTCCAGGAGCAAGTGCAATTGGGTATCTTGCGATAATCCCCATGAATAGTGATCCAACTGCAGCGGCTAAAGCTGTGGCAACAAATACAGCACCTTTATCCATTCGCATTGCATCAGGTAAATCAGCTACTGAATCCAATGACAGCATAAGTGGATTGACCACCAATATGTAAGCCATCGCTAGAAACGTTGTAACTCCACCGATTATTTCCTGCCTGTAGTTCGTTCCGAGTTTATCAAACTCAAAATATTTTTTCATCAGTTTACCGTCCTCTACTTCATATTTAAATATTACTTAATAAATTCCTAGTATTTCATCGTATTAATTTTATGAAAACAAAAAGCACACGACTCTAAATCGCATGCTTCGTCTCTACATATCAAAAACGGAAGTAGAATCCTTCCATTTTGATATTAGCGAACAGAATTTTGCCACCTTTAAAAAAAGTGGCAATTTCCCATCCGTCATTCGTAGTCAGAACATTTAAGGTGTTCTGGTAGAGACTCCCAAGCCATATTCCTGGATTTATACGATGTTTTTATTTAATTATTCCCACTCAATTGTTGAAGGTGGCTTGCTCGTCACATCATAAAGTACGCGGTTGATACCCGGGACTTCCGATGTCATACGTGAACTAATCTTTTGAAGTACTTCCCAAGGGATTTTAGCCCAATCTGAAGTTACCCCATCAACCGAATTTACTGCACGTATCCCAATCGCATAGTCATACGTACGTTTGCCATCCGTAATCCCAACACTTCGGATATCAGGAAGTACCGTAAAGTATTGCCATATCGCTCTTTCAAGGTCTGCTTTTGCGATTTCATCGCGCAAGATTGCGTCCGATTCACGAACAATATGCAGTTTCTCTTCTGTTATTTCACCAAGTACACGAATTCCAAGCCCAGGTCCTGGGAATGGTTGACGCCAAACAATTGTATCTGGCAAACCAAGTTCGCTTCCAACTGCTCGGACTTCGTCTTTAAATAAAGCCGCTAGCGGTTCAATCAATTCGAAATCCATGTCTTCTGGTAATCCACCTACGTTATGGTGAGACTTAATGGTTTCTTTTGTTAACGTACCACTTTCTAGAATATCTGTATAGATTGTCCCTTGAGCAAGGAAGTCAATCCCTTCAAGCTTTGCTGCTTCATCATCGAATACAGCTATGAATTCATTACCAATAATTTTTCGCTTCTCTTCAGGATCAGAAACACCCGTCAACTTATCTAAGAAGCGTTTGCGTGCATCAATTTTAATGAAATTCATATTAAATTTCCCACTAAAAGTTTCAACTACACTCTCTACTTCACCTTTACGAAGTAAACCATGATCGACAAACATGCATGTTAACTGATCACCAATTGCATGGTGTAAAAGTCGAGCAACTACAGAGGAGTCTACACCGCCACTCAGCGCACAGAGAACTCTTTTATCGCCAACAGTTGAACGTATTTTTTCAACTTCGATTTCAATAAACTTAGCCATTGTCCATTCATCTTTTGCTTCGCAAATATCGAAGATAAAGCGACGAAGAAACTCTTCACCGTGAGTAGTATCTGGAGATTCAGGATTATATTGGATACCATAAATCTTACTCTCTTCGTTAATAATCGCAGCAATTTCACACGCATTACCGCTCGCACAATTTGTAAATCCTTGCGGAAGGGTTTTGACAAGGTCTCCTTGACTTAACCAAACATCTTGTGTTTCATCTTGCCCCGCAAATAAAGAATAGGCCGTATTGAACGTTAGCTTCTCCAAACCGTATGTACGTTCAGATACTTTCTCTAGTTCTCCACCGAATTGCTTCACAATTAGCTGCATTCCATAACAAATACCAAGTATAGGAATACCTGCTGAGAAGATTTCAGAATCGATCCCGTATGCATTATCATCTTCAACTGAAAGTGGACCACCTGATAAAATAATTCCAGCAACATTCATCCCTTGGATTTCTTGCACTGTAATTGTGTGGGGATGTAATTCGCTGTATACTCCAAAGTCTCGAATCATGCGAGTTAGACGTTGGCTATACGGACTTCCATAATCGATGACGACTACCTTTTCCTGTTCGACCAATAAAGGAGCTGTTGACAATGAAACCACCTCTTCCTGTTAATTCTAAAATTGCTTCAAATAGAAAGACGCGTTAGAAAGACCATCCTTCCACGCGTCTCATGATCCACAAAGGTGTGAAAACAAAACTAAATATACTATCCAACACCCTTGCAGAAACTTCCGTATTAAGTGCCCGGACATCTATGAGTACATTCTTAGGTTATTCTTTTTATAATTTTACTGCGAACGCTGTCAAAAATCAACCCGAAGTCCTATTAATTAAATCTTCCCAAACTTTCATTAATTCTTGCCAATCCTGTTCCTCTTGAACATCACCATATAATCCCTTTTCATAAGCATGCGTTAATTCCTTCATTAAACTACCTCCAAAAAAGCTATCAACATAAACCGCATAAGCAGATAGCGTCACTCCTTGCTTGCGTGGCAATCCAAATCGATCTAATTGTTTTAGCAATCGTTTATACTGCTTTGAATAATTATCCCAGCTCGGTTTACTTGAACGTGCAGCCGAGATTAGTAGCTTAGGCATCCACTTAATCCTCTTTTTAAACAGTTGCCAAATAATCAATGTGACAGTTGCCATAGACAAAATAAGCACCCATACGTATTTTAATACCCATAAACCAAACGTTTCAAATGACTTAGCAATGTCAAAGCTAGTCATTTTCGTTTCTTCCTTCTCCGGTTTTTCCGGATTCTCTTCCGCTTGCTTTTGTTGTTCAGGTACTTCAGGGTCATTGTCTTCTAACTCGATATCATAATCTATTGTAGCCGTTCCGTTAAAACCAATAGTTGGTTCGAATGGCATCCATCCAATACCCGGCATATATGCCTCTACCCATGAATGTGCTTCGTTGTTAGTAACTTTATAAACTCGTTGCCCCTCTGAATTCTTTCCTAAATCGCCTGGTGCGAACCCCTTCACCCAGCGTGCTGGGATACCGACGGATCGCAACATTACGACCATAGATGTTGAAAAGTTATCGCAATATCCTCTTTTCGTATCAAAAAGAAATTGGTCCACATAATCATCCTGTTCTTCAGGAATCGCTACGTCTTTTCGATCATAAACAAAACCACTTCTAGCAAAATATCGCTCAATCGCTCTTGTTTTGTCATATACATTACCCGCATTTTCAGTCGTAGCTAGCGCTAACTCTTTAACTCGTTCAGGAAGTTCCTCAGGAAGCTGAAGATATTCAGAGAACTCTTCGCCTAACGCTGATAGAGACTCCATCGATGTTTCTCTTAATCTTTTCAAACTAAAATCATGCTCTACATAGCTTAGTTCATAGGAATCTAATGAACTTTCACGATTATCTTTCAAAGTACGATATTGTCCAGAGTCCTCCAAACGTAAAAACAAAACATCTTCATTTGAAACTGCCTTCGTCAATCCATAGGGATACATAAGAAAAGGGTACTTTTCAGACATTGCAACTTGAGCTTGTTTTTCCTTTTCGAGTTTTACCTCTTCACTAAACTCTAGTTCCCCCATATCCATGCCCGCTTCGTAAATTACTTGGGATTGCTCTTCTACAATTTGCTCCCAGCCTTTAGACGTATACGTATTTTTAGTTTCGATTTTCCAATATTGCCTTCGCTCGACATCCGCTTCAAATATGAGTGTATCATCTTGTACAAATGGACCACCAAGTGCTGAGTCATTGGGATCATACCCACTTTTTGCAATTCCTCCGGCCCCCTCTTTTTCACCTGCACCTTCTGCCTTCGAAGTAATGTAAGATACTGGATCAGGCCAAAAAGCTGATTGGATGGGCAAGACGTTCGCTAAAACCCCACCTAGGGTAAGTACAAATAAGAGTGGGACAGCAATCGTCACAAAAACGCTACCCGAAAGAGACACATTGCTCTTTTTCGTTAATTTTAATATAGTCAATATCCCGAGCAATAACAGACCAGAGATCATAATCCGAAAAACTGAACCTTCTCCAGAGTACCCACTAAATGTATCCATAAAAGCTATAAAGATAACTGTCATTGCATAAAAAAGTAGAATATTTCTTCTCACTTCAATCCAGTGACGAATGAGATACGTGGTCATCCAGAGAAGCAAAAAGAATAAAACCGTTCGAAAAGGATTCGTTAACTCATCCCAATTACCATTTAAAATAATCATGAAATTAGAAATAATATCGTCCAGCAATGCACTACTTGTTTCTAGTGTAAATAGTACTTTATTTAAATAAATGTAATTTAGCACACTAAATATGTACAGTAGTTTTATCGGACCTGATATCCACCATCTAACTTGAGCAAAGTAAAGAAGAAAGGTTAGCGCAATAAATAGAAGGAAAAGCTCCAAGTAATCCGTGTCGCTAAGTTCCATAACTGGCATGAGCCATTCCCTTAGAAGAAAATATGAAAGTGTATATAGTACAACTTGAAGTAGTCTATTCGTCCATTTTTCACTCATAAATGCACCACCTCTTTAAACGCATCAGAAAATTGCTGTGGCGTTATTAAACGGATAGTGACTCCACGCTTTTCCGCCTTTTCGATATCCTCGTGTAGTGTAGTACTCTTCTTGTCGTCTTTTTTTCGAACTACAAAACAGATGACAGAACGAATATTCATCGCGCGCTGCACAACAGATTGAATAAATGCCCAATCCGGGTTTCCTGTAATTACTACCATTGTACTTGCTTGTTGAAGTTCACTTCCAAATCCTGTCGAATAGTTAACCGATGAATTGCTAACAGGCTTAACCTTAGCCAAATGAGTGAGAACCCTCTGCACCTCTTCTTCCGTTTGAATAAAAGGAAATACAGTTTGTTTAGAACCCGTCGTTACGAGACCAAGTCCTGCTTGGTGATTCGAAACCGCCCTTACAATAGAAGCAGTTAGTTCTACTTGTTCTTCAAACACGTCCGAAGCACGTCCGTCCAAAACGATAAATAACTCTTGTGATCTTCTATCTTCAAATTCTTTTGTCATCAGGGTTTGTGTTCTCGCGAACGATTTCCAGTGAATCCAAGACATTCTATCACCTGTCTGATAATCTCTGACACCAGTCGCCATTGTCGTATCTTTCACAATGTTTAACGGCGATACCGATACCCCTCTTTCGTATTGGGTTGCCATTGGAACATAATCGATATCAGTTATTTTGGGGTAAACGATTACAGAATTTACGATTTCTATAAAGTGGACTTTTCGAATCCAACCAAAAAAGTCCAACAACTCCATTTGTACACCTTGTATCACATGTTCTCCGCGAGGCATGTTCTGCACTTCATATTCCCAGTGCACTTCGTTTTTAAATCCAAAAACAAAAAAGTGTTTCAACTTATCTCCTGCGAGATTCGGAATTTCTACACCCTCATACTTTTCTGTCAAAACAACATACAACAAAGGAAATCGGCTAGTTCTTTTGACCGTCATTGCAACCTTATACTTACCACCCTTTTGAACAGTAGGCGTTAGAATGATTCGTTCTGCAGTAACTGTACTTAGCGGATAAAAAAACAACAGTAATGAATAAGCAATAAATGGGATTAAAACGTAGAAAATTGTCCAACTTACTTTCCCACCTTGAAACATGGCAAATGAAAATACCGACGCCAATACAAACAGCACAAATAAGAATCTACTGTATGCAGCTAACAGATTCCCTATTTTCTTCATCTTTGAGCAACCTTATCAATCGGTACTCGCACCTTCGTTAAAATTCGTTCGGTAATTTCATCCGTGGAAATCCCTTCATACTTGGCTTCAGATTTTAAAATCATTCGATGCCCAAATACAGACGGAGCTAAATATTGAACATCGTCCGGCTTCACATAATTCCGCCCATTCAACATCGCATACGCTTGACATGCTTTCATAAGCGCAAGTGATCCTCGTGGACTCACTCCTAGATAGACATATGGATTGTTTCGTGTCGCTCCGGCACATTCAACGATATAATTTCGAATCGTAACATCCACGTATACCTTTTTAACCGCAGCTTGCATATCCTTTAACTCTTCTAGTGTAATTACAGCTTCTAAACTGTCAATTGGATTTGTTTTTTCAGCACGTCGAAGTAATTCCGCCTCCTCGTTTCCGGTAGGATAACCCATCTTTAATTTAAATAAAAATCGGTCGAGTTGTGCTTCAGGAAGTGGATAAGTCCCTTCGTATTCGATTGGGTTTTGTGTAGCCATAACAAAAAATGGTTGTGGTATTCGCATCGTTTCACCATCAATTGTGACTGAGGACTCTTCCATTCCTTCCAAAAGTGCCGACTGCGTTTTAGGAGAAGTTCTATTAATTTCATCTGCTAGCACGATGTTTCCCATTATCGGACCAGGTCGGAATTCGAATTCCATTTCTTTTGGATTGTAAATGGATACGCCTAATACATCCGATGGCAAAAGATCCGGTGTGAACTGAATGCGTTTAAAGTCTGCACCAATTGATTTTGCTAACGCTTTCACCATCATCGTCTTACCAACACCCGGGACATCTTCAAGCAAAACATGCCCCCCCGCAAGAAGTGCAGTTAGACTTAGTTCTGCGATATTTCTTTTACCTATCATTACTTTTTCAATATTCGTTAATACTTTTTCAATCTGTTCTTTATGAATCATCTTCGTTCCCCCAGTTTATACGTCATCTCTCTTTGTCCGAATAGTCAATCATGAGTTTGCATAATTACGCGAAGATCATGATGTATATAAAGTTCACGATTAACAAATATATTTTAATATAACCTTATCGTACAGGATAACCTACTTACTCACAAATTATTAATCGTGCCTTTCTTTAATTGCAACTGGTTAAAAAAAAGACCCCTCGAAAGGGATCCATTCATTTCCAAAATGTATCAAAAGTCGTTATTGGCATATGCCTTTTATGTTGCGCTTTGAAGTAGTAATCCTCTAGCTTTTTCCGAGCATCCTCTACAATGGTTTTACCTTCCAAATAATCATCAATTTGATCGTAAGTAATCCCTAGTGCTTCTTCGTCTGGAAGTGCTGGTCTATCTTCTTCAAGATCTGCTGTTGGAACTTTCATATATAGATGTTCTGGACATCCAAGCAATTGAAGTAGTAGTTTTCCTTGTCGCTTATTCAAACCAGAAATCGGCATTAAATCAGCTCCACCATCCCCAAACTTCGTAAAGAAACCTGTGATTGACTCCGCCGCATGGTCACTTCCTAAAACGACACAGTTATGCATAGCAGCAATTGAATATTGGACTTTCATTCGTTCTCTAGCTTTTTCATTCCCTTTTGCATAATCCGAAAGTGATACGCCTTCATTTAGCAGCGCATGTTCACTTGCATCTACTGCTTCTTTTATATTCACTGTGTATATTTTTGAAGGATTAATGAATTTTAAAGCATCTTCGCAATCCTCCTCATCAAATTGCGAACCGTAAGGCAGTCTCACCGCAATAAATTGATAACGAGTTGTTCCGTCTTCACTATTTAATTCATCCACGGCAATTTGGGCTAGCTTCCCTACTAATGTAGAATCTTGCCCACCAGAAATCCCCAAAACAAATCCGTTTAAAAACGTGTGTTTTCGAGTATATTCTTTCATGAAGTCGACTGACTTTCGTACTTCTTCTTGAGGACTAATAGTGGGTTGCACGTTCAATTCAGCAATAATCCTCTTTTGCAATGCCGTCATTTAGAAGCCCCCTACCTTTCAATAAAATCTTGTACCATTTCCTTTACTTCTTCGATATTCCTCATTTTATTATCCCAACACTTTTGACTTAGATCGACTGGATATTCTTCTGGATTAAGTGAGCGTTTGTATTCATCCCACAACAGCTCCAAACTCTCTTTCGCGTGCGTTCTAATATCTTCCAACATCGGATAGTCATAAATAACTTCTCCACTTTCCACGACTTTGACATGCAAATCTTTCGCTTCAAAGTTGGTAACAAATTTCGAAATGAATGTGTGGACAGGGTGGAACATTTTAATGCGTTTTTCAGATGAAGGATCTTCATCATGCATCGCAATGTAATCTCCTTCAGCCTTACCATTTTCAAGGTCAATAATTCGATACAGTTTTTTCCGACCCGGTGTAGTCACTTTTTCAGTCGTCGATGAAATTTTAATTGTATCTTCCATTTCACCAGCTTTATTTTCGATTGACACAATCTTATAAACGGCGCCAAGTGCAGGTTGATCGTAGGCAGTGATTAACTTTGTTCCTATCCCCCATACATCAACTCGTGCACCCTGAGCTTTTAAGTTCAATATTGTATATTCATCAAGGTCATTGGATACAACAACTTTCGTATCCGTAAATCCTGCTTCATCTAACATACGACGTGCCTCTTTCGATAAAAAGGCAATATCTCCACTATCTAGACGAATCCCAATGAAGTTTATCTTGTCGCCTAGCTCTTTCGCCACTTGAATTGCTGTTGGAACTCCAATTTTAAGTGTATTATACGTATCCACTAAAAACACACAATCTTTATGACGTTTTGCATAGGAATGGAATGCTTCATATTCACTCTTATACGCTTGTACCATTGAATGTGCATGTGTTCCGGCAAGTGGAATTCCGAACTTCTTACCTGCACGAACATTACTAGTTGCTTCGATTCCACCAATAATCGTGGCCCGTGCACCCCAAATAGCCGCATCCATTTCATGTGCACGACGTGTTCCGAATTCCATAACCATTTCATCTTTAACTACTTGTTTAATACGGCTCGCCTTTGTCGCTATAAGCGTTTGATAGTTAACAATGTTTAGCAAAGCCGACTCGATTAATTGAGCTTCAATTAAAGGAGCCTCTACACGAAGTATAGGTTCATTTGCAAAAACAAGTTCGCCTTCGACCATAGAATATACGTCCCCTGTAAAACGGAGGTCCTTTAAATAAGTAATGAAGTCCTCTTGATAGCCGAGATCGTCCCTTAAATAAGCAAGATCGCTTTCACTTAGTTTAAAGTTTTTCAAATAATCAAGAACTCGCTCAAGTCCAGCAAATAACGCATAGCCATTCCCGAAAGGTAAATTCCTGAAAAATAATTCAAAGACCGCTTTCCGATTATGAATACCATCTGCCCAGTAAGATTCCGCCATGTTAATTTGATAAAGATCTGTATGTAAAGCTAAACTGTCATCTACGTATTTCGAACTCATATTATTCTCCTTCTTCCGCAAGGTTAATTAACTACAGTATACACTACTTACCCTTTTTTCGACTTGAACGAACATCTATCGCATATAAATTTCGCCGTTAAATTGACGCTCAATCCCCAAACACTTTTGCCTCTTGCCAACGCCCATACTTATAATAGAGGAATGAAATAACGCTACTAATTACGAAACTTATACCAATACCAAAAGCAATTCCTTTTTCACCCATCATCAGCGCCAATACATACGTAACGGGATAGCGTAGAATCCAAAATGAAATGATGTTTAAGATAAGCACTTGGAACATCGCACCCGAAGCACGTACTGCACCATTTAAAATAAAGTTAATCCCTAAAAACGGATAGAAAAAAGCAATCGTCTTTAAATAATCTGTACCAAACTGCGATGCGTCCGGCTCTTGGATAAATAAACGTATGCCGTAATCAGCGAATAAGACGATTAAAAGAGCGAGAACGAGCATAACCATTAAGTTATAAATAAAACCGTACCATGTAATTCGGTGTACTCGGTCCCATTTCCCAGCACCAATGTTTTGTCCAACCATACTATTTACGGCCGTCCCCAATGCTTGTGCAGGAACCATTATCAAACTATCCAATCGCTGGGCTGCTCCGTAACCTGCCACAACTGCAGGCCCAAACGAAGTGACGACACTCATAATCGCCATAACTCCTGCAGAAATTACACTCATTTGCAATCCCGCAGGAATTCCAAGTTTTAATATATCAAGAACTTCTCTTCTAGCCGGTTTATGCGGCTTAGAAAACGGGACAAGTTGTTTATTTAATGTATAGAAAATACCAATTCCGAAAGCTACACCTTGTGACAATAGCGTCGCATAGGCAGCACCTTCAATTCCCCAACCGAAAACATAAATAAAAAGGGGATCCAGAACGGTATTTAGTAATACTGCTATTAAAACAAAATATAAGGGTGTTTTTGAATCTCCCATCGACCTGAATACCGTTCCAATAAAGTTGTAACCAAACAAAAATACCATACCCATAAAATTGATTTGCAAATAGGAAGTAGCCATTTCTACCATGCCGTCCGGTGTACCAAGCAACGTTAAAATTGGTTCCGCTAATATAAATCCAATAACTCCCAACGAAAGAGACATTAAGGTTAGTAATACGACAAATGCATTTAAATAACGCCGAATTCCTTCATCACTGCCCCTACCCTTTTGTTGTGAAAGTATCGTCAGTGCCGCGTTATTTAACCCTATAACAAATGAAAGCACAGTAAAAATAACAGTCCCAGAAATTGCAACTGCCCCAAGCGCATCCGCCCCAATTAAATTCCCGACCCATAAACTATCAATGAACTGATAGGATATTTGAAGCAAGTTCGTTAAAATAATCGGTGCCGAAAATATGAAGAGTTGCTTAAATATATTGCCTTCCGTAAAGTCATATTGCTTAGCCATTCCTACACCACTTTCTTTACTAACACATAGGTGATTACCCGAATATCTTTAATCCGACAGCCCCAGCAACAATTAACGATAAAAAGCCGATTCGTTTCCAACCTGCTGGTTCTTTAAAAAACAAAATACCCATTAAAACTGCGCCTGCCGCTCCGAGCCCAGTCCAAATCGCGTAAGCCGTCCCCATTGGAATTTCTTTCATTGCTAGCGCTAAGAATAGAAAACCAAAACTAAAAGATAGAACCATCAAAAGTAAATTTTTAAGCGACCTCTTTTCATTAAAAATATTGATGCAGAGTACACCTAGAATTTCACCAAAGCTCGCTATAACAAGAAAAATCCAGGCCAATTCAGTCGCCTCCTTCTACTAGAACTTTGTCTTCTGTCGTTACTTTAATACCAACGACACCAATAATTATAAGCCCGATAAAAACTACCTTCCAAATTGAAAATTCTGCACCAAAAACTAAGAACTCGGTTAGAACAATCGCTGCTGCACCTGAACCTGTAAATACTGCATACACAGTACCTGAAGGCAATTTTTCACACGCTTTAATTATGAAATAAAAACTAAAAATAATTGCAATAATTGTAGCTAGCCATTCCCAAACTGTATCTGAATAGCGTAAGCCGATTACCCAAAAAACTTCTACAATCGCTGCGAATAAAACATAAAGCCATGCCACCGCGACTCCCCCTCTTTCTACAATTGAAAATTTTGATTCTTCTAGTTTAAAGTATACACCTAAATCGGAATATTTCATGAAAAAAGGCGGTGAATAGAGAGGTTTAGGCTTGTAGTCTTTGACATACCAGATGATACTACTAAATAAGAGATGCTACATGAACAGTTGCCAAAGGGCTATGTGAATATGGATGTAATAAAGGGATTTTTTCAGAAAAAAGGAGTTACGCGCGTCATTATTTTTGCATTGATGCCTTTCATCTTTTATAGCTTGAGAAGTATATTGAATGAAAAAAGACAAGGCGGAAAGTTCACCTTGTCTTTTTGTTCGATCGAAAGCCATTAATAGACGCTTGCTAGCTATTTATTGGAAAATCATGATTCTTAATCTATGATAAAATCAATTCTTTCTCCAATCTAAGCAACTCTTTTTTCATATCTAGACCAGCTCGGAAACCACCAAGTTTACCGTCTTTTGTTAAGACGCGATGGCAAGGAACAATGATTAAAATAGGATTTGCACCAATTGCGGTTCCAACGGCTCTTATCGCACTTGGCCTTTGAATACGTTTCGCAATATCTGTATACGAAACAATCTGCCCAAACGGAATTTCTAGCAATGCCTTCCAGACCATCTGCTGAAACGGTGTCCCATGAAGATCCATCGGCATGACAAATTCTTGACGTCGCCCCTCCATATAATCAATCAATTCAGCTGCAAACGGCCGCAATACTTCGGCGTCTTCCAACAGAACATGTCCTGGAAGTCGTTTGTCCACCCAGGTTATCACTTCTTCAAAAGATGCATTTGGCGTACCGATATAACAAAGTCCAGCTGTTGTTGCAACAAGATACATTTTCCAATCCTTGTGATCGAGTAATGCCCAAAATATTTTTTCATCCATCGTACCGTACCCCCATTAGCTCGACTTTTGGCAACCTTTAATGGGAATTCATCAAAAATTGACGAAAGTCGGGTCGTCAGTAATATACACAGTATACTCGTTTTAGTTCTGAAAGAGTTGTTTTTCGGAATATAAAAGCAAGATAATATAATCTCTAGGAGTTGTATTTATGTCCAGTTTATACGAGCCGGCTCTTCATTTTCGTGATGTCAGTTATTCCGTTGAGGACATCCCTATTTTAAAAAAATTACGGGTTCATTCCCGAAAGGTAAAATTACGGCACTTGTCTGCCCTTCTGGTGTAGGGAAGCGGTATGGTCATCGGAAACTCCATGGCACTTTCGATTCTATTCCTTAATCGATTTACCGCGGAGATTGAAACACATCGTGATGAAACGGAGTTAATTCTCTCCCTAGGAGGAACGCCAAAACAAGCGATTCATAGACAACTCATCATTGCAATCAAAGCGAGTATGATTCCGACAATCGAAAGTCAAAAACCATAGGATTAGTCCAGCTGCCGGGCATGATGAGTGGTCAAATCATTGCCGGCGCGGATCCAATTCAAGCAGTTCAGTTCCAACTGCTAATCGTTTTTCTTTTATTGACGACTGCCGCAGTGACAAGTGTGTTACTTGGATTTCTATCCTATCCAAGTTTGTTTAAAGAGCGTATGCAGTTGTTAAGAGCCAAAAACTAAAAGAGTAGCCCGTGTTTTATTTTGGAAGAAGGGATAGCCAATTTGGAAGGTGGAGATGAGGGGTACACGCGTAGATCTAGCATGGCGGCAATTCAATTTGTCCTGTCCCTTTTCCGTTCGGTTGATGAATTGATTGTTCCGGAAGACATTTACGGTGGCAATAATGACGTGCTTGCAGGACTTATCGTTGCAAAAGGGCAAATCGAAGTTCCATCGATTCGCCCACTCCGTGAACAAATGCTTCACTTTTTTTACATTACTCGAACTTTCCTTCTCTATAATCAGTAAACGCCTGAACAATCTCTTCTTCTGAATTCATGACAAATGGACCGCGTGCTACAACGTCTTCACCAATTGGTTGTCCCGCATAAAGTATGACATGTAGTTTTTCATTTGCCTGAATCTTCACTTCGGTTTGTTCAGCATCTAACCCTCGCTCAAGCCAAAGCACTTGCCCTTTATTACCTAACGTACAGTCCTTACCAAAATTTCCATTACCTTCTATTATATAAAGGAATCCATTATAACCGCCAGGAAGATCTTGTGTGACCGTTGCGCCTGGCTCAATAAGAAACTCGACCATCGTAACAGGTACATGATTTTTCGTATCTGCCACAACACCCTTTGAAGAACCAGAAAAGACACGAATCGTTGCTCCCTCTTCATGACGAATCGGCATATCTTGCGCACGCATGTTTTGGTAACGCGGTTCCGTCATTTTTTTTCCACTTGGAAGATTGACCCACAATTGTAAAGAGCGAACGGTTTCACCAACAGCAGGCTCTTCTGCGTGAATAATACCACTACCAGCGGTCATCCACTGAACATCGCCAGGAAACAATTCTCCACCACTTGTTTTATTGTCCGAATGCTCCAACTTACCTTCAATAACATACGTGACCGTTTCAATTCCACGGTGAGGATGCATGCCAAATGTACCTCGCACGAAATAGTCTTCAGCCATTAATAAAAATGGGTCAACTTCCTTCCAGTTATTCGGTTCAATTACTAACCCTGCTTTATGGGTTGGTGACTGGGCCTCCAATACAACATCTTTTACACTTCGTATTCCCCTTGAAACAATCTGTTCGTTGCTCATTTTTTCGCCCTCCAATACGTGATAAAAAAAGGATTAGAACTTGAAATGTTCCACCAAGTCTAATCCCTTTTAATAGTCGTTGTTTATCCCAAAGTAGTCGTTTTTGTTTTATTGTAAAACTCAACGAAGTTTTTTACCACCATATCCAAGAAGTCGATTGTTGCTTGGTCTGTCAATTCTCCAGCCTCATTCAACTTTGTATGAACTGCACCGATGTAAACTTCATTTCCCGGTAATAGCACTGGTGCTAATGTAGGGTTTGATAAGATTTCTCTTAAGTGCAGTTGCGCACGAATACTTCCGAAAGCACCCATGGAAGATCCTACGATGAAAGCTGGTTTTCCTTGAAGTGTAAAGTCGCCTCCACGTGATAACCAATCAATCGCGTTCTTCAAAGCACCTGGAATTGAGAAATTGTATTCAGGCACTGCAAATAATACAGCATCTGAATCTTTTACGTTATTTTTAAAATCCATTACTTCTTCTGATGGATTATTTTCTATATCTATTGAAAACATTTCAAGATTATTTACAAAAACAGGTGTTATTTCTAATTGATCTGAATAATGCTTTCTTAGGTGTTCCACAATCTTTAAATTATAAGACGTTGAACTTGTACTACCTATAATTGCTTTTACTTTAATAGTCATTTGAAAAACTCCTCATTTCAATAATTTCTAACCTCATTAATAATACACCTAGTAGGTTTGGGCTTCAATAAATTAGCTCGTTTACAAAGTAGTCGGTCTAAGTATTTTTGAATCCGAGACGACATCAAGACAGTTTCTGTCTTTCTAATCATCCCACCTTACAACTCAAATATGGATCATTGTTTGTAAATACACTTGGACGATGCAGTAAAAAGCAGTCGCAAACTTCAAATTAAATTGGAACCCATTCTTAATTGGACTCAGTCCATTTTCACTACTTAACATAATGACAGGAATAATAAATGGTGAGAGTAGAATTGAAATGACACTTCCCGAAGTGATTGCTAATAATAAAAGTTCAGAAGGGTAAGCTAGCTCCATAGTACCCACAATTCCCGCTACTAGTACAATAACTGATAACGGTCCCAATCCTAAAAAACCAAGTAAAATAACGATAAATGGAATTAAAAGAAGGAAATTTAACAGTGGTATAATTTCAGTCAAAGAATGCATTGCGTTAACAAGTTTTGCACCGATACCAGACTCATTTAATGTAAATATCAATAATCCAGTAGCCAATAGAATACTAATTTGCTGCGATTGTAATGCTATTCCTTCCTTAAAGTACTCTTGAGTTTTAACAACTAGACTTTTGCTTCTTTTCTTAATTAAATAATATATACTTGTCCAAATTGGGATCACGATAGGAATTACGATAAGCAATTCTATCTTAAGCATAGCATGGACGATAAATATCGTTCCGAAGAGAGTAGTAAATAAGAAGCCAAACTCAATAACGTCCTTATTTCTCCCCTTTTGATATCGTGAATTTGTTTGTGCTTTACTAATTTGCTTTTGTAAAATTGAAGTGTAATCGAGTCCGTACTTCCTTTGTTCGTAAACTGAAAAAACAACTGCTAATAGTGTACCGATCATTGCAAAAATGAAACCTTGTAGAATTGCTTTCCATAAAGGCACTCCTAGCGTTTCAAGTGCAAATATAAAGCTAGGTATACTGATAACCCATAACGTTGAAAGTGCAAATCCACGTAAGATTGCAGTTCCTTTATAATTTTCCCATGCCTCTCCTTTTTGCTCGTTTAAAATAGAGTTAATAAATTGGTACATCATTGAAACAGATCCAAATAGTAAAAAATGAGCAATTATCTGAGTCATTGAAGTGATTCCAAAATAAAACTTCCTACTATTATTTAAGAACACATGTGCAAAACTAAGGATTTCTTCGATATAGGGTTCTTCCTTTAAGACCCAACTAATCATTGGCACAATCAATAATAAACCAATCAATGCACTCATTTGTCTGGTCCCTAAAAGTACACCATCCGTTATCGAATCACTTGTAAAAACAAGCACTAGAAAAGCAGTAATAAGAAGAAATAGTTGTAGTTTCAACTGTCTGAAATCCAAATATAAAAAAGTGAAAATTAGAGTAGTGAGTCCGAAGATAGATTGCAATACCAGAAGCTGTTTTAATGGGTACACATATGTAATGAAATGCAATATTACGTATACTATAATGGATAAGGTCAAGCCGTATAATACTTGTTTTCTCATATAATTATGTGTACAGGCAAAGTCAAAGTTAAGAGTCACTCACGCACAACTTTTTAACCCGTTGTAGAAGAATGTCATTGTTTTGTACTAAGAAGGAAACCTGCACTACCTCCTATCAAGTTTTAGTGCTAAGAAAATTAAGCGATTTTCAATTGCGTCATTCAAAATTCTTTAATCTACCCATTATATTACCATATACAAAACTGAATCCAACCAAAGAGTTCAAAATTATTTGATAATTGACATTAAATTTAAAACGGTACAGATGAAAAAGAAGAATCCATAAATTTGGACTCTCCTTTGAACTTCATTCATTTTCTTCAAGTTCTAGCACACCATCAGTCATCTTATAGACTTTGTCACAATATCCGATTAAACGCGTGTCATGGGTAACAACAATTGTAGTCGTCTTTTTGCTTTTTGTTTCGTTTTTCAGCAGCTCCATTACCTCGTATGCTTTTTCAGAATCAAGTGAAGCTGTTGGTTCATCTGCTAAGATTATCGATGGATTACTATATAATGCTTTCGCAATCGCTACCCGTTGCCTTTCCCCACCCGAAAGATCAGACGGATACTTCGCTTTCAACTCACCAATGCCCAAATCCTCATACAAAGTCTCTAGTTCATCATTTGACATGTTTCCTTTTTTTACTTTATCCAACAGTTTTAATTGGTTCTCTACTGAAAGAAATGGGATAAGATTCGATGCCTGTAGGATAAATCCAATTTCTTTCAATCGAATTTTTGACCGTTGCTTTTCCTTTAATTTTGATAAGTCTTGATTATTAATCACTACATTTCCATCAGTCGGAGAAAGTAATCCCCCTATAATGGTTAATAGAGTACTTTTCCCAGAACCCGATGGCCCTATAATCGCAATAAGTTCTCCACGTTCCGCTTGGAAATTTGTTTCTTTTAACGCATCTACTTTTTTATGCCCTATGCCAAATGATTTCTTTACGTTGCTCAATTGTAAAACTGCCATTTTTTATCCCCCTATCGCTGTCAATGGATCGATTCGAACAATCGTTAAAACAGAGAAAACTGCGCCAAGTATTGCTACTGATATAAGTACAACCCCATATAAAATCATCGTTGCTATATCAAATGAAACAGGAACAGCACTCGGTAAAAACGCTCCGGTCAGTAGCGTCAATCCGAAACCAATAAAAACACCGATTACGGCTAGAATAAACGTTTGTGCAACGATTGATTTTGACAAATAGAGATTCGAGATCCCTTGCGCTTTCATGATGCCGAACATACTTATTTTTTGAACAGTAAGTACATATAAAAAGATAGCTACAATGACGGCTGAAATACCAAACAAGAAATAAATCATAAAATTAAGAGTTAAATTCTGCTCAGTATAGCCTGGCAACTTCTGAATAAATGTTTCAATTTCCGTTACAATTAGTGCATCATTTTCAGTAATTGAAGATAAATCGTCTGCCCGTATAACAACACCATTAATTCGGTCCTTATTCATTTCCGCATTTTCTCCAAATTTAACTTTATTAATCGTTTCAAAGTCTGTATATAAAACAGGCGCTGCATTAAATCGCGCATTTTTTGTAAAACCAACTATAATTAAACTCTCTTCACTAGAAGATAAATTCAATTTATCCCCTATTTTGAAACCTTCGTTCTGTAATACATCACTTGCAATAACTTCATTTGGATTTGAAAAGACTTCACCCTCAATCACATCGGGCATAATAAATTCATCTTCATTAATACCAAAGATGGAAACATTAATTTTTTCATCTCCATTACGTGCAATTGCATTCATTTGACTAATTGCAGCAATCTCATCTGCTTTCACATCATCTACATCAGATAGGAGCATCGATGATTGATAAAGACTGATATCTGAGTCATCCGTCAAAATAATCGCTGACGCCTTCCACTTATCTACAGATTCTCGGTTCATATTCATTAACCCTGTTGCTAATCCGGATAAAAAGAAAACTAGATAAGCAACCAGCATTAATACACCTATAATGAGTGCAAAACGTAATTTGTTCTTCTTAATTTCATTCCATGCTAAAAACAATATGAACACATCCTTTTATAGTGTGAATACAAATCTGTACCTAATGAAAAGTTCGATTTAAGTTGCGTTGCTGTTTGATAAAGGTTTTCAGCTGTTTCCGCAACTTTTTCAGTGTCGGCACCGATTGCTTTGATGACCTTCACCAATTCAATTACTTCGGTTTCGACCAAACGAATATGAGAGTCATTTTCACCAATTGAATGCAAAATCTCTCCAAACTTCATTTGCGTCTTCACTAATTGCAGAAACTTTACCCTTCAATTCATCTTTCACGATATCATATTGTTCATCGCGTAGCTTCATGTTTTCTTTATCATATTCTTCTAAGACTATTTGCATTTCAAAGTTTACAAGTTTCGAAACCGTTAGCATAGCTTTTTCCCTTTCTAGACTTGTTGGCATCTCTTTTGTAAATAAGCGAATAAACACTTCTTGCAGTTGTTGAAATGTTCCCATATACCACTTGGGTTCCAATCCAATATTAAAATGCATTTGCGCAAGCTTCATTTTCTTCTTAATCGACACTTCATTAATTTCCCCTTCAAACATGGCGACAATATAAGTTGCAAGCAATTGTTTTAAGCGATCAACCTGAGTACGCTCTTCAATAATTTTTCTTAATGAAGGAACCGACAATACTTGATCATAGAATACAGAAACAACTTCTTCTACACCCGCTTGAATATAAGGTTGATAAGTTTTTACAAGGGCTAAATCCTTACCAGTTAAATCAATTAATCCCATTTGCAGTTTCATTTCCGGATATGCGCTTAGTTCAATTCTCGAAACATCTGAAAGGTAATGTTCTTGATACTTTGTTACTTTGAAGTCCTCCCGACTTTATCGCCACTTTATAAATCGATTCATGTTCCATCACTCCCACTTTTGTAGCGATATTTTAGATGTCATAAGTTACTCTACTTAATAGTATCAACTATCTGTATAGTTATGTCAAACCTTTTATCTTAAACGTTGTACAAATTTGATTACTATTATATAATAAAGTACAAATGATTCTTAGGGGGACTTTCCATGAAACACTGTGAAATATGTATGCCAGAAAATCTTAACTACCAAATTCGTTTTTCAGGAGAAGAAAACTTAAAACATCTGCCACAAATTAGTTCATATCTCGTCAAAAATGATTTGTTGATTTCTAAACAAAGCAAGGCACTGACTGTTAAGGAAGCTGCAGTTAGCGGATTAATTGATTATTTTCATGACGTCATGAATATTCAGGATATTTCATTTCGATTGGATAAAGGCAACTGGAGACCCATTGAAGATATTACAGAGTCTCTAAATTTACAATGGATTGATGCTGTCATTTTCAATGGGTTAGTATCGTTTCATATTCAACCGATTGTCAACGCTTCAGGAGATATTTATGCGCATGAAATGCTTGCTAGATTTCAAGACGTTAATGGTGATGCAATGGGTCCTTATGATGTATTCCAGGCCGCAAAAAAAAGAAACAGGACCTATGCACTTGATCGGATTTGTAGAATGTCTGCTGTTCGGAGTGCTGCTTCAGTAAATACGAAAGTATTTATCAACTTTATTCCAACATCGATTTATTCACCAGAGCATTGCTTGCGTTCAACGGTTGAACTAGCAAATGAACTTGGAATAGAACCTTCCAGATTTGTATTTGAAGTAGTCGAGACTGAAAAGGTAGATGACTTGGCACATTTAAAACGCATCCTAACCTATTACAGACAAAAAGGTTTTCGATATGCATTGGACGATGTTGGAGAAGGTTTTAGTACGATAGATGTATTGGAACAACTAGCTCCCCATTATATGAAATTAGACATGAAATTTGTGCAAGGTGTATCCAAAGATATTGACAAGCAAAATGCAGCAAATAATATACTTCAGTCCGCGTTACAAATCGGTGCAATTCCGCTTGCTGAAGGAATAGAGGAAGAGGAAGACTTTGTATGGTTACGAGATAAAGGATATCAGCTTTTCCAAGGGTATTTGTTTGGAAAGCCGGCTCCAATTCACGAACACTAACAACTACTTACTTGATTTCTTTATTATTCTCGAAAATAGATAACCTAGTAAGCATCCATATAAAGCA
Organism: Sporosarcina sp. CAU 1771; assembly: GCF_054482775.1. NCBI lineage: Bacteria > Bacillati > Bacillota > Bacilli > Caryophanales > Caryophanaceae > Sporosarcina > Sporosarcina sp. CAU 1771. The sequence goes on along the minus strand of NZ_JBTLRN010000011.1, from coordinate 59,634 downwards.
TGCCCAACAAGCCAATAAAAAATAGATGGTAGGCTTGTTATTTCAGGTGTTCTTTCTGAAAAAGCTGTCGTTGGATATAATAATCCACCGATTAGTGTGCAAACAGCGATAGAGAAGTAGATTGCTTTCTTTTTTGAATCCAATTTTAAAATGATTAAAGCGATGTAAAGACAAATACTTACCGCTACAGAAACAATTAAATGAAAGAGTACTTCAATAGATTCTGAAAGTTGATATTCATTTAAAATTGGAATGTAATCCACATTTAATAGTAAAGTGTACACCCTGTATAAGGTTACTTGTTCAATTTGTTTAAATAATAGTGTTAAAAAAACACCCGATACAACGCCATAAACAATAGATTTTATTATTCCGTTCCTAGAAATCATCAATTTGCCCCTTTCTTTGTATAAAATAGTGTAAAATAAACCATAACTGTATATAGTTTTAACTTAAAGATTGTACAATTGCAACATGGAAGATTATACTTACAAGATAATGATTCGTGTCGTACGTATTTTGTATTGAAAGGAGTAATAGAATGAGTCAATCTCAAACAAACACGCAATATACGATTCAACAAGTATCCGATATGACAGGTTTATCAAAACAAGTCATCCGTAAATGGGAAGAACGACATGATCTCGTACAGCCACAAAGACTTCCTAACGGATACAGAATATATAGTGATAAAGATGTAAATACATTACTTGGCGTTAAAACACTCTCGGAGCAAGGGTATTCGATCAAACAAGCGGCTTCTTTCATCAACAAAGAGAATATAATCGAGAGCCCACCCCCTGAAAGGAAAGCAGGCTATCAACATGAACAACTGAATGGGCATGTTTTCCAACTCCTTGAAAAAGGGACTCATTGCGATGAGACTGAATTGAATTTAATTCTACAGCAGGCCTATCACCAGCTCGGTTTGGAGAAATTTTTGTCAACAGTTGTCCTTCCTTTTTTAAATGAAATCGGCAATCGGTGGGAAAAAGGGGAATGGGATGAATACCAGGAATCTGTATCAAGCTTAATTGTGCGCGATTTCCTTGTGCAAATTCGGCGCAATTATCGCTTTAGAGAAGATTCACCTTTACTTTTGGGCGCATGCTTACCTTTTGAAATGCACGAGATTCCCTTACACATTGTCTTATTACAATTCATGTTAAAAGGTTGGAAAACAATCTTAGTAGGTTCATCACCTGCTCCTGGATCTATTCAAGCATTGTTTCAAAAATTAAAACCCTCTATGGTATTCTTATCTGCGACTACAACAACTCCGTTTGACAAAAATCCTAATTTGTTAAGTGAACTTGATGATTTTGCCAGGAATCAAAAAGGTGTTCCTTTTTACTTAGGCGGAATGGGTGCAATAAAATATACGAGAGGCAAAACGTTGAATTCCCTTCGCATTGTAGAGTCGATCGATGACATTGTTGAGCCAATTGTGAAGCTTTAATAGACTTGAAAGTTTTGAATCATTTCTTGCCAATCCATCTCGATTCCTCTACAAAAATGAGTACTCCAGCAGCAACACCTACAAAACAATTTTCTTGTCCACTAGCACTGATTACCTCCATTGAGGTGATCAGTACTATATTGTTTCATGAACCTTATTTTTTGTCGATTTGTATAATTACCCGATTAGTCTAAGCTCTACTCTAATTGCTTTTTTCTGTTTCAATTATTTTCTTTATTGGCTTCCTCTCTCAACAACTTTTTCAGCTGTTTTGTCTTCATCCTTTTCAAGTTCATTGTTTGGAGAAATCATTGTGTGTACCGGTTCCATTCCATGGTCTAAAACGATGACTAACCGATCGTTGTCATTCATCACATTCAACGCCTCTCCAAGAAAATGATCTGCTTGTTCATAGGCCCAAAAAATATATTCCATAGATTCTTTCGACCTTTCTTTAGAATATCCAGGTTGCCTTGGATCAATTAATAAATGCTTATGCTCTTCATGATCAATTTGTGGATAATAATAAAATAATAAGTCGGGTTGATATTTTTCTTTTATATATAGTGATACATCCGTTGTCCATTTTGCAAAATGTTCACTAATCTCCTCGTATTCTGAACCCGTAATCCAATCTTGTTCAAGTGCATCATCGTCATCTTGCACAGATACAAAACCGTATCAAGGAATGTTTTTACTCGATATCAGATTGCTTTAACGTCTAGGATTCTATTCAATAAGCAATTCCCATTCGATAGTTTATGTACTTTTTTAAAATTAGTTCTCCATATGCAAACGAGGCCGTATCTTCAACTGTAATACGTTTTCCGTTTTCCGGTAAAAAATTCCGTTCGATTCGATACAATCCTTCTGCTTCACCATCCGGCAAGTAGGTTGGACATACGATCGTCCAGTCCAAATTTGACTCTTTTAGAAATTCATACACTTTACGATGTTCTTCTGCTGCAAATGTTAACTTCCGATTAGAATCCCCTGCTTCATATCGCAATTTGCTCGTATCTATCCGACTTTGTAAAATTCCAGCTGTTCCAATCGTCACAATTCTACGTACTTCTTCTTTATTCATAGCTCGGATTATATGCGAGACAGAATCTGTTAATGTAGTTGTTTTATCCGTTCCAAGAGCACTAAACACAACATCCATTCCTTCAATCGTCCGTTCAACAGCTTTTTCATCCCGAACATCACCTTGAATAACCTTGACCCTATTATGAGGCTCTAACTTCTTAGGGGATCGAACAAGTACCGTTACTTCATAACCATCTGCAAGAGCTTTTTTCAATACAACATTACCGACTCTACCTGTTGCTCCAAACAATGCAATTTTCATTAGTATCCCTCTTTCTATTAATCCAATGTCTTTATTAAATCCAAACACATTCTTTTTGTAAAATTATATCACTTGTACATTAACCCTTTCGGTTGTCACAACTTAAATTAATTGCGGATTAACGTTACCAATATCTATAGCAGCTCTTTATCATTAGCTAATTTCTTTGAGAATATCTTCCGTTTCACACCCGGTCGTAGGTTTTGGGTTGTTGTTTCAGGTGTTGTAGCAATCATCCTCATGTTACTTAATATTGTTGAACATGTTGATAAGTTGATGACTTTCCAAGGCGTCTTTCTTTTAGCTTGGGCCGCTGTTCTTGTTACCGATGCATTAGTTGTGAAAAAACTAGTAAACATTGGCCCCTCTTATTATGTAGCTCGCCAGGAATATTTGTACAAATGGAATCCTGTAGGTACCGTTTCATTAATCGTAGCAAGCACTCTTGGAACAATTGCCGCTCTAGGTTATATGGGACTATTTCTGGAAACAACTGCTGCATTTTTCGCAGCTGTACTTGCATCAATCCTTACTATAATCATCTCTATATTTACAAAAGGCAAATATTATTTAATAAAGAACCAAATGATATAGTTCAAGAAGACACGCTCAGTAAAGAGTAAAATAAGGTCTTTTTCAAATAAAACCTAAGCCTAGTATTAGTGATGAAGCTCACTTTAATAGGCTTAGGTTTATTATAAGCGGTTCGTTATACAGCAGGCTTTTCCGAAAACTGACTCGTATAAAGTGTTTCATAAAAACCCTTCGCCTCTAACAATTCATCGTGCGTTCCCTGTTCAATAACTTTCCCTTTATCCATAACCACTATTAAATCAGCGTTTCGAATAGTTGAGAGTCGATGTGCAATAACAAAACTTGTTCGGCCTTCCATCAGCCGATTCATAGCTTGTTGAATTAGGAGCTCTGTACGTGTATCCACACTAGACGTTGCTTCATCTAAAATCATAATAGATGGATCTGCCAAAACCGCTCGTGCAATCGTTATAAGTTGTTTCTGTCCTTGAGAAATATTAGACGCTTCCTCATTTAAGATTGTGTCGTATCCATCGGGAAGTGTGCGAATGAAATGATCAGCACGTGACATTTCAGCTGCCGCCAGGATTTCTTCTTCTGTTGCTCCACTTTTACCGTAGGCAATATTGTCTTTAATGGTTCCATTAAAGAGCCACGTATCTTGAAGAACCATTCCAAATGTAGTTCGTAGATTTTCACGGGACATGCTCCGTGTATCTTGACCATCAATCTTTATTGTCCCGCTATTCAATTCATAAAAACGCATTAACAAATTTATTAGTGTTGTTTTACCAGCACCTGTCGGACCAACAATGGCAACCGTTTGACCCGGTGAAACGTGAACATTCATATCTTCGATTAATAGGTCCTCGCCATATCCAAAATCAACATGCTCAAATGTAACTTCTCCTTTAGCATTGTCCAAACGTACAGTTGTTACTTCAGCTACTTCTTCTTCCTCATCCAATAGTTCAAAAACACGTTCTGCTGCTGCAACTGTTGACTGGATGATATTGGCAATATTTGCTGTCTGTGTTATTGGTTGTGTAAATTGTTTTGAGTATGTGATGAAAGCTTGAATATCACCAATCCTAATTGCGTTCTGCGTAACTAAAATTCCACCGACAATGCAAATAAGTACATAGCTTATGTTTCCTATTAGGAACATCATTGGCATAATAATACCAGAAATAAATTGGGCCTTACGTCCGGCATCATATAACTGCTCATTTACATCTTCAAACTTCGCAATTGCTTTTTCTTCATGGCCAAATACTTTAACCACTTGGTGACCCGTATACATCTCTTCAATATGGCCATTTAGATTCCCCAGCGTTCGTTGTTGATTGGCAAAATGCTTTTGAGATCGTTTCAAAAATGGACGAATTACAAAAATGGATAACGGTAGGGAAACAAGCGCAATAATTGTAAGTACCGGACTTATCCATAACATCATCGCGAGAATACCTACAATAGTGACGATGGATGTGATAAATTGCGTAAGACTCTGTTGCAATGTACTTCCAATCGTATCGATATCGTTCGTCATACGGCTAAGCGTATCGCCTACTGGATGCCCATCGTAATATTTTAAAGGAAGCTTTTTCAGTTTGTCATTAACATCTTCCCGTAGTCCATAAACAGTGTTTTGGGAAACACTAGCCATGATAAACTGCTGAACGTAACTAAATATGCTACTTGTTACATACAAACCAGCTAGCAATAGTAAGAGTTTCGCTATGGTATCAAAATCGATAGCCGCATCAGGTACTCCCGTAAACTTCCCATAAGCACCCTCAAATAATTCGGTGATTGTATTCCCCATTACTTTGGGGCCTAGAACCATGAAAATCGTGCTCATAATAGCTGCAAAGAATACTATAATTAGTTTGTTTTGCTCGGGCTTCAAATAGCTAAGGAGTCTGCGTAACGTACCTTTAAAATCTTTCGCCTTTTTCCCTTCCATCATCATATTTCCCCCACCGAATCCTCCAGGTCCACCGCTTTGAGCAGGACGTTTTTTATGTTCACTCATGCGATTTCCTCCTCTGAAAGCTGTGATTCGACGATTTCACGGTATACTTCATTTGTTTCTAATAGGTTCTGATGTGTGCCAATACCGGCCACTTTACCTTTGTCTAATACAATAATTTGATCTGCATCGATGACTGTACTTACGCGCTGCGCAACAATTAGAACCGTCGCATCTTTCGTTTCATCTTTTAAAGCCCTACGTAACTCAGCATCTGTTTTATAATCAAGTGCCGAGAAACTATCATCAAAAATATAAATATCAGGCTTGCGAATTAAAGCTCGGGCTATTGATAGACGTTGTTTCTGTCCACCAGATAAGTTCGACCCCCCTTGGGAAATAACAGCTTCATACCCATCTTTCATATTTTCTATAAAGTCCCCTGCTTGTGCGATACGCACCGCATACTTCATTTCACTTTCCGTTGCATCCTGTTTTCCAAATCGAATATTTTCTGCAACCGTTCCCGAAAATAGAAGTGATTTCTGGGGGACAAACCCTAGTTTCGAACGCACCTCTTCAAGCGATGAGTCTTTACTATTAACACCATTTACACGAATCGTACCTTCTGTCACTTCATATAAGCGGGGTATTAAATTAACTAACGTCGTCTTTCCAGAACCTGTTCCACCAATTATGGCGGTAACTTCACCAATCTTTGATTTAAAATTAATATTCGATAGCGCTGGTTCTTCAGCTCCAGGATAAGTAAAGGAAACATTATCAAATTCAAGAGTTGCAGGCTCTTTATTTGCTTTTTCTTTTCCTTGGTCTAAATAAGTTGGCTCTAGTTCTAACACTTCATTAATCCGATTCGCAGAAACTGCTGCCCTTGGAATCATGACAAGCATCATTGAGGCCATGACAAGGGAGAACATGATTAACATGACATATTGAATATACGCCATCAAGTCACCGATTTGCATCGCTCCACTGTCAATTCGAACTCCCCCAAACCAAATAACTCCTACGACTGTTAGATTCATAATAAGCATCATGACCGGCATGACAAAAGCCATAACTTTATTTACTTGAATAGAGACATCTGTTAATTCCTTGTTAGCATCTTGTAAGCGAGTACGTTCTTCTTCTTCACGATTAAATGCCCTTACGACTCGGACACCTGTTAAGTTTTCGCGCAACACGAGATTCAATCGGTCCAGTCTTTTTTGTACGGTTTTAAATAATGGAACTCCTTTACGAAATACGAAATAAATTAAACCGATTAGAAATGGAATTGCCGCAACGATAACAAGCGACAATTTTGCATCTTTTGAAAGTGCCATAATAAGTCCGCCAACAAACATAATTGGCGCACTGACAACCATTCGTAGCATCATAATAACAACCTGTTGTACTTGTGTAATATCATTCGTCGTTCTAGTAATAAGTGATGCAGTTCCGAGTTTGTCAAAATCTTGCAGGGAAAAATCTTCAACATGCTTGAAAACTTTACGACGAAGATCTCTTCCCAAACCCATAGCAGCTTTTGAGGAATAATAGCTCACAGCTACTGATGCCAGAGCGCTAATTACGGATACAACTAGCATGATTCCACCGATTTTCCATATATACGGAATATTACCCAGCACAACTCCATTATCTATGATGTCAGCCATAAGCGTTGGCAAATACAATTCCGACATGGACTGAAGAAATACAAGCCCAAAAATAGCAATAACAATCCATTTATAGACAGTTAAGTTTTTTAAGATTTTAATCATTTCGTCGATTCCTCATTTCGGTCACCTAAAATTCTTTATATTTGATAAACACATAGGCTCTTTACGTATAAAATATTTCAAACAAAAAGTGACACGGTGTCACTTTGTAGTATGAACTTATATTAAATCACGGTATGGAACATGTCAATCTATTCGTGATAATGCGTCATGACAACTGGCCATTTACTCATCCTATTGAATTTGCGCCGCACTCGTTGACAACTAAAGAGTTATTAATTATCATTGCCTTATGACACGCTGTCACATGTGAATTTGAATGGAGTGCAACAAAATGCCTAAACTTACATTTTTTAATTTATCAGAGGAAAAACAAAACGTTTTACTAAATGCAGCCAAAAAAGAATTTTCAAGAGTGCCTTTACATGAAGCAGTCATTTCAAATATTATTAAAAATGCAGACATTTCCAGGGGCAGTTTCTATCAGTATTTTGAAAATTTAGAGGATCTCTTCTTTTATATATTAGATAAACATGTAAAACGGAACGAAGAATCTTTTGTTTTTCAACTCAAGAAAAACAATGGAGATATACTAAATACTTTTATTGGATTATTTCAGTTAATGCTGGATGAATTTCAAACCGAAGAAAATCGAGTCTTTTTCAAAAATGCTTTTTTAAATATGAACCATAAAATGGGTAACGCATTTTCGAATTCTATCCAAATAGAAAACATCAAAAACCAACACTCAGAACTTATGAAACTCATAGACATAAAAAAGTTAAATATTGAAAATGAAAATGAAGTAGTGCACGTCTTGAAAATTATAAAAGCTGTAACCTTTCAAAATTTAGTTCATAGTTTCGCCGCTCACTTATCCCCTGAAGAAGCGTTAAAAAACTATATTTCAGAAATTAATATCCTTAAAAAAGGCATTTATCGATAACAACGACATAGCGTAAGAACTAATTCGAGAGGGCAACTCTTCGTCCATTGCTTGCTGTGATATGGAAGACTGATCATCTTTATCAAAATTAAAAGGCGATGCATATTCATTGCATCACCTTTTTTAAAATTCAACTAGATTCAGTTGAATCATCTCTGTATTCTGTTCCAATTTTAACTACGAATTCACAGTTCAAAAATCTCAAAGCTTTTTTCATCATCAAAATCTTCTACTTGAACAATTTTATCCGAGAACTGCTCGACTAATTTCGTGTCACTGCCCAAGACTAGCGAGAGGACATTGAAATTCTTCTCTTTTTTCTTCTTATTAAAGATTTCAAGAAATGATTCCTTCAAAATATCTTCTCCGTCTGTAACAAATACAATATCAGCATTTTTAAAACGGCTTTTATTGATGACAATTAGCGCTTCTTCAAGAGGTAGTGTGAAGTCCGTGCCGCCACCTAAAAAGGTTCTAGCTAATTGAAGCATTTCCGAACTAGTAATTCTCCCTTTTTCATACGTATACATTTGTAAACTTGTAGAAAATAATAGCAAGCAAAAATCTCTTTTCTCCTTGCGTGCTATCGATAGAAGAGCGAGTGCAAATCCCTTGGACTGGGCATCTACTCTATACATACTACTCGACTGATCTAGACAAAGTACAATTGGTCCTTTTCCTAAATTCTCGCGCCCTCTTTGTTCATATTGCATCGTCTGTCCTTCTACAAAACGCCGTAGAAAATCTAATCTTGTTAATGGATGAATCCATAGCGCTAATTCTATCGGTACTAATTTTTCAATATCGTTCCCCTTTTCAATACTTGTTCTAACGACTGAATCCTTGGTTTTAGCCCTCTGCATTTTACGAGCCACCGTTTTAAATCGTCCCGCCCAATCGGCAATTTCTTTCATCTTCTTACTCGATGCTATTCTCTCAGCTAGTACTAGTTGATTACGCAACGGCATTTTCTGTAATTCCGAGTGACCGCTACCTGGACTTACACCTCCAAGTAAAGCATTCAACCCTTCTTTCACTTCTTTCGTTTCCTGAATGGCTTGTTCTATTGCCTCCAAGAACCCTTCTGTGTTTTTGTGAAGTATCTGTTGCATCGTTTCATTTAGTTCAATCATTTCTTTTGAAATATTCTCTTTAGTAATCTTACTTCCATTCACATCAAGTTGTCTTTCTAAATTTTCTAGTTCTAGTTGTATCCCTTGCAGTTCTATATTTTCCTCATTTCTGTCTTCCAACCATTGATTTGTCCTCTCTCCAATTTTGATTGTACCGATTACCGATGTTAAATCGTCTAATCGAGTAAACCTTCGATAATTCACATAGTGTTCTTCCTTCATTATTCTTCCCATGATTAACTTATTAACATTTAATGCAACGTCTACTTCGTCTTCTGTTAGTATTGGTTTCATCTTATATAAGGAAGCCCAAACGTCGGAAAGTAAATGATCAAACATCGGCAATGAGCTTTCACGTCGAACCTTTTGAAGACCGACTGACATTTCAAATACTTCTTTATAACGTCTTTTATCGAAGCTATCTGTATTTAATACTGAATAATTTCCTATAGGCATGTTACGTTCACTCACAATTTACACCTCTTTTAAATTACGGCCCTGTTAAATAACTCTGTTGATAGTTGATAATTTATTTGTACACTCCTATTAGAGTGGAAGGTGTGGAAATATCGCTTCGGCGCTTGGTGATGGCCTCCCGTAGTAAGCCCGTCAGAAAGTTCACTGTCGGTCTTACTACTTCGGCTCACACTTGTCGCTTCGGCGCTAGTTCGTTTAGATTCAAAGTTAGAGGCATCGGGGTAGTGGAACAAGAGATTTTTGCACACTCCTAGTTGATTGAAGTGGAAGACGGCGACTCCGGGAGGACAGCGGGTCAGGTGAAACAACCAACGGGAGCGAAAGCCGTAACGAAGAACGGCTTTTGCGAATAAGCGGAGCGTTATGAGCACATCTTTGCGAACGGGTTGGTCCACCGCCTGCCCTCCGGAACGCGTTAGGGAAAGATTGAACTTTATCTTTCCGCACTTCGGGTCTGAAACGGAAATCAACGGGTTTGATACACTCACTCAAGCACTATTGAGTACTAAGTTTCATCAACAGTAGTTATTTAACAGAGTTTACATTTTAAAAAAGACACTGGTTGACTCATTCTTTTGATTTGAAGTATTGAAATACCATGGTTCTAACATACGGTCTAGAATTTCATGTTGCATGATCGTCACTTTATTTAGGAGCACATTAATTTCAGCTTTTCGACTTTGATTTTCACTTTTAAGCATATTTAAGTCATTTACTAAAGACTTCATTTTTTGCGTCGCTTCCATACCAACTTCAGTTGAACAATCTTGAATCAAATAATAAAAGATTTCGTTTGCTTCTGTTTGTATATTCTGAAGGGTTTGGGTGACAACATTTTTAGAGTGGTTGTGAATAATGTTTGAAACCGTCTCTACTTGATCAAGCGATTCCCAAAGTACATGTTTAAGGATTGAAAGATCTTCAACCTTAACAACGTGTCTTTCATTCATCAAAGCCCTTGCTTGTAGTACGCTTAACGATTGCTTGAACCTTCGATCGGATGGACGAATTCCTTCATCACGCAACCCAACACGGATCTTGGACAGAGTTTCATACACTTCTTCTGGAATTAACACCCGATCCGTTAACAACTGTAGATGCACCAATTCTTCCATCGACATCGATGGCATCTCCAATGTTTGGCCCGAGGCTTTCATCATAGAGATAAAATTTACTTCCTCTTCAATTAAACTAATTTCAAATCGTAAAATAAAGCGATCGAATAAAGCTTCGAGTCCTTCTTCATCATCAGGGTATTCATTGGCAGCGCCTATTACGGACATCAATGGGACTTGAATGGGTGGTCCATTGTTATAAAACAATCGTTCATTAATTATCGTAAGCAAACTGTTCAATATAGCGGAGTTCGCTTTAAATATTTCATCCAAGAAAACTAAGTTCGCTTCTGGCATTTTGGTTGTTGTAATTCTTTTATAGACACCCTGTTCTAGCTCTTTTAAAGATATCGGGCCAAATAGTTCTTCAGGAGTACTAAATCGCGTCAACAACCACTGAAAATAAGTGGTTCCTTCAACAATTTTTGCCAACTCACTTGATAAAGCAGATTTTGCAGTTCCTGCAGGACCAATCATGAGCATATGTTGCCTCGAGAGTAAGGCTATAAGAATTCCCTCAACTTCCTTCTCTCGTTCGTAAAACTTTGAATTTAGGGCCTCTTTAATTTCCTTCAACTTCTTGAATTCAATTTCCACCACTTTGCATACCCCTCTAATTTATATTAGAAATAGAATTCCACTTCACTCTTACTAAACTTGTCCAGTTACTCAGCAAAGTAAACGTAAAAAAGCCTGTGCACATTGAATTTAGCATTCAATGTGCACAGGCACTCATTTACTTATTTAACAATCGTTACAGGACAGCTTACATGCTTTACTACTTTGTGACTGACGCTACCGAGCAACATTTCCTGAAAAGTGTTTAGGCCTCGGCTGCCTATAACTAAATGATCAACTTCTCCACTACACACATATTTGATGATTTCCTGTGCTGGATTTCCTTTTAACATCTTTACTTTTGCTTTTACATCAGCTTCTTTTGCTAATTCTATAATTGGATGTACTTTTTGTTCACGTTTTAAAGATAAGCTTTCTGGGCTTTGCGTTAACAATCGTTCATCTTTTGCTTTGCTATTATCTGCTACAAAAATGACTTCTAAATGTGCGTCAGGTAAATACCGTGCTAGCGTGATTGCTTGTTTTGCCGCCCGTAAAGCATTTTCTGATCCATCAATCGCTACAGCAATTTTCATGTGATTTCCTCCCTTAGATTAACTTCTCATATAATTTCGCACTTGATGAATTCAACCCTAGAATTTGGACTTCCACACCTTTTTCCTCTAGCTTCTGTTTCACTTTAAATATAGCACCAACCGCGGATTCATCCCATAGCTGGCTATCTTCAAAATTAATGACAACTTTTTCTTCATCCACGTCATCAAAGGATTGTATAAATTTTGTAGTGGATGCAAAGAACAAAGGTCCTTTTATTTTGTATTCCCCAGATTCATTCGTAATACTCACTCGAGAAATTTTAGCTACGAAGAAAAGTGCACTTATTATTACACCTGCTACAACACCAATTGCCAAGTTATGAGTATATAAAATAATACCTACTGTAATTAGCATAACAAGTGATTCTGACAAAGGTGCTTGTTTCAAGAACTTAAATGAACCCCAGTTAAATGTTGTCATACTCACCATAATCATAACGCCAACAAGTACAGGCATTGGAACCTTCGCAACAAGATCCCCTAATACAATAATCAAAAACATAAGGAATGCTCCTGCAGTGAATGTTGATAAGCGCCCTCTTCCACCGGACTTAATATTAATGATAGACTGTCCAATTAACGCACAGCCCGCCATTCCACCAAAGAAACCTGTAATGAAGTTCGCAATTCCTTGCCCACGTGCTTCTTTGTTTTTATTGCTCGGAGTGTCTGTCATATCATCTAACACTTGTGATGTTAGAAGTGACTCCAGCAATCCAACAATTGATAAAGCTAAAGCATATGGAAAAATAATTTTCAACGTTTCAAAGTTCAAAGGAATATCCGGTAAAAAGAAAATTGGCAGTGAATTAGGCATTGTTCCTAAATCGCCTATCGTCTGTAACTTTACACCACTAAAGAGTGCAATAGCCGTCATCATTACAATTGCTATTAACGGTGCCGGAATCGCCTTGAAAAAACGTGGGATTAGATAAACTAAAATTAATGTAACGCCAGCGAAAACATAAGTCATCATGTTTGAACCAAGTAAGTAAGGCATTTGCGTAATAAAGATCATAATCCCTAGTGCGTTCACGAATCCAAGCATTACTGAGTTTGGAATAAAACGCATTAAGCTTGAAACACCGAGCAACCCTAAGATAAGTTGAATAATTCCTGTTAAAATTGTTGCGGCTAGAACGTATTGAAGTCCATGGTTTGCCATTAGACTAACGAGCACTAGCGCCATCGCACCCGTCGCTGCTGAAATCAGCCCAGGGCGACCACCTACAAATGATATAATGACTGCGATAGTAAATGAGGCATATAACGCGACACGCGGATCTACTCCCACGATGAACGCAAAAGCCAATGCTTCTGGAATGAGTGCTAGACCGACAACAATCCCCGCCAAAATATCGGCACGCACATTTCCGAACCACTGTTGTTTTAATGTATGCATACTGTTCCCCTTTCAAGATTTCAAAACTTAGAAATAAGCCTAAATCGCTTTCTGAATACAATTAGCATAGCATTTTCATTCCCATAAGTGAATTATAGTTTGCATTTTTGATGTAACTTGAATCTCATAATTCACTTATACTCCATTCATTAGTAAGGGGAGTAATGCTCATTTTTTCTATACGTTGGTGTGGATCTAGTATTTGCTTTCAGATGTCCCCAATTGGTAGAATCGAAACATAGAGAGGGTGAACGTTATGAAGATAAATCTCCTAGATAGAAACAACGTACATGTGACAGGTTCAGGTAAACAGACGATTGTCTTTGCTCATGGTTTTGGATGTGACCAGACAGTTTGGGAAAAAATAATACCTAGCTTCGAAACGAACTATCAAGTGATTCTGTTTGATTATGTTGGTTCTGGAAGAAGTGATAAATCTGCATATTGCCCAGAACGTTATAGCTCTTTACACGGTTATGCTCAGGACATTTTGGAAATCTGTGATGCCTTACATTTAAAAAACATTATTTTTGTGGGCCATTCCGTTAGCGGTATGATTGGAGGACTTGCTTCCATACAACGTCCTGATTTAATAACTAAGTTAATAATGATTGGTCCTTCTCCACACTATTTGAACGAACCCGGTTATCACGGAGGATTTGAAGTAGAGGAGATTCAAGAATTATTAGATATGATGGAAACAAACTATAAGGAATGGGCTAAATATTTGGCTCCAGTTGCCATGTTAAATGTTGAAGAAACCGAATTAGTTGATGGTTTTGAAGCACTTTTAAATTCAAACGACCCCATTATCTCACGTCAATTTGCAGAAGTAACATTCTTTTCAGATCACCGTGCAGATATACCTAAAATTGCTACCCCTACACTTATTTTACAAACTAAACAAGATGCGATTGCACCTCTTGAAGTCGCACAGTTTCTAGAAATACATATTCCAAACAGTGAATTACGAATGATGAAAACTGGAAAAGGACATAATCCACACATCAGTCAACCTGAAGAAACTTCCCAAGAAATTAAACGTTTTATCGAGGAGACAGGAGCATAAGATTATGGATGAACAGCTGAATTTTGCCCCTTGTGGATATTTTGTATTAAATGCTGATTGGGAAATCATTGAAATGAATCAGACATTGAAAAGTCTATTTAATATTGAACAAATACCTAAGTACTTACATGATTTACTTACCGTTCCTTCACGTATCTATTTTGAAACATATTTCTTACCTGCAATGACTGTCCATGGGCAAGTTAGGGAAATGTATTTAAATTTTAAAGTAAATAAACAATTCATACCAGCTCTACTTAACGTCAATGAACGTAACGGGCGCTATGAAGGCATTATTGTAATGATCAACACACGCGATGAATACGAAACTCAATTACTGGCCTCTAAAAGAAATGCCGAACGGATTCAAAAAGAAACCGATATCGCCAACACCAAATTGATTGAACTTTTAATCGATGTAAAAGAAAAAAAGCTAGAACTTGAAACACTAAATGATGAACTGCAAATTCTAGCGGCGCACGATGAATTAACCGACTTATGGAACCGACGTGTTTTCCGAGAGAAGTTGGCAAATGCGATCGAAGAGGCCTATGCAAATGAAAATTCTTCTTTTACATTAGCTATCTTTGATATTGATCACTTTAAAAAAGTGAATGACCTATACGGTCATTCACTTGGCGACAAAGTATTAGTAGAACTCGCTAAAAAAGTACAATCCAGTATTCAGCCTCCCCATTTAATTTCTAGAATTGGCGGCGAAGAATTCTCAATCATTTTTTACGATGTTGACTTTCAAGAAGCACATAAAATGACAGAGGATTTACGCGAATTTTTATCTGTTTCTGAATGGAACAGTATCGCAGTTACAGTTTCTGCTGGAATCACAGATTTTAAAAAAGGGGATACATCGAATACGATATTTACAAGAGCAGATGATGCACTTTATGCATCGAAAAGAAAAGGTAGAAACCGCCTTACTTCGAGGTAAAAACAAACGAGTTGAACATCGCGATAAGAAGAAACAAGTAATGGGAATTAAAAGAGATAAATCCAACGTTTAAAACTCACTCACGATCTGGTGAGGAGTATTAAGTATAAATGCTCATGTAAAAACGAGGGCTTAGCTAGTTAAACACGAGTTAAGTCTCCGTTTTTTATTTACCTACCTTCACTAAATAGGATCTAAATAGAATTTAATCATCTTAGCCGCAGTTATAGCATTACTCTTCGCCTCAGCCACAGTATCCCCGGATGCAATAACGTACCCATAACGATCTCCCATTGATATGGCTGGCCTTAATAATGTACCGATCCGTGGTTTTATATACACTTCCTTCACACCCGGTTGGTTAAGTGCTTCGTTTTCCCCTTTTAATATTAAAAGATAACCATAAGAGTTAATCGTCAAATACTTCGTGTAGATATGTCTTTCAAACCTTTTCTCTAAGTTAGGTGTATGTCCTAAGTACATTTGAATTATTTTTTCTGCGTAATTATATCCATAAGCCTCTTCTATCATTCGATTCATGGCAGCACCGGATATCCTTGGATTCATTTCAATTAGCTTCCAAGTTCCATTAACATAGCGCACTTCAAAGTGACTGACCGCATTCGTTACCCCTAACTCATTAAGTATCGTTTCAATTGCGTACACTAATTTTTTATGCATAAGGGAATCTAGATGTAATTGTATTTCATAACCGGTGACAATAAATTTCTTGTTTTTTGTAATCTCTTGCTTGAATATAGCGATGATATGAATATTTCGATTCTGTACAAGTACCTCCACTAGAAATTGTGGGCCTTTTATAAATTCCTCAATGACAATTTTTTGCATTGAATAATACTCGAGTAGCTTCCTAATCGTCTGTTCCATTTCAAGTACATTTTCCACTTTATAAACTTCTTTAGATGCTTTGGAAACCGCTAATTTCACCATTACTGGAAAATGCCTTTCTTTGTTTAACACTAGTTGCAAATCATCTCTCGGGTCAAAGATTTCAAATTTTGGCGTTGCCCCATGATTTTTCAATCTACTTCTAGTCTCTGCTTTATCCTCCATCACCGTTAAAGCGTCTACAGAAATGTCTGTTTCACATATTTCATTCATCAATTTTGCTGCTAATGAAACAAAAGGGTCTACAAAGCTTAGAATTCCTTTTATCGTTTTTCCTTGTTCTTTCAGCTTTTCAACTTCCAGTCGAATGGACTGTTCAGTGATTTCCTTCAAATGAATGAGCTGTGTAACTTCCGAAAATTCCTCTCCCTGTTTCACACTATTCATACGTTTCGTTAAAAGCACCGTTTGATATCCTAATCTACTTGCAGCTCTGATTGCCTCTCTGCTTGATCCTGACCTTGATGTTTCAATAAATAGTATGGTATCCATCCTTAACCCACTTTCTCAAAGTGAATCAACCCAATTCTCTAATTTTATGTGAATAAAACGAAAATATCCCCTCATAAGTTGTTAACTAATGAGAGGATATCTGCTTTTTGAAACTGATTATATAGTTGTTACATGTACACCAGGCTTACGGCCATTGTTCCATTTTCCATCTAAGGCACGCTCCACTTGTGCACCTAATTGAAGAAGCAATCCATCATTCCCTTGTCGCGCTAATGCATGGATCCCGAACGGCATCCCATTCTCAAGTTCTGCCATTGGCAATGAAATACCAGGCAAACCGCATAAATTAGCAATCGGTGTATAAGAAAAGATGCCCCATAGATTGTTGAACCAATCATGAACAGAAGGATTATCACTTGTAGTTAAATATTCTTTTGTTCCTAGTTTTGGTGTAGGCAAAGCCATCGTCGGAGTTAGAATGATATCCCAGTCTTCAAAAAATGTACCTACGCTACGTGACGTCTCATTAAACATTCTTTGCATTTTTGCACGATCTGAATAAGACGCCGACTGACCTTCTTCCCAAACTCGTATGCACATCGGTTCAATCAAATCTGCGGGTGGCTTCTCCAATCCTTTTAGCTCTAACAGATCCGAAATCACTTGCGAGAAATTAGTAATATAACAATACGTTTGTGCATCATAAGAAGCTTGGAAATCAACATTTGGAATAATCCACTCTACGTGATGGCCTAGGCTCTCAAAGAATTTTGCTGCTTTCTCTAATTCTTGAACAATATGGGGTGTTGACTTATAATTTCCCCACTCATGGGAAACAGCAATTCGAAGTTTCCCCGGATCTTTTTGGATCAGTTTAGTATAGGGTTGTTCAGGCAACCAAAAAGGCATGTATTCTCCAGGTGCGCCGCCTCTACAATTGTCAAAGAATGCCGCTGTATCTCTTATTGTTCGGGATAGGCAACCTTGTGAGGAAACCGCACCCATAAGATCAGATCCATTTGGCGCTACTGAAAACACACCTCGTGATGGCTTTAGTCCAATACTTCCATTTACTCCAGCCGGTATTCGAATCGAACCTCCCCCATCACTTCCGTGAGACAGTGGGATAATTCCCGCTCCTACAACTGCAGCGGTTCCAGCAGAAGAACCATTTGTCGTATAGTCAAGATTCCAAGGGTTTCGAGTAACATACATTTCTGGATTTTCAGCGGAACTACAAAGACCAAACTCAGGCGTTGTCGTTCGACCAATAATATTAAGACCGGACTTCCTAATTTGTGTCGTTAAAAAACTATCCTCGGCTGCACGATTTCCTTGCATTAGCAAAGATCCCATCTCCTGAAGTCTGCCTTTTAGAGTAGGTCCAATATCTTTCATCATATAAGGAACTCCAGCAAACACCCCTTCCACATTCGCGCCATCCTTTGTAGGATCTTCAACAACATCATCGAATACTTCAATAACACCGCTAATTTCTGGATTTAGCGCATTAACAGCATGAGCAGCTTGTTGTGCCACTTCTTTCGCAGTAATCTTTCCTTCTTTAATCATTTCAGCAAGGCCTATTCCATCAACCTTAGCCCACTCTTCCCAACTCATCGCTACCGTCACTAATCTTCACTCCTTCATATGTAATACGATTGGATGTACATAAATGAATTCAATGTGAGTCCAATCATTTTCATCGTTCTGAATTTTCTATCTAACTAGTCTAATTTAGTATACATATATTCTTTTAGTATTTCATTTTACACAACGTCCAATCATTAACTATCCTAACGTTACTATTCGTATACACTACACATTCAGATACGAATGAAATGACTTTCTTAAACACAAAAAAAGCGGATAAATAGATGAACTATTTTCCGCTTTATTGTCATTTATTTAGCCTTTTAAAATCTATTTTTCTGGATTAAGGATACTTTTCAGCATTCTATTCAACTACTTAATACATAGCCCTTACAGGGTCTACAGCTAAAATAGGTTGTCCATCAAGTTCAATCCAAATGTAAAAATAATCTACTTCTAGCCCTGTAGTTGTTTTTAAATTCTGATGAACTGCTTCTTGAAGCTTAAATGACCTTTCAGCAGTTTTAAAGGGGACAAATAAATTTAGACCGGTATTCAGAGAGATTGTTCGATCCGCTTTCTTAACATATCTTGCATCTGCTTCACCAACAAAAAAGGTTTGAAACATAAATATAGTTGCGACAATGAGTAGCATCTTTTTCATATAATCACCTCCTCTGCAAAGTGCTTTTTACCCATAATTGATAGAAAAACATCAACGACTTCCGGATGAAACATGGTGCCCTTATTACTTACCAATTCTGCAAATGCAATTTCATCAGATAAACCCTTCCGGTAAACCCGATCTGAAGTCATTGCATCAAAAGCATCTACAACTGAAATAATTGAAGCTTCTATTCTTATCTCATCGCCCTTAAGCTGCTTTGGATACCCTTTTCCGTCAAATCTTTCATGGTGCTGTTCTACTATCTCGCCTGCTTTAATTAAATCAATGAAATTGGTTCCAGCTAAAATTTCATTCCCCCAAGTCGTATGTTTTTTCATAATTTCATATTCCTCGTCCGTTAACTTGGAAGGTTTATTTAAAATTTCATCTGGAACTTTAACCTTTCCTATATCATGTAAAAATGCTGCCAAATTCAACGTAAAGATTTTATCGGTCGTTAACCCCATTGCTTCCCCTAGCATCATAGATAGTTCTTTAATCCTTTCACAATGGTTGGCTGTGTACCCGTCTTTTTGTTCCACTTGCAAAGCTAAATCCATCATATCTTTAACTGCATTCGTATAAAAGGAAAATTGCGGTTGAGATGTCACATAGAGAAGCGTTACTTCGGTCTCAGCAATGAAAAGGGCATGCTCTTTTATTGGGCAAGCATTCACGGAATCACCAGACTCCAATACAATATCACCATCATGCGCTTGATAGATTAACTTGCCTGATAGGATAGTGAAATGCTCTAACGCTGTCCATTCTTCTCCGGGAATAATGGCCCACCGTGCACCTTGATAGAGTTTGTGATGAATAATTTCTGTTCCATCCCCCGCCCCGACTAGGGACACTTCCATATTTTTCATATAGATTTTATCCATTTTATCACTCTTATGTACTTTCATTCCAATCCCCCTTCCACGTTTAATAATTAAAAACCTATATAATCACATATTTTCTAATGAGTATAATTTCGTTATATATCCAACCTAGTTATATAGGTACTACTAATCACTTAATAGTCTTATTTACTATTTTCATTAATTAATATAACACACTTCTTAACTATATGCCTATCTTTTTACAAAATTGCGAATACTCCTATTGATTCATTTTTTTGTATCAGATCAGCATCTCAAAAATACCAATAACAATAAGCAATCCTCCAGCAATTTCGCTAGGAAACCTCCCAATAAGTGTCTTTGAAAGAATACTACCAAAATAACTGCTTGCAGCAATCGTCACAACTGAAAAGAAGCCGATTGATAGAACCGTCCACAATGTTGATATCCCATTAGCTCCCATCCCAACGCCACTCGCTAAACAGTTTGCTGATAGAATAAAACCAAGCGTTAAAGCTTCTCTGAATGAAATAATGTGATTCCTATCTACATCAATTAGTTCTGGATTTTCCAATGCTACTTTCTTCGCGGAATTTAAAGGATTGAGCATCCACAAACCAATAAAACAGATGAGCAAACTTCCTACTATATTTGCTGTACGAGGTGACACATACTCGATAATCGTGCTTCCTGCAAGAACAGCAATAAACGTAACAATCATCGATACACATGCGATTACCAAGTTTGAATATAACGGAATTCTTGTTTTCTTAACTCCATAAGCTAAACCAATGCCGAGGTTATCCAAATTTGCTGCAACCCCAAGAAAAATAATTGTAATCCACTGCATATGATCCCCCTACCTATAATTTAACTATATGCAGGTATCTTTTGAAGAAGGGTGCCAATGCCTGTAGTTAAAAGTAACTTTTTGTTCTAAAGACATATAATTTCTCTTACTTGAGAAAACCACTCATGTCCATAGACATTATTTAATTTCAACATCGACACAAAATACGAATAAACAACCATTGCGATTGATAATGGTTTCTAAATAAATATAAAAACATTATGCTTAGTATAAAGGATACGAGATAAACCCGACTAAGGCATACACTGCTAGAAAACATTTATCGGCCCCTGACAGATTGGAGGTTTTCCATTGAATTATTTCATGGATAAAGTCAAGAACATGACACGTCAACAAAAGCTTTTCTACAGTATTCTAGTAACATTATTTATTGCTTCTATTGTATTTGTAAATAACAATTACGCCTTTTATGACCGTCCCATTGCTAAAGTTACGGACACTTCGCTTATAGAAACTACAAAGATAACCGATAGACTTGGCAATGAAGATACGTTAATTAATCAGCAAATCACGGCTGTCCTTAAAAACGGCGTTGAAAAAGGACGGCACATCCAATTAACAAACGGATACTCTGCCTCTGGTGCTTATGATCAAGAATACAATGCAGGAAACAAATTATTCGTCTTACTGAATCCAGATACAGGTAAAGCAACGGAACTAACAGGGATTATCACAGATGTGAAGCGCGACCAACATGTACTAGCTATTGCTTGGATTTTCATCTTCACCTTATTGTTAGTTGGGCATAGGCAAGGATTGTTTGCGATTGTTAGTTTTGCGCTTAACGTATTGTTATTATCAATTGCCTTAGATATTTATGTAAAGTATTCTTCAGTCAGTTTGTTGCTAATCACTGCAATCTGTATTCTGCTATTCACAGCCATCTCCTTACTATTCGTCAGTGGATTCAATGAAAAAACGTACGCAGCAGTTGCAGCAACATTGCTCGGAACGTTGACTTCACTAGCAATCACCTACTTTGTTTTCTGGGGAACCGCTGGAAATGGGCTTCGATACGAAGAAATGCAATTTCTAACTCGTCCTTATGAAACTGTATTTATGGCGGGATTATTTATCGGATCGCTAGGTGCAATTATGGACGTTGCGATTACAATGTCCTCTTCTATTTTTGCGTTATATAATAGGGACCCAAATATATCCATCAAGTCACTAACAACTTCAGGTATGGATATCGGGAGAGACGTTATGGGAACGATCACAAACATTTTATTTTTAGCCTATATAAGCGGATCCATTCCGATGCTTGTTTTATTGTTCAAAAATGCATCACCTTTAAACTTTACGCTTTCCATAAATCTTTCGTTAGAAATTGCACGAGCTTTAGCCGGAGGTATAGGTATTGTTCTTACAGTACCTATTGGCGTGTACACAACTGTTTACTTTATTCATCGAAAGAGGGTTAAAATATGAACGCATTAGTACTGCTCGCTCTCATCTTATTCGGCTTAATGGTGCTAATTGGTGGTAAAAAAGGTGTGCGCTCATTCTTCTCCTTATTCCTAAACTTTTGCGTCCTATTTATTACGCTTGCTTTAATCCTAAATCCAGCACTTAATCCAATTTTTCTTACCTTTATCGCCAGCGCATTGATTGGATGCATAAGCTTGTTTTATATGAATGAGGTGAACCAAAAGACTGTTATTGCTTTCATTTCCACGATGATTACCATTGTATTTTTACTGGCTTTTATCGTCTTTTTATCAAATAAATTAATGATTCAAGGATTCGGCGAGGAGGAATCCGAGGGGCTTAGCGGACTTTCTCTTTATATCGGGATCGATTTCATGAAAATTGGCGTTTCTGTAATTATTATGAGCACAATCGGCGCGGTCATGGATGTCGCCATTTCAATCTCCTCTTCAATGCATGAAATTTCCAAGCACAATCCTTTCATCAAAAAGAAAGAGTTATTCAAGATAGGTATGGATATCGGGAGAGATATCTTAGGTGCAGATACAAATACATTATTCTTTGCCTTCTTCGGGGGATACTTAGCACTGCTTATCTGGTTTAAAGACTTGTCTTATTCCATTGGTGACATTTTCAACTCCAAAATAGTGATTTCTGAAATGATGCTTATTCTTTGTGCTGGAATGGGGATTGCCTTAGTCATTCCGATTACTTCTTGGATTAGCGCTACTTATTTACTAAAGAAGAAGGGTAAGATTGCCAAAGATGAAATCACTCAAGACTTCAACTAATACCTGTGAGTTGACTTACACACACTTCTTTGCTTGAATTATCTAAATTGTATAATTAAAAATACATATAGAAAAGAGTGATCTCGTGGAAATTAGAAATGCGACCATCGATGACTTTGACATCGTGTTCGGTTACATCGAGCAATTGTGGACTGCCAATACGTATGATAAAGAAGAAATAAGAACCGTTTATACTGAAGTATTGGCGGATGAAAACACGTTTGCCTTTTTACTTTTTGATGAAGGCAAAGCTAGAGGATTTTGTCACGGAGCCTACTTTAATACTTTTTGGCACTCCGGAAAGACTTGTTATTTATCAAGCATCATTTCCAATATAGAAGATCGTGGGAAGGGCTACGGGCGTAAATTAATGGACCATGCTAAAGAACTGGCAGAGTCTCAAGGTTGCAAAGCGATTGTATTAGACACTGGATTGCAAAGAAAAGACGCACATCGTTTTTATGACATTTACGGATTCGAAAAGTGTGCGTATTGTTATCAATTGAAACTTGGTTAATACGAAAAACAGCCCTACATGGAATATCTCCTTGTAGGGCTGTTCACTCAATCTTCTTCTATATCTAAACGATTTTTCTTAAAGAGTTTGGATAACAATTCATAAACAATTGGTACAACAATTAGTGTCAGTAATGTTGAACTTACCAATCCACCAATTACCGTAATCCCTAAACCTTTGGAGATTAAACCGCCACCTCCACCAGTTCCCATTGCTAACGGAACAAGTGCACCAATTGTTGCAATTGCAGTCATAAGTATCGGTCGTAACCTCGTTACACCTGCCTCAAGAATTGCATCACGCATTTTCATACCATTACGTTCCATACGAACAATACGATCTACGAGTACAATTGCATTCGTTACAACGATACCGATTAACATAAGCAGTCCCATCATTACAGAAACAGAGATTGTTTCACCTGCAATCAAAAGACCAACGAATGAACCAATAACTGCGAACGGCAATGAAACAAGGATCGCAAATGGTGCGACACCTTCACGGAATGTGACTACTAAAATGAAGTACACAATCGCAATCGCTGCTAACATTGCAATAATCAATTGGGTAAAGGTTTCCTCCATATCCGCCGCAACACCAGCAACATCGATTGTAACCCCTTTTGGTAATTCCAATTTATCAATTGCTTTATCTACTTCGGACGTTGCTTTTGAAATGTCCGCATCTAGTATCGTTCCAGAAACTGTAGCGAAATACTCTCCCTTACTTCTAGCAAGTTCATTAAGCGTAGTCCCTTCCTCAACCGTTACTAGCTCAGAAAGTTTCATCGACGTTCCAAGAGCTGTCGGTATTTCTGTAGCTAATAAATCATCGATGGATTTTGGTTGTTCCGCCTCTTCTTGCTGCACAACCACCTCTATACTATTCCCATCATTCTCGACCGTTGTAAGCACATCTTGTGTTCGAACAGGATTCAACATCATGACAATTTGACCTGTTGTTAATCCATACTGTAGTAGTTCGTCTTGTTCGACTTTGAATTTATATTCAACATATGCGTCTTTTGAAGTCGATGAAACATCTTCTAGACGATTATTCTCAGTCATCACATCTTCTACCAGCACGACAGCTCCATTTAGTTTTTCGAGACTCTCACTATAGAATGTATAGCTGACTTCGTTGCTAGACATGTCCATCATGCCAAAGTTTTGGCTTTTCCATTCCCCTGACTGATCTGTATTAAATACATATTCCTCAACTTCTGTACGAGCTTCCGGAAAGTCTTTCATATCCGGATCAAAGATAAGGTACATAAGTGCACCATTTGAGCCGCCGCCCATCATTGCAGTCATTGGATCTCCTGCATCGGTTACGGACAGTTGAACAATATCTATGTCCTCACGTTTCAAAAGTTCTTTTTCTACTTCTTCAATATTAGCTAATGTATCTTCCATTAACTCTCCCGTTTCCGGTGTATATGTTAGGTACATCACTTTTTCTTCTTCACTACCTAGAAAACTAAAGCCGATTAAAGGCATTAACGCTATACTACCAGCCAGTAAGACTATAGAAATAATAGAAGTGATCCATTTATGGTTCAATGTCCAACTAAGAATGCCTTTGTATTTAGTAGCCATTTTGCCGACTTCTTTATGATGACTCTCTTTTTTCTCGCTATACAACTTTTTCTTAAATAAGTAATGTGATAGCGCTGGAACAATTGTAATCGCAACGATTAACGAAGCTCCTAGAGCAAACGTCATCGTTAGTGCAAACGGCATAAACAATTCACCAACCATACCACCTACGAAAATAAGCGGCGCAAAAACAGCAACCGTTACTAATGTTGAAGACATAATCGGTTTGAACATTTCAATCGTCGCTTCTCGTACGAGCGCACGTCCTGATAATTTCTCTGTTTTCAAATGCAAGCGTCGGTAAATATTTTCCACAACAACTATCGAGTCATCAATCACTCGACCAATCGCAACTGTAATTGCACCTAGAGTCATGATATTCAACGTAATACCTAACCAATTCAATAACAACAACGCCATGAATATGGAGACTGGAATCGAAATGATCGAAATAATAGTTGATTTGAAATCACGTAAAAACAATAAGATGATTAGTATTGCGATTAAGCCACCAAATAATGCTTTTTCAATCATTGTAGAAACAGACTTTTCAATTGGCGCACCCTGATCAAGTGAAATATCCACTACTAGGCCGTCGATTGCTTTCTCTTCTTCCTCTATTAATGCTTTCACTGCATCTACAACATCAACTGTATTTGCCTGTTGTCCTTTTATTACTTGAATCGCTATCGCAGTTTCACCATTTGTACGTGAAACGGACTGTACTTTACCTACTAATTCTATCGTCGCAACATCACCTAACTTCACGAAAGGTGAAGGATTGGCTTCAGATGGTGTGACCGGAATTAGCATCCCCTTTAAATCTTCGATGGACATAAATTTCCCGTCTACAGCAACGGCCTGTTCACCTTCATCAAACTCATAAAGTCCCAAGGACACCGCCAAGTCACTAGCCTGAATCATTTGTTTAACCGATTCCTCTGTAATGCCTAGTTCTGCCATCTTTTCTTCGTTGTACGTAAGTTCCACTTCTTCAATATGCTGCCCTGTTATCGTCGCAGATGCCACACCATCAATCTTCTCAATCTTTGGAAGAAGAATATCCACAACGGTTGACGTTAAATCTACAACATCCTCAGTCTCACTACTTACACTTAACGCAACAACCGGCATCATATTTAAGCTAATCGCTGTAATGGACGGTTTTTGTGCACCTTCAGGTAATGTCACCCCATCAAGCGCAGATGTTAAGTTGCGCTTTGCCTCGTCCATATCAATACCATATTCATATTCTATTTGAATGTTTGCCATGTTAGAATATGAATTAGAGTATACAACTTTAACATGCTCAAGATTATCCACCGCTTTTTCTAACGGGATTGAAACATCCTTCATCACTTGCTCAGGAGTAGCTCCTGGATAAATATCCATTACCATTAAGTATGGGATTGAAATATCTGGAAGTGTTTCTGTTTTCATTTGTGTACCTGAGTAAATTCCAGATACCACGATAATAATCGTCAATAACCATACTGCTAATTTATTTTTAAGAACAAAATTGACCAAACCTTTCAAATCTACACCTTCTCCCCGATTGACTTTAACAACTCATTTACCCATAATAATGACTAGGTGGTCAATTGTCAACGATTAGACCAGGAGGGATTAAGATATGTTAAAAAAACAACTGATTATGGAAAAAGCACTTGAACTCTTTGCAAAACAAGGTTTTGAAGCTACTTCCGTCCAACAAATAACTGATAACTGTGGGATTTCTAAAGGAGCCTTCTACTTATCCTTCAAGTCGAAAGACGAATTGATTTTGGCTATAATAGATCACTTTACAAAGCAGTTTACATCCAACATTGACTACTTGGTCAAAAACACAAAAAACAATGACGAACTCCTCTATACATTTTACTTTTCTGTTTTCGAGTCCTTTAGCAAGCACTCTGACTTTGCAATCGTTCTCCTCAAAGAACAAATGCAATCATTCAATAATGACTTCATTTTAAAAATGCGAACTTACGATCAAATTATGGAGAATACGATTTTATCAATGGTAGATCGACTGTATGGAGATGCTGTTAAACAGACAAGATACGATTTGGCTTTTTGTATTAAAGGATTTTTGAAAATCTATTCGGAGTTTTTCATCTTTCATAACACGCCATTAGATATTGATTTGCTTGCTCGTTCCCTTACTGAAAAAACGGAGATACTTGCAAAAACAATTACAGTGCCCTTTGTTTCAGATGAACTGGTACAACAGATTCATCAATCTACGTGTAATGAAGTCACTAAGGAACAAATTCTGGAAGAACTTGAACAATGCATAAAAGACATTGAAGAATCGATTGAAAAGGAATCATTGCTTTTACTTACACAGGAGTTACTGGAGCCTACATTAAGCCCTGCCCTCGTTAAAGGATTAATCGAAAACATCCAACCCCATCCACAGTGTAAATGGGCCTCCTTTCTACTAAGAGGATATTTCGGATTTTAATACAGATGATTCATACTGTCACCTTTTAAACATGAAGTAGATTTCCATTTTATTGCCCCAGACTATTCTATCGTAAAATAAACTCCCACACTAAAGTTCATGTGGGAGTTTGTTTTGTATATTGGTAATTGGGTATTCTATTAATAAAACCGAAGCCATTTTAAGGTCGAGAGGATTGTTGCAATGATGGTCAGAAGATTTTTCGCGAAAATACATGAGAGTATTTGGTTTGTACCAAGTGTTTATGCACTTCTTGCTACCCTTCTCGCATTAGTTACTGTATTAATAGATACAACTTTTAATAAAGAAGTCATCTCTTTTATTCCGAGTTATTTTCGAACATCTGTAGATTTGGCTCAAACGATTCTAGCAACCATTTCAGGCGCTCTTTTAACTATGACGACTTTAACATTTTCGACAATAATGGTCGTTTTGACTTTGTACTCTTCCCAGTTCTCACCAAGGACACTTCAAAACTTCTTGAATTCCCCCACTACACAACGAGTACTTGGTATTTTCATGGGTGGATTCGTTTATTCGATATTATCCTTACTTTTCATGCGCAAACAACCGATCTCACACGAAGTAATTTCCGCCTCTGTTAGCGTAATTTTAGCGGTTATTTGTCTTGCATTTTTCGCATATTTTATTCATAACGTCGGAAATTCCGTCCAAGTAAGTCGGCTTATCCGCGAGTTGGTCGAAGACGTCCTTCGTACTATTGAACAAGAAAAGAAAGAAACTGATTCCAATGCTGTTTTATGGGTAGAGAAAAAACCTTCCTATACACAGAAGTATTCGCAGGCAACTGAAATTCAGAGTCCTTCTTTCGGTTATGTAAGATATATAGATTACGGAAAACTAGCTGAATGGGCAGCCCATCAAGAAGTCGTGGTCGAAATAATAACACCTGTTGGTACATTTGCAGGCACACAATCGTATCTGATTTCAATTTATCATAATGGAGAGCTACCTCACTTTAACGTTTCTTCTTATTTCACATTAGGTGAGGAACGCTCCATCCTGCAAGACATCGAATATGGCATAGAAACGATTGCTGAAATAGCCATTCGCGCGCTATCTCCAGGCATTAATGATCCGAATACCGCTATCAGATGCATTCATTCATTAGGTGAGGTTTTGCAACAAGCATCTCATTTATCAGGAGGTGTTTCCGTTACATATTCTGACGAAAACACGCCATGTTTGGTTGTTACTCGACCGCAAACGAAAGATTATTTTTATTCAGCTTTAAGTCAAATTAGCTTTTACGGTAAAGAAGATGTCAATGTACTTAGCGCCATGTTGGATATGCTGTTGTATATTGCAAGCAGTAATTCTACTTCTTTAGAAAAAAGAAAGGATGTCCAACAAATGGTCGAATACATTTGGAATCGTTTCGAACATGCTGTCCTAGAACCAATGGATAAGGATAAGCTTGAAAGGAAACGACGCGCAATTTATGCACTTTCCACCATTTAATCGGAACAAGACAATGTATTAGTTATTTCTATTCAATGTGACAGGGGCTTAAATTGTTAATGAGCCCCTGAAACCCCTAGCTGCATAATAGGAATCCGCTCCGTTATGATAGACGAAAACCGTCTCGTATCGATAATCACAAAATAGAGCACCCTTTAGTTTCCGTATAGCTGGTGGCGTTTGAATCCAACTCGACGTTTTCTTATCAAAATCCCCAAGGCCTTGGAGTAAACGGTATTGATCTTCAGTTAACAACTCAATCCCCATTTCCTTCGCCATACCCCATGCACTATTCTCCGGTTTATTTTTCTTACGAGATTCTAAAGCTTCCTGGTCGTAACAAACACTTCTGCGCCCGAGAGGACTTTCCGCGGAACAATCAAAAAAAGTATATTCATCTTTCTCGTTGTCATATGCTACAACATCCGGTTCCCCTCCGGTTCTTTCCATTTCATGAAGCGAACTTACTTTCTTAGGATTCGCTTCTAATTTGGATTGAACATTTGCCCAGTCTAGTTCGGGATGGCGATGCTTGTTCTTCTCAAATCGGGTTTTCAATATACTAAATAATTCCTGGCTCTGTTCCTGTGTTAATTTTTGATTTGGATTCGTCATATTTATTCCTCCCACAACTTTTTTCTTCGATGAATTCTTCCCTCATTATACTACAGAAAAGGGTTGAATAAATTGATTTTGAAGTACGGTACAGATATCCGCATTCGCACAATCAACCTTACATATTCTAGAGAATCCTTTTTAATTCGGAAACAACCTATAGAATTCCAATTTTTCCAACCGCAAATTCAACTTTGCATGTTATTATAGTGGTAGATATATACTAGCAACTCTTTGGTTCATTTTTATTAATTGGCTCCATCATTCATAAATGGGGGTAGGACTATGGAATCAGTGAATCTAATTTCATTGCAACAAGAAGTTTCTAAGTTACGAGTAGAAGGGAAATACAAAGATACGATAGAGGCTTGTTTTCAATTATTGGAGAAAGGTCGTTCCTCAAATGATTACAAATCGATATTCACAGCGCTTATCAACAAAGCAGCTTCCTATTATTGCATTGGAGAAATTGAAGAAGCATTTTTCAATATTGATGAGTATCTTGACTACTGTTCGGAACATGGGGATTCAGCCGATCAATTGAATGGTTTTAATATCTTATTCCTTCTTCATGAACATAATAAAGATTACGTCAAAGCTAAAGCAACCTTACAGCAAGCAATTGAGTTAGGGCTATCGATTGGAAAGTATAATATTGTCAGTAATGCTTATAGTAATTACAGTTCGATTCTAGCGACTGAGGAATACTTTGAGAAAGCATTGGAATATGCAGAAAAAGGCTTAGAAATGGCAAAACTGCATAAACCCAAAACACCAATTTTAGAATTAAGGGTCAAGTTAAACATTGCTAACGCCTATATTGGTATGGATGAAATCGATTTGTCTGCTTCTCTCGTCGAGGATTTGCGCAATGATCCAATTTTGAATTCCTTTATTCGTGAAAAAACTCAAGTATATGATTTATATAGTCGGTATTTAATAAAAGTAAATAGATATATGGAAGCTTATGATTCCTTAACTACTGCTAAGGAATTGGCTGAGAGTTTTAATGATCGCAATTTACTCAAAGGAATTCTGGAAAAACGATGCAAGGTTTGTGAATTGATGGGTAATGTACAATTAGGCTTTGAAGCACAGCGAGATTACATCGCTATATTGGATGACTTACGGCAACAAGAAATTACGATGACGGCCATGCGTTTGGAAATAAAACATGACATCGCAGCAATTGAACGACGTGCAAACCGAGACCATCTCACCGGCCTGTACAACCGAAGTTATATGGAACTCGCGACGAATGAAATGCTTAAGAAAGCTTCGACTACGGGTGAAAGAATTAGCTGTATTGCTCTAGATTTAGACAATCTAAAAATACTAAATGATACGTATGGGCATATGTTTGGGGATCATGTCATAAAAGAGATAGCAAATACATGCAAGCGCAACATTCGGAACGACGATTTGATGGGACGTTTTGGAGGAGATGAGTTTGCCATCATATTTAAAGGTATATCGATGGAGCAAACCAAAATGAAAGCCGAACAATTAGTAGAGGCGATTAGAAAACTTGAAATTGAGATCGATGCTATTTCATTATCTGTTTCTGTTAGCCTGGGTGTTGCCGATAACTGCAATGGAGAAATCATCTCTTTCAATGATTTATTCCACGAGGCTGATATGGCGTTGTATCAGGCAAAACGAAATGGGAAAAATCGTGTTTACGTGATGAGTTAATAGGATAAACATAAAGTATATTCATAGCAAAGGAATATCCCAACAAGATTCTAATCAGAATAAAATTTGTTTTCCTACTAATTTAAACTTGATTTATTCCATACTTTTACTTTATTATATAACGATGCAAGAACTAAGAAGGAGAGTGGCATGATGAGGAATTATACAAAAGAGGACATCCGAAAATTTGTAAAAGAAGAAAACGTGAGATTTATCCGTCTACAGTTTACCGACATATTAGGGATGATTAAGAACGTTGAAATTCCCATCAGCCAACTTGATAAAGCACTTGATAATAAAATGATGTTTGATGGCTCATCTATAGAAGGTTTTGTTCGAATTGAAGAATCTGATATGTACTTAATCCCCAATCTAGATACATGGATGGTGTTTCCATGGCCGGCTGGAAAAGGGAAAGTTGCGAGATTCATTTGCGATGTATCTCTTGCGAATGGAACTCCGTTTCCAGGTGATCCACGCGGAAATTTAAGGCGCATTCTGAAAGAAATGGAGGAGCTCGGTTTTGACTCCTTCAACCTTGGACCTGAACCTGAATTCTTCTTATTTAAACTTGATGAGAATGGCCAACCGACAATGAATTTGAATGACGACGGAGGATACTTCGATTTAGCACCGATGGATCTAGGTGAAAACTGTCGAAGAGACATCGTGTTAGAGCTTGAAGAAATGGGCTTTGAAATTGAAGCTTCTCACCATGAAGTAGCACCTGGTCAACATGAAATTGACTTTAAATATGCGGATGCATTAACTGCGTGTGACAACATCCAAACGTTCAAACTCGTCGTTCGAACAATCGCTCGAAAGCACGGACTGCATGCTACGTTTATGCCTAAGCCATTGTTTGGCGTGAGTGGATCGGGTATGCATTGCAACGTTTCATTATTCAAGGACGGAGAAAATGCTTTCTTTGATGAAGACGGCGAACTTAAACTAAGTAAAACTGCTTATCAATTTATGGCAGGTGTGCTTGAACATGTTGAAGGTTTTACAGCCATCACAAACCCAACTGTCAATTCTTACAAACGTCTAGTTCCTGGATACGAAGCACCTTGCTACGTTGCATGGTCCGCTCAAAACCGTAGTCCACTCATTCGAATTCCTGCATCTAGAGGTATTAGTACTCGAATTGAAGTTCGCTCTGTCGATTCCGCTGCAAATCCGTACCTTGCAATGGCAACTATTTTAAAAGCAGGGCTAGATGGGATTAAACGTGAATTAACTCCACCAAAACCCGTCAATCGAAATATTTATGAAATGGACTCCTCAGAACGAAAAGAATACGGGATTGGGACATTACCAACGGATCTCGATCATGCACTCATTGCACTCCGAGAAGACGAAGTGATTAAAGAGGCATTAGGAAACCATATTTACACAAACTTCATGAATACGAAAATGGTTGAATGGGAAAATTACCGAATTAATGTTCATCCGTGGGAGATTGAACAGTATATGAAGATTTATTAATTATTAGATTGTAGAACCGTAGAATAATCATATTAAAAAATTGCGGAAGCTTTCTATAAGTTTCGTACAATCGCTTCCCTTAAGTAATCAATACGCCAAAACATTGTGGAGTCCATACTGTATTTTATTTGTAAAAGTTTTAGTATAAATACCTCCGTACATCACATACTACAACCGAAACAGTATGTGAAAAGGAGTGTTATTATTGGGTATTATGGATGGTAATTCAAAAAAGGATCCGCTACATTATGGAGAAGTAATCGGTTCTTGGAGTTTTATTGGCGCGAATAATGGACTTATTAGTGCATACGAAGCGTTTGTCAATCACGCGGAGGATAAAGACCTCATTAAACTCCTTGGGGAAGCAATTCAAATAATGGAGTCTGAAAAGAAGGAAATTGAAAAAGTATTGAAAGACAATGGAATTACTCCGCCGCCTTCCCTACCCGGTCGCCCGAAGGCAAATGCAGAAGAAATTCCCGCTGGTGCAAGATTCATGGATCCAGAAATTAGCGCAGCTGTTTCAATCAACGTAGGGCAAGGTCTTGTATCTTGCAGCATGATGATGGGACAATGCCTTAGAGAAGATATTGCAATGATGTTTGGTAAATATCATGTAGAAAGAGCTTTATTCGGCTTAAAATTACTAAGGCTAAATAAAGACAAAGGGTGGATCATTCCCCCTCCACTTCAAATGAACAGTTGAAAATGATATAAACTAAGCAATTCCGACTTAATGTGCTAGGTACTAATTTGTGTGCCTAGCACTTATTCCTTCTCAATAGTGAAATAGTAAATCAAAAAGTTCTGCCAAGGCAGAATTTTTTTTGTTTGTTAATATTTTTTCTACATGCTGTATGTTGGCATTGCCATACATTCCTTAGGCAATTCCTTCTCATCCATCCACTTTTTAATCAGTCGATTAAATAAATCCGGTTCGGCTAGCGACACTCCATGACCAATTCCTGGAATAATTACACCCGTACAGTTCGGGTTCGCTTTCACTAGATCAAGTGCTGAATTTTTCATGATTCCTTTTTCCTTCTCTCCCACAGTAACTACTATACTTCCACTGGCCTCACTGAATCCGTTAGGTATTTCAAAGGACATGTTTTCTTGTAATATCCTTACTAGGGTATGCCGTTTCATCTGACAACTTTCAGTATAATATTTTTCAAAGTGTTCCTTTCCTAAATAAAGTGTTTTTGCTTGGAGTTTAGAAAACGTCCTATTTTTAATTAAAGGATAGGACATGTTGACCAACGGGTTTATAAAAACCCTACCTATTCGAGTCGGCCTTACTAATGCGCTGTTAATAAATGCATAATCCACCAGATCTGGCTTTGTGCTTACCATTTGAATAAGTACCTGTGCACCTAAGGAAAAACCGACTACTGTAATGACTTTTCCGCTTGCTACTTTCTCAATTAACTTAATAACCTGAAGTGAACTATCCTTTATTGTAAATTGTTCGTTTCCGGTACTCTTCCCATGCTCTGGTAAATCTACGGTCACACAATGATAATCGGTAAAGTGTTGAACTTGCCTGTCCCACATCCAACTACTAACGCCGCCCCCATGTAAAAACAGGAGGAGTGGAGCATCTCTATCCCCGTATTCCTGATAAGCTAACGTCAAAATTTCCACCCTTCCCTCAAACTAATCATCTATGTATTTAAGTGTCTGTTTTACTCTTTCATAGAACGTTTCTCTTGCAGGTTACGTAACGTCATCCAATACAATGACATTATTATCCTATAAGGAGGAATTGCAATGCATGATTTTTTTAAGACTTCACCCTGGAATAAGAATGAACTCTTGAAACTATTAGTTCTCGTCTTAGTGCTCGTTCCCTTTTTCATCGAGTATCTATTAATGGACTGGCTTACCCATCTCTTTCAGAACGATTTATATTCTGGTACTTTGACCGGTTTCATTATGTCCATTATTTTTATGGTAGGTCTTTATTTGATTGCCCTCAAGCCAAAGCAACTAAAATGGAACGAAGTTGGCTGGGTCCCTTTTCCTCGTTCCTACTGGAGACAGATTATTGGTTGGACCTTTGTACTAATTATTGCGAGTGTTCTTTTAGTTACTTTGATGTCTTTCGTAGGTGTAGGTGTGGAAAACAGCAAAACCGAAAGTGTACAAAATCATCTTTCTCCACTTACGTTTATTATCGCATTTGCCTCAGCATCTATAATTTCACCCATATATGAAGAAATCTTCTACCGTGGTTTTCTTTATCGATGGTTGAGAAGTCATTTCGGACTCCTTAGTGGTATGCTAGGAAGTTCCTTTGTTTTTATGCTTGTTCACATTCCTAATTATAATGTACTACCAGTCACACTTATTTCGGGATTACTCTTTTCGTGGACGTATGAAAAGACAGGTTCCATAATTCCAGGCATAATCATTCATGGGCTATTTAATGCAATCGCACTATTACTCACGGCTTTTGCTTTATGAATACAATTAGACGGACAATGATTCTTCAATGAATGAGATGATTTCTTCGCGTATTGGATACAACTGAAGATCTGCAGAACTTTTTTCAGACTTTCGTACTTCCCAAAACTTATCCATGAGCTGCCGGTCTCCTTGGAATGTTTCATCAGAAAGCATATTCATATCATCCATTATGAGTTGTGCTTCTTCCGATTGGGGAGAAGCACCTCTTTCAATACATAACTCTATCCGTTTAATCAAATTCATCCATTTCCTTGTTGAAGTATCCTCGTTTTCCAATGAAGGCAGCTGTTTTTCTAATAGATGTTGCTCTTCCTCAGTAAAGTAAGTAGCCCAATCGCGCTCTGACTTACTTTGTACGACTAACGCCAATACATCTTGCCACTTCAATTCGCCTTCCAGTTCAATACTATGAATCAATGAAGTTGTATGTTGTATCGACTTATTCAGTGCTTGGAGTTCCTCAGTTAAAGAAGTTCTGTGGGCATGCAGGATAGACGTCAACGTTTGTTCCTGAAGGATTTTCTTGCTGTCTTCTAAAGATAAGGAGAGCGTCTTTAATAGTAAAACCTTCTCCAATGTGAAAATATCATCTTCGGAATAAAGACGCTTTCCGCCAGCTCCTCTTTCAGTTGGTTGCACTAAGCCAATCTGGTCATAATAACGCAATGTCCTGACCGACACGTTCAGATTCTTCGCCAACTCCCCTGTTGATAGAAATATCATTGTATTCCCCCTACTTTTATAATGTTCGGTATATTGCTAATAGTATACCTTGAGTCGTGTAAAACAGAAAGAAGGTATCCGCATTAAAGGTAGAAGGAACTTCAACAATTCAATTCTTATCTAGTAGTTACATCTCCAAATGAAAAAACACCCTATCAAGTTGATTAACCCGTTCAGTTGAGTGGTATAAGACATCAATTAAACACACTAGTAAGTACCAAATCCGCATATGAATTGGACTCTTTCTTTTTCACCTATGCGTAAACGTTTGTGAATGAAACACACCTATTTTAAACACCTTACTGACAAGCCTATTAGTGGGATTACAATTTCTATTGTAGTTCTGCTAATGTAAGTGTTAATACCATTGTTAATTTGTGTGTTAAAACATAATATTACATTTAGTTATCCCAATAAAAAAGACCATAAGGTCCCTGTTTACTTTTACTATTCCGCAATCGCACCCAAATCTGGAATAGGGTTAAACTCGTTAATCTGCGTTGCAGCCGGACGCGTTCTGGAGGGCAAGTGGTGGACCAACCCGTTCGCTTTGCTCCCGTTGGTTGTTTCACCTGTCTTGCTGATCCTCCCAGAGTCGCCGGCTTCCACTCCGATTAACTAGGTGTCCGCATAAAATACTTGTGACACAATCGCACCCGGATTGCTTAATGGCGCTTCATTACTTTTTCACACTATCTAGAAAGACAAAACCAAACACAACCCCAGCTATTGTTTGGATTGTCGGATTACCAAGAAAAATCTCTTGTGATATAAATGGCAGTATACTTTCAGGCAAATAAAATATTAATACATACATTGATAAAATACACAAAGACGGCAACCCAATCCCAATGAATTTAGCCCAATCAAAGGTCCATTGTCTATTCTCTTTAATTTCATGTATAAGTTTTGGTAATCTGAGTAGCATTCCAATAACAATAGGAAATGTTGATGAAAATAAAACAAATGACATTGCGTTAAGATTTTTCATATAATCTTGTTTCAAAAAGAACTGATATTTAGTACCAGAATAAATAATAATCCCTAAAACGATTGTCCATCCCAAATAATAATAGAACCTTTTCATAAAAGCCCCCCTCAAAAATAACTCTTCTTTTATCTTACTGGAGCGTACTGAAAAGGGTGCAATTCCTTGTTAAAGAATTGCGCCCACTAATGGAATAAACAGTGAAATTCATTACTTTTTTCTGTTAAAA
Source organism: Sporosarcina sp. CAU 1771 (assembly GCF_054482775.1). NCBI lineage: Bacteria > Bacillati > Bacillota > Bacilli > Caryophanales > Caryophanaceae > Sporosarcina > Sporosarcina sp. CAU 1771. The sequence continues at coordinate 22,473 of NZ_JBTLRN010000011.1, read as the reverse complement.
AGCCAAAATAATATTGTCATGATAAGGAGGAAGAATGGAACGAGCCCAACATATCTCAATGCATTAACTGCACCTGAAAAATAATAAGCGATTGGCACGAAGGTAATTGTGCTTATTAACAGGAACATCCACGACTTTTTGAAAATCCCTATCGCTAGCGTAATGACCGATACTAGAAGTGATAGTCTCCATAGCGATAAAATTATATTAAATTCATCCATTGTATCCCCCCTTATTATAAAATTTCATTCTTTATCTTGATTCTTCTATGACTTTATCGTTTGTTTTGGAATTACTATAAATATTATATGATTTCCCTTTTTCTTTCTGACTCACTTTCAATTTCACAACTTGAACTTCCTCACCTTTTTTATTGATATACCAATATGCTTCTTCCACAGTCGATGAAGGTCGCTGATCAACTATTATGTCTTGGGCATTAGCTGGTTTGACAATCTCGTTAATCGTAGATTGATCTCCTTCTTCTATGGCTTCTACTTCTCCATCTAATCTTATTTCCGGAGATATTTGCAAGGCATTTACGAAACCTTCCGCATGGTTATTTGCAGAAACAACAGGCATATATTTTTGTGTAATAAATGTACCCCCGACTCCCAAACTTAACAAACCTAAGAAAGTGACAGCTGATAATCTAACTAAAGATTTACTCATTCTTTTTACCTTCAACATTTTTATCAGTCTCCTTTTTAAATTGATTTGTGCATCTGAAAAAAAAACTCCAAGTGTGAAATCTTTATCCTTATTATTTGCACGTTCTATCATATTTAATATCATTTCACCGTATCTTTTTCTTTCATTGTGAGACATGTCTTTTACGACATCAGCATCACATGAGAGTTCACTCCAAAAATGTATTTCTTTTCGCAGTTGATAAACGACCGGATTAAACCAATGAATTATTCCAGCCAACAATACAGCAATTCTTACCCATAAATCTTTTTTCTGTAAATGGTTCAATTCATGTTTGATGATCAACTCTAAATCCTCAATTGGCATCTCATATGCAGGCAATATAATGGTTGGTTTCACAAGGCCAATCAAAACAGGGCTTATGTGATACTGGGAATAGACAATGTTAATATCATTTTTCAATTTTAACTGTTTAGCATTTAATCGAAGGGTTTCCCAAACTAAATGATTTTTCGATATAGGAACGACAGTGTTTTTAATGATTTTTTTAAACGTCCTATACGAAATAAATGCTTTAACAGAAGCGAAAATTGCACCTACACACCAAATGACGAATAAAAATTGCACAGTCGTTATGGATAATTCAAATGGAGTATCCTGTACCAATGAACGCGTAGGAATTGAGTAAGTTTCACTATTTTTAAAAGACAAAAAGAATTGAGGGATTAGCCATACAGGAACGAGAAAAAAGAAAGCAGCTATTTTTCTATTCCAATAACTCCACTTGGCAGATAATGAGTCTTTCAAGACATATGTCAGAAGTAAAGAGATTAAACAAACGGTGCTTCCTGTAACAGTAATTGTTGTGATCGCTGTAAGCCATTCAATCATACATCCACCTACTTATCCGAAAACCATTTTTTAAGTTCTTTTAACTCATCATCAGGCACTTCTTCATCATAAAGTGTTGCAAGAAAGTTTTTAACCGAGCCCTGGTACATAGTGTTTAATACACTTTGTGCTTCTCTTTGCTTATACTCTTTTAAAGTAAGTTTTGGTGAATAAATATTGGATCTTCCTATTTTTTCAATAGAAAGTAGCCCTTTATCCACTAATCTGGATAGAAATGTAGTCAGGGTTTGTGGTTTCCATTCTCTCCCTTCATGGTCATTAAAAAATTCCAGCAATTCATTGGATTTAAATGATTTGTTTTTTTGCCAAATAAAAATCATTAACTCTTCTTCGGTATCAGAAAGTCTTGAATAATTCATGTTTTTCCTCCTTAAAACCACTACACCATTGTAGTACATCAAATATACTACAACGGCGTAGTAGTAGTCAAGTTTACTTTATGTCATTAAACATAAAGTAAAAACGTCATTCTGATAATTACGACAGAATGACGTTTTTTATTTTGTGTTGTATAAATTAAAAAGATTGAAGTGTTTTAAAGTTTAGAACAACATCAACGTTGCGAAGTAATATAGGTTCAATCACTCCAAATATTGAATCGTTTCTATAAACACGTTTCGTAATGCATCCAAATCAATGACAGATTGAATCATTGCTTCTATATATTTTTCACCCTTCATGGTTTCATACGCCCATTCGATTCCTCTATTCATTGCGTAAGCATGTAGGAAAATCCGAATTGTTCTTCCATTTCCTTCACGAAAGGGGTGCAACATGTTTAATTCTGATTTAAAGTAAGCTAAACGATTCGCGGCTTCCTCTAACGAATTCCAGAAGGGCTCTTCATTTAGCTGTAAGGATAATCATCCGCATAATACGCCAAAAACTGAACTTGGCAGAAACGAGTGTTTCCTTTCATCAATTGAACATCCCGAAACTCTCCTGCAAATGGATAGATATCCTGAAACAAATAATAATGCAAATTTTGAAAGTCTTTTAAAGTAAAATTATCTAGGGTGAAATCTCCTTGCTCCAAGGACATTGCTCTAAGAGTGAAGGCTAATGCTTCAGCTCTTTCAAGTTCTTTGTGGGAATCAATCTCCAATAAATTATGTTTTAACAGATAATCGTCATTGTCCTTTTCATTATACTTTCCCATGCCGCAATATGTCCTTTATCAAGGTAGGGGTAATTGAGGTCTTTGCATTTATAAGTTCAAGTACTCTTTTCTGCACATCGAGAGAAAGGCTGAGACTTTCCAAGTGAAGATTATGCATCACTTTTTTGAATTCCTTCGACTCAAGAGTCAATTCTTTCATGCTAAACAATCCCTTTCTCACTATTGCTTTATCTTTCATTATACAGTTCAAATTTCATAATTGCTATTATGGAAAAACTAGTAAGTATGCACATTCAAGAAAATTTTAACTCGAAACCCAGTATTCTCATTAAACCAGTTTAATTCCTAATAAGGATATAAAATCAATTCTTAATACTGGATTGGCACCATTAACTCCATAAAATATGCCTGCTTGTAGCACAGCCCGTATACAGCAAGAGTCAGATTGTTGAATAGACACTTCAAATTTAATACACTCCGTTGCTTGGAGTGCAGGCGTCGACTCCAGCGGGAACAGCGCGAGCTGAAAGCCCCGCAGGTAGCGAAGCGGACGAGGAGATTGAAGCCGTGCCCGCGGAAAGCGTACGCCGGAACGCAAAGCAACAGTTTTTTATATTCGTTTTGGGTCCGTTTGCTGAATACTCAATATATACTTATCCTACTGCTATCATACCGCAATTACCATAAAAACCCTTTTTAAATACAGAAAAGCACCGCTATTTGCGATGCTGATCATTGTTTTAAATTAATGTCATTTCGATTGTTAAATCAACTTTTGTACCAGTGAACTGAACGGGTTATAAGTTGATAGGATGATTTTCTTACATATGGTTCCACGCACAAGTTGGGCACTTCACCATCCAACATTATTGCGGCTACATTTAATGGCATATAAGTAAGCGCTACTCAGTTTTCCTTTTCTTTTTCGCATCAATTTTATATTGCTCGAATTCCTTCAATAATTCACGTACTTCATCTGTAGATTCGGTACTCATCAATTGATTTCTCAATTCGCCAGCACCCGAGAAACCCTTAACATAAATCTTGAAAAATCGACGTAATGGTTTAAACGGAAATTCTTCTAGTTCCCTTGAATATTTATCATGAAGATCTAGATGTACCATTAAGAGTTCAAGTAATTCTTCACTACTATGTTCTCTAGACTCTTTTTCAAACGCAAATGGGTTCTTAAAGATGCCTCGTCCGATCATCACGCCATCGACTCCGTATTTATTTGCCAGCTCCAAACCTGTTTGATAATCAGGAATATCTCCATTGATCGTCAAAAGTGTATCAGGGGCAATCTCATCACGAAGCTTTTTAATTTCAGGAATGAGTTCCCAGTGTGCATCGAAATTACTCATTTCCTTTTTCGTACGTAAATGAATCGACAGATTGGCGATGTCCTGTTCCAATACGTGTGTCAACCATCCATGCCATTCGTCTACATTCGTGTAACCGAGACGTGTCTTTACGCTGACAGGTAATCCCCCCGCCTTTGCGGCTTGGATGATTTCTGCTGCAGTGTCAGGATAACGGATAAGTCCACTTCCCTTTCCTTTTGCTGCAACGTTAGGTACAGGGCAACCCATATTAATGTCTACACCTTTAAATCCTTGCTTCGCCATACCGATACTCATTTCACGAAAGTGTTCCGGCTTATTGCCCCAAATATGTGCCACAATCGGTTGTTCATCTTCGGTAAATGTCAAACGCCCACGCACACTGTGGATTCCTTCTGGGTGACAATAACTTTCCGTATTCGTGAATTCCGTGAAAAAAACATCAGGCTTTGCAGCTGCACTTACGACATGACGAAAGACAACATTTGTCACGTCTTCCATTGGTGCTAATATAAAAAAAGGTCGTGGTAAATCACGCCAAAAGTTTTCACTCATCTACAAATTCAATTCCTCTCATTAGGGGGTGTCAGTTCATTTCATTACCCTAAAGTACTAATTGTAAGTATACCGACAATCAATCACTTTTATCAACGTTATCTATTTTACATGAGAAGAGAGTTTGTGGAAAGAGCCAAGCGTTAAAGAATTGACTTAGACAAGGGGCAAGTAAAAAAAGAACTTCCCTACGTGCAGGAAGTTCCTTAGTTACTACTTATAACAACCGGTTAGGATCGATTTGATACTTGCTTTGAATACGATCTTTTTCTGTTTCCAAATCAAGTTCTTCATAATCACTTCGTTCAAGATCCGCTTCATCGGATTGTGTTTTTCCATTTATTAGGGGCTCATCTTGTACGGCATGACTTCCAAGAACCGCCTCTTCGTGAGAGATAGGCGTTTGCACGACTTCTGTATGCATACTTCCGTCAAGATTGACCGTATTTCCAGTATAATCTACAGTCATATTTGAACCAAGGTTTGCATCCACATGGTTATTGACAGTCCCTGCATCATAATTTTCTCTCAAGTGACGATAATCTCGGTCAACATACAACAAGACGCCACCTCTTTTTACTTCATTGTAATAAGCAGTAGACGCTTCCTCGTTAAAACCCATACTCTTAAAAGCAGCTCTTACGGGGTCGTCACCATTGATAAACGCTCTGAATCGATCCATCCAATTTCCTTCTGAAGTCCTTAAATCGACATCTGTTTGTCCTTGAACCATCGAAAGAGAGTCTTTATCATTTGTTACGATATACATATCGTCTTCCGAGAATCCGTAAGCTTTTAATTCCTCAATCTTATCTAATACCGCTTGTTCGGATTCGAATGTGCCAATATATTTTTTATCCGCCATTGTTATGTTTCCTCCTTATTTCTTTCGTTTCGTTGTTACTCTATAAATACCCGCGTTTCTTCATTTGAAACAATAATAAGATAGTAAGCCATCATCTGAAGCAACTTCGCCTTTTTTATTTACCAGCAAAAAAAGCGTCTTCTTCCTTTAACCACAAGGAAAAGACGCCTGAAACTTATTCGGTTTTAGGATAGGATCATCCTCTGAATGGCCACCATACACCTCGACCAAACGACACAGTTATTGCAGGTATTAAGAGCGGCAAAATAATTAAACCATACAACAGCAGTCCTGTAATTACGATTGTAGCAATTTGAACCAAACTCAGTACACCCGATGGCATCATCGCACCGAAAGTACCGGCAAGTATGATTGCCGCAGTAATAATCACTGTTCCCATCTTGGCCATCGAAGTTATCATTGCCTCTCGCACTGGCAAACGATTAATGCTTTCTTCTCTGAAACGATCCAATAAGAAAATTGAATAATCGACGCCTAATGCAATAAGCATAATAAATCCGAAGAATGGAACTGCCCAGCTAATTCCATCATAGCCCATTATATTCACAAAAATCAGTTCCGTCACAGAAATCGCGGTATAATACGTCAGTAATAAGGAACCAATCATGTACAACGGCATAATTGCAGAACGGAATAAAACCGTCAAGACCACAAACAAACTAACAAGCATAATTATGACCGTTCGTTCGAAATCTTTAGATGAGATATCATACAAGTCAGAGTTCATACTAGATACTCCGCTATATGCAAGTTCTGCATCTGAGAACGGTGTTCCGACAACAGAACGACTTACACTGTCTTTAATATCATGTACGATTTGGATTGAATCACGAGAGTAAGGATTTTTTTCCAGGATTACTTCAAGTAAAATTCCTGATTCCTCACCAAATGTATACCTTTCAATTACCGGCTTAAATGTATCACTAGTAAGCGTTCCCGTTGGAATAAACAAGCCCGTATCTCGCATACTTTTAGCCTGACTCATATCTTGCATTGCGCTGGATAATTCATCAAGACCTACTGCTATTTCACCCAACCCATCATTCGAAGCACCCACACCTGAAGAAAGCTGTCCGATTCCGCCTACTGCTTGTGCAAGACCCGCTCCGTCAGCACCTACTGAGGAGCCACTTGAAAACATTGCGCTCATTTGGTCAAGCCCGGCTTGAACTTCCGTAAGTCCAGTTTGTATTTCCCCGAGCCCGTTCGTCGCTTCACTTAATCCGTCTGCCATAAGACCAAGCTGATGGTCGACATATAGTTCTTCAATCAATTCTCCTGTTGGACGAGTAATTGTGCGAACACTTTTTACACCGTCTATTTTTTCAAGATCTTGACTAATTGCTTCAAGATAAGTGACGTCGATTTCATTGATAATCGGTCCGTCTTTTTTCAAGATAACCTGAACTGGAAGTGAATCTCCTTCTCCAAATGCTTCAGATATCGCATTGATTCCCATAACTGATTCTTTACTCTGATCTATTTCGTCAATAATGTTGAATGACAAATCATTATCATATGTGAGAAGAAAAGGGACCGTAATAACAAGTACGATTGCCATTGCAACAAGTGGACGCTTCACTGAAATTTTACTGAAACCAATCCACAATCGACTGTCTTTATGTGATGAAGCTTGTTTTGAAGGCCAAAATAATTTATCTTTCAAAAGCAACATAAATAACGGAACTACTGTGAATAAGACGACTAATAATACAGCTATTCCTACTGCAACAGCTACCGCAGATTTAAATATAGGGAAATCTGCAAATCCGATTGCCGCAAATCCGATAAAAACAGCAAGACCACTGATAAATAATGTCCGACCTGCCGTTTTATACGTATTCACTATCGCATCTTCAACTTCATGTCCCGCAAGAAGTTCCTCTTTATAGCGGCTTAAAAGTAATATACAATAATCTGTTCCAAGTCCAAAAAGAATTGCGACTAAGAAGATTTGTGTGTAATTGGAAACCGGAAAACCAAACCAATCAATAAAATATGCAACAAGAGACTGACTAAGTAAATAAGATATCCCTACCGCAAGAAGTGGGATAAAAGGTGTAACAATTGAACGGAATACTATAAGAAGTAGACCAAAAATAAGAAAGACCGTAATAAGTTCAGTCTTTTTCAATCCATCTTGAGCACTCTGATTCACGTCATTATTAATAATTGCTTCCCCTGTTAAATAAATTGTTTGATCCTTTGGAAGAATATCTCTATGAATCTCTTCAGAAAGCGCAATAATTTCATCAAAACTTCCATCGACTGAAATTGGAACAAGCACAGTCATCTTATCTTTAGAAACAAGTTGTTCTTCCATTTCAGCACTTTCAAATGGATTTAAGATTGCTGTGACAGGCTTTCCTAATGCTTCTAGTTGATTGATTACTAGTTGGATTTCACTTCTTATTGCATCATCAACTGGTTTTTCAAGAGGATATACAAGTGAAATTGTTTCCTCACTAGCGCCTGCTTCCTCCAATATATTCGCAGCTTTTTGTGAATCTGCTGTATCAGGAAGTTGGAGCGAACCTGCATCCTCGGCCTGTTTAGCTAGGTTTGGTGCCATGATGAATAAGACAATTGTCAATGCGAGTAAACCAAGAAATATCGGCCATCTAAATTTTAATACAGTTCTCAAAAATTACATCCCCTTCATTTGTAAAATCTCTTTTAGTTTTCGAAACGTCTTCACAAATTCATCCAATTCCTGTTCATCAATCTGATCGTTAATAAGATTTTTAATATACCCATAAACTGCGTCATTAGATGTTTGCAGAACTTCTATTCCTATTGACGTAAGTTGTATGATTTTCGATCGCTGATCATTTTCATCTCGTTCTGACCTTACAAGTCCTTTTTCCTCCAATTTTTTTAATCGGCTTGACATTGCACTTTTATGTACACCTTGAATTTCTGCAAGCTTTCCACTCGATAGTGTTCCATATGTTGAGAGGATTTTTAGGACTTGAATTTGTTCAGGAGAATACTCTTTCCAGATAGAGATATTCATATTTTTTATGACAAGCTCTGTTCCATAAATCATAATTTCTTCAAATAACTCAACTGCTTCTACAAGTTTCTCAGTCATTCTCGTCTACCCCCTAAACTAATCTTCATTAGTTTAGGGGGTAGACGATTAAACGTCAATAAATAAACCTTGTATAATTATATAATTAAAGCAAATATGTCTAAATAAATTTTACACTTTCATGGCTTATCAAATTAAGGCTATGATATGATGAATTAAAATGACGAGACTACATAATTTCGGAGGTAACCATGAAAAAAGTAGCTGTTATCCAAGACTTATCTTCCTTTGGCAAATGCTCGTTAACTGCCGCCATTCCTGTACTTTCTGTAATGGGCATTCAAGCATGCCCATTACCAACAGCCATTTTATCCGCACAATCCGAATATCCAAGTTTTTATTGTGAGGACTTAACAGCTAAAATGCCTTTATTTGAAGATGAATGGAAAAAGCTTCACGTCTCTTTTGATGGCATACATACCGGGTATATTACTGGAAAAGATCAAATCACTCATATCCTCAGTTTTTTGGAATCCTTTTATAATGAAAACACACTTCTACTCGTGGATCCTGTAATGGGCGATATCGGGGAGGTCTATACAAACTTTGATCACGACATGCTTGCTCGAATGAAAGTACTAGCAAAACACGCGGATGTCATCACACCCAACCTAACCGAGTGTTGCTTATTAACTGGATTGTCCTATGACACCATTTGCAGATATACAAGTGAGACAGACTTTTTAGAAGCAGTACGAGAAGCGGGTCAGAAATTGCAGCATGACACAGGTGCTCAAGTCGTTCTCACCGGTATTCACTCGCCATCGGTACAGAAAAACTCTCATTTGATAGGCAATATGTATATCGATAACGCTACTTCTTTTTATAGTCCAGTTCCATTTAACGGAAAAAGCTATTCAGGTACCGGTGATTTATTTGCATCGGTACTTATGGGCAGTCTTATGCGTGGTCAGGAGCTTTCTGTAGCAATTTCACTCGCGGAAAAATTCTTATCTGCTTCGATTCAAGATACAGATTCAGAGGGATCTGCGCCAATTGAAGGGGTTAATTTTGAAAGGTTTTTAAGTTTGTTGCTTTAAAGCAATTTCCATGCATTAAATGAATCTTATATTTTACAATCGGTTGTGCTTAGCATAAGCGGAAATCACCATAGCATTTGTAACAACCTTTTAATTATTAGAAGTTTTCACTCTACTTGTGTTAAAATGGTAGTAGAAGGTCACTTTTTTAATCGCTTTGGAGGAATATTAGAACGCTTTATAAAGAGTTTATTTTTCTTATCATAAAAGGAGTTTATTTTTCTTATCATAAAAGGAGGTTACTTAAATGACAAACGATGACCGAAAAGAAATTGTTAAAAAGAGAGAAATGCGTACGAAAGAAATTTCAAATATGATAGATGAGGGTGGAGTAGGCGCAGATAAGTATTACGATATCGAAAAAAAGCCCTCCAAAGATTCTGCTAATTCGGAAAAGAAAGCAGATCAAAAGGACAAGGATGACAATAAATAAATCCTGCGGGTAATTTCAGAAACGAAAGAAAAGGTCTTCCATCAGTTCAGCAAACTGATGGAAGACCTTTTTTAACATCTTAATATGAAGTCAATTTTAACCATTCTTGCAAAGCATAGATCACCCGTTGCGGGCGCGTCATCGCGCTTTGAAATTCCTCTACATCAAGCGTATAAAGAGCATCTTCATTATTCCATAGACGTTCAAAGTATTCATTCAACTCTTCTGCAAGCTCACTATTCTTCGGCGCAATGACATGTAAATCACTTTCTAGATTGTAATTATCTAGCGTTCGTTCGGTTAAATTTGCAGAACCGTTTAAAATGTTTACAGAATCTCCACTATCAATCATGACTAGTTTCGTATGGTATTGACCAATTACGGTATTATACCAACGGACCTCAATTGCTTCGTCACTGTCTTCTATTAACTTTTGAACAACAGGACGATTCGGAATACCTGATTTATCGTTACCAAAAGAATTCTCGTTTGGATCTAGAATAAGTTTTATATCAACTCCACGGTCCGCCGCTTGTGTTAATGCCTTTACAACTTTTGGCTCTGCAATAAAGAACATTCCAATCCGCACGCGATCCCCTTTTCCAGCGGAAGTTATGTTTTCTATAAGTATGTCTTTAATTTTCTGCTCAGTGACGTACTGAACACTGTATTGCCCTTCTTTTATTCCTTCTACATCAACGCGCGGAAGCGTCTGTCCCGTTTGTCCTGTCGTATAATTAAATATAGCTTCCTCCGCTTCAAGCAAATCATTTAAGACTGTTCCCGATACTTTAAGCGCAAGGTTACCGTGGTAACCACTGGCATCATGAGGGTTAGATGAACTGACGAGACCTGCCCGTTCTGTCACGATCACTTTACGATGGTTTGCTTTCACATTCATCATTGTTACGTAGGATGCCAACCTAAGTTTCGGGGCTTATGCCGACATCGCATTCGGAATCCAACTCTTTCCTCCAATATCGCCCCAACGGAATAACGTTCGATACAGCCCTGAATAGAGTGGCATGGAATCCCTTAATGGATCCAGATCCGTGTATACAACTTCCACACCTGCGTCCTCTAACTTCTTAAACCACTTTGACTCATATGATTCATAGCCTGTATTAATTGGATCTGTAATAAACACAATTCTTAACTCGGGATTTTCTTTCTTTTTATCAAGAAGCTTTGTAGTTAAGGTCTCAGATATTTTCGGATACGCTACTTCTTCATCCCCATAATGATCCATTAAAAATAAATCCAAGACAATAAACTCCTCCGCCGCCTCAATTATCGAATAAACTTCTTCAAATATATGATTTTCATGCACTGTGCCGTCCCCATCTTGATTCTGAGCATAGGTCAAATCTGTAAACACTTCGATGGCATCTGTCTGGTGAACTTCACCTTCATAACTAATGCCAGGTGGTAATTGCTTATATGTATGATATAAAATAACGCCGATATAAATACATAAATAGACACCAAGAGCTGTCCAGATAATCTTTCGAGTTCTTTTTGTCATTCGTTTCTTTTTCTTCTTTATCGCCATCTCAGCACCCCATAAAATTGAATTACTTGTACATTCCCTGTTCCTACCTTTCACAAACTTGTTAACTCGCGAAGGGTCTTATTCGTTTAAGTTTAATAAGAAGCTGCATGAAAGATGAAGTACAGGTCCTAATACATTAAAAAGACAAAAAAAGCCTTTCAACAAGTTAGTAAATTGTTGAAAGGCCTTCAAGTTTTTCTTAAACTACTATGACTTACTAACGCTCATGATCAATAGAATGAACATACTTCGATGAAGGTTTTTCTAACCCATGATAAATCAGGGGTTTAGAGTTTTCCTTACATCATGCCGCCCATTCCACCCATGTCTGGCATTCCGCCGCCCATAGGAGAATCTTGTTTAACGCTTGCTACTACAGCTTCTGTTGTTAAGAACATAGCTGCAACTGATGCTGCGTTTTGAAGTGCGTAACGTGTCACTTTCGTTGGATCCACGATTCCCGCTTCCATCATGTTTACCCATGTGCCTTCAGCTGCGTCGAAACCGATACCGATTTCTTCACGCTTCAAGCGGTCAACAACGATTGAACCTTCAAGACCTGCGTTGTTCGCAATTTGACGAACTGGCTCTTCAAGTGCACGAAGAACGATTTTAACACCTGTTGCAACGTCACCTTCAGTTGACTCCATAAGTTCAGCTACTTTGTTGTATACGTTAACTAGTGCAGTTCCACCACCAGATACGATACCTTCTTCAACAGCTGCACGTGTAGAGTTCAATGCGTCTTCAATACGAAGTTTACGCTCTTTTAGCTCAGTTTCAGTAGCTGCTCCAACTTTGATAACTGCAACGCCGCCTGCTAATTTAGCAAGACGCTCTTGAAGCTTCTCTTTGTCGAATTCAGAAGTTGTTTCTTCTAATTGTGTACGGATTTGGTTTACACGACCTGCAATTTTGTCAGAGTCGCCATTGCCTTCAACGATTGTTGTGTTGTCTTTTGTAACAACAACTTTCGATGCACGGCCCAATTGTGTAATGTCCGTAGATTTAAGGTCCAATCCAAGATCTTCAGTGATCACTTCTCCGCCAGTTAGAGTAGCAATATCTTCTAACATAGCTTTACGGCGATCCCCAAATCCAGGTGCTTTAACAGCAACTGCGTTAAACGTTCCACGTAGCTTGTTCACAACAAGAGTTGCAAGCGCTTCGCCTTCAACGTCTTCAGCAATCATAAGAAGTGGCTTACCTTGTTGAACAACCTGCTCAAGAACTGGTAAAATTTCTTGGATATTTGTAATCTTTTTATCTGTAATTAAAATATAAGGGTTCTCAAGAACAGCTTCCATTTTGTCCGTATCTGTTGCCATATATGCAGATGCATATCCACGGTCAAATTGCATACCTTCTACAACGTCAAGTTCTGTTGTAAATCCTTTTGACTCTTCGATTGTAATTACGCCGTCGTTGCCAACGCGCTCCATAGCTTCTGCAATAAGTTTCCCTACTTCTTCGTCTCCAGAAGAGATTGCTGCAACTTGTGCAATTGACTCTTTTCCTTCGATTTCTTTAGAGATTTCACTTAGTCCTGCAACAGCTGTAGCAACCGCTTTTTCGATTCCTTTACGGATTCCAACTGGGTTCGCACCCGCTGTTACGTTTTTCAAACCTTCATGAATCATAGCCTGAGCAAGAACAGTTGCAGTTGTTGTTCCGTCACCAGCAATTTCATTTGTTTTTGATGCTACTTCAGCAACTAGTTTAGCACCCATGTTTTCAAATGCATCTTCAAGTTCGATTTCACGTGCAATCGTAACTCCGTCATTTGTAATAAGTGGTGAACCGAATGACTTTTCAAGAACTACGTTACGTCCTTTAGGTCCAAGTGTAACTTTTACAGCATCTGCAAGTGTATTTACACCGCGTAGCATAGATCCACGTGCATCTTCATTAAACTTAATTTCTTTAGCCATTTATAAGTACCCTCCTGTTTTTGTATATAATTAAAATCAATATTTAGAAAGATTAACCGACGATTGCTAAAACATCGCTCTCTCGTAGAATTAGATATTCATTACCTTCATATTTAACTTCAGTACCTGAGTATTTTGAGAAGATGATGCGATCGCCTTCTTTAACTTCTAGGTCGATACGAGATCCGTTATCTAGAACACGGCCAGCCCCAGCAGCAACTACTTTACCTTCTTGTGGCTTTTCCTGTGCAGAATCTGGTAGCACAATGCCACTTAGCGTTTTTTCTTCTGCCTCAATTAATTCAATTACGATACGGTCACCTAATGGTTTCAACAAATGAAACAACCTCCTCGAGATAGTATATTCTTTTTAGCACTCACTCAACAGGAGTGCTAACACATTATTTATTCTAAAAGAGATTCGGATATATTGCAAGTAAAATCACTCCCTTTCCTTCTCTTTGCTTATCTGCCTGAAAACAGATAAAATAACGTCATCCATGTATATGAAAGGAAGTTCATTTTGAAGAACCGAAAAACCTATGTATACCTAATACTTGCCTATATTGCTATGCACGTCGGTAGCATTTTTGTAGCAAAATATTTATTTGAAAGTTTTCCGTGGGATGCGAGTTTCACTGATGAAGATAAGGCTTATCGTTCTAGTGCTTGGTCGTTATTTAGTACAAATGCGTTGGCAGCTATTGTTTTCTTTTTAATTATTTATCCGAAAAAGAAATTCTTCCACGTGTTCAATGGGAAAAAGTCTTCTATCGGGAAAGCGGTACTCTGGGGTGTTATTGGCTTCTTCCTAGCTCTACTAGGGCAAATGATAGCCGGTAGCATTGAAATGGCATTGGGAGTAGAGCCTGGTTCTGAAAACACCGCTTTACTAGCTGATATTGCAAAGGTTTCTCCTATTATCATCATTTCAATTGTTCTCTTTGCTCCACTTCTTGAAGAAATTATATTTAGACGGGTACTCTTTGGTGGACTGTACCAAAAAACAAACTTTATAATTGCCGCCTTACTAAGTGCAGTGATTTTTGCCGCTGTACATGGTGAATTGCAACATTTACTAATTTACATGGCACCGGCTCTTGTATTTTCATATATTTATTACCGAACGAAACGCTTAATCACACCAATCATTGCCCATCTTTTAATGAATGGTTTCGTTACAATTGTTCAGTTGAATTATGATAAGTGGTTAAAATGGGCTGAATTGCAAAAGTCGATCGTATCATTTTTCCAATAAAAAAAATGCTTTCGACCTTAAATATCAAGGTTGAAAGCATTTTTATTTATTTTCATGTTCTTCAATTTGACGCTCTTGCTCGGCTTTTAAAAACTTACGATAGCCAAAGCGGGATATGAAAACACTTAACTCATACAGTGCAAACAAAGGAACCGTGACAAATAAATGTGAAAACAAATCAGGTGGCGTTATAAATGCCGCAAGCACGAAAAGAGCAAAGTAAGCATACTTACGAATCTTAACAAGCATCACAGGATTTACAATACCTAATCTAGTTAGAAACAGGAGAACAATCGGTAACTGGAAAACAATTCCAAAAGGAACCATGATTTGGAATAGAAAACTGAAGTACTCATTAATACCAATCGTCTGAGTAATTCCTAATTCGCCTGATAGATTAATCATGAACTTCATTATATAGGGCAACAAGACAAAATAAGAAAACGCAACTCCACCTACGAACAATAGAAAAGTAAACGGAATATAATTCCTAGTTGCTCGGCGTTCTTTTTCATGAAGTCCTGGTGATACAAATGACCATAATTGATACATAATAATCGGTGAAATTAGAATGATTGAAATGAAAACGATAACTTTCAAATAAATCATAATTGGGTCTAGCACAGTAAAGGAGTGCAAAACACTCTCTTCACCTAGTCCCCCTTGGACTTCTGATGTATATTGCATTTGCAGAAACTTAATAATCGGTGTTGCAATAAAAAAACTGCCGATAACCGCAATAATAAAGAAAACGACGATTAACATCAGCCGTTTCCTAATTTCATCTATATGTTCAATGACTGTTAAATTTTTCTCTTCCATCGGACTGACATCCTAACTCACTTCAGTTCTTCTTTTTTATCATCAATTTTCTTCACGTCGTCATCATCTGCGAGACCTTTTGTCGCGTTTTTGAATTCACGCAATGAAGAACCGAACGCCTTCCCGATTTCAGGTAACTTTTTCGGGCCGAACACAAGCAATGCAATGATTGCTATTACAATCAAGCTCATTGGACCTGGCATCTCGGACACCTCCATCCTTTTCTGGATAGGAACAAAAATATTCCTTCACATATACCTCATTTTACACGATAATCGCTCACATTACTATCAACCTGCAGTTAAAATTGTGAATCTTTTACGTCATTTTTAATGAAATAAATAAGTGTTTGCAGTTCAACAGACAAATCAATCGTATGTACTCGCACAGATTCTGGTACCGCTAGACGGACAGGCGTGAAATTTAGAATCCCTTTTATACCTGTTCCAACAACTTCATCTGTTACTTCCTGCGCTATTCGTGCCGGGACCGTAAGAAGAACTAGGTCGATTCCAAATTCCTTCATCTTCTCCTCAAGCAGGCTCGGTGGATACACTGGGATCCCACTTACCGTTTTCCCCTCGAGCGGCGCTTTTGGATCAAACGCAATGACAATACGGGTGTTATGATTCTTTTGGAAATTATATTTTAGAAATGCACTTCCGAGACTACCGACTCCAATTAGGGCAACATCAGTTTCTTCATCCTGATCAAGTGCTTTTCGAAAAAAGTTAACGAGATACTTCACATCGTATCCGTATCCTTTTCTACCCAATGCACCAAAATGGGAAAAATCCCGTCGGATCGTAGCTGCATCTATTTTCATTACTTCACTTAATTCACTTGAAGAAAGACGCATCTTTCCAGCATTTGCAAAGTTTTGAAGAAATCTATAATAGAGTGGCAAACGTTTAGACGTCGCCTGTGGTATTTTGGTTGGTTCACCTGCCATGTTACTCCTCCTTGTACCTCTACCAATTACGACTCGGCATAATTGCATCCAGACTTTGAAGCGCGGCAATCTGGATGAACACCTTTGTTGCACCACGATATGGTGCACTTAGGATACCTTCTTCTCTTCTTCAAGGCGCTTTTATCGTACAGCATTAGAAGTTGATTGTAAAGTCAGTCATTGCATGCTTTGTACAGTTCTATTACAATTGTAAATGAATAGAGGTGTTCAGTATGATTGTTTTACAAGTGAACGGACTTATAAAATCATTCTCAGGAACAAATATATTGGAAAATGTTCAACTTGAAGTACAGCATCGTGATCGCATTGCACTCGTAGGTAGAAACGGTGCAGGTAAATCTACGTTACTTAAAATAATTGCAGGTGAGATGTCTTTTGATTCAGGAGATTTGATGATTCCTAAAGGGATACGAATCGGTTATCTCGAACAACATTCTGGGCTTGATTCAAAGCTAACCGTTTGGGATGAAATGATGACTGTTTTTGAACCCCTTCACATCATGGAGAAACGCATCCGGTCCCTTGAACAGCAAATGGCTGATCCTGATGTTTATAATCATCCTGATACTTACGCACGTGTGATGAGTGAATATGACAGTCTACAAATTGAATTCAAAGATCTCGGCGGTTATCAATACGAATCGGAAACCCGCTCCGTATTACACGGAATGCGCTTCTACCCAGAGGATTATGAAAAAGCCGTCCATCTACTTTCGGGAGGTCAAAAAACTAGGCTCGCCCTCGCAAAAATGCTTCTAAGCAGACCCGACCTCCTCATTCTTGATGAGCCTACCAACCATCTAGATATTGAAACACTTGGATGGTTGGAAAAATACCTAGTTGGATACGAAGGTGCACTTCTTGTCGTTTCACATGACCGTTATTTCCTTGATGAAATCGTGACTCTTGTCTATGAAGTTTCAAGAACAAAAGTATCGAAGTTCACAGGGAACTATAGTAACTATCTAGATGAAAAAGCAAAAAACTATGAACGCGATCGGAAATTATATGAACGCGAGTCGAGTGAAAAAGCTAAACTTGAAGATTTTGTTCAACGAAATATAGCTCGTGCATCGACATCAAAAATGGCTCAAAGCCGTCGGAAAGTACTTGAACGTACAGAATGGATGGATTCTCCAGATGGTGATGAGAAATCCGCAAGCTTCACGTTTGAAATTGACCGACAAAGTGGGAATGACGTTTTAGCTTTTGATGACTTAGCAATCGGTTATGATACTACGCCCGTTTCACAAGGTCTTCACTTACGAGCTTACCGAGGTGATCGTATAGCAATTATCGGACCAAACGGAGTAGGGAAGTCCACTTTATTAAAAACAATTATTAGTAAGCAACCTCCACTTGATGGAACAATTCGATACGGGACAAACGTTCAGTTTGGATACTATGACCAGGAACAAGCAACTCTGATAGGCACTGGAACAGTTCTCCAAGAAATTTGGGATGATTGGCCGTTGATGAATGAAAAAGATATACGCGCCGTCCTAGGTCGTTTCTTATTCACGGGAGACGATGCTGGTAAACCCGTCACTTCTTTATCCGGTGGTGAAAAGGCTAGATTATCGCTTGCTAAACTAATGCTGAAAAAGTCGAACACGTTAATACTCGATGAACCGACAAACCATTTGGACTTAGATAGCAAAGAAGTACTTGAAAATGCCTTGGATTATTTTCCGGGCACCCTTATTTTCGTTTCCCACGATCGGTACTTTATCAATCGAATCGCAACGAAAGTCATTGATATTAGCGCTGACGGTGCTGTGGAATATTTGGGGGACTATGATTACTTTGTCGAAAAGAAACTTGAGCAAGAAGAACTTCTTATGGAAAAAATGGCTTCCGAAAAAGTGGTTGTTGTTGAAACCGAAAAAGGAAGAAATGAGGATAGAGATCAAAGACGTGCTGAGAGAAGACTTACCCGAGCGATTTCTGATGCAGAGAGCGAAATCAGTGTGCTTGAAGAAAAAATAACGCAACTTCAAACAGAGCTTGAGCTTCCCGATTATGCAGATGATCACATAAAGTTAATGGAAGTACAAGCCGAGATTGATGAACTTCAAAAAAAGCACGATGAACAGACAGAAAACTGGCTTTTATTACAGGATGAACTAGAGACAATATAATCCACAAAAGCACCGTGAGAAGCGAATTGAGTCGTTTCCCATGGTGCTTTTATTAATTTCAACTACTTTATAGAGTAAATGAAGAACTATGCCTTCAGATAATAATCATCTTACCCACAATCTTATCCACATAATTAACACTGTTAAATCAAGTCCCAACAAGCTTTTCAACAGTATCCACAAAAAACTCAATACTTATACACAATTCTATCCTCCTGCAAACATCATTAAATCGGCACCTATTTTTGTTATACACAAGTTATCCACACTCTGTTGATAAGTGCAAACGTTCCCTATTGACAAATCTAAAAATATCAGGAAAAAAACGCGGAACTCGTCTTAAGTCGACAAGTTCCGCGTTTGTTCACTTTATTTATTCCATGATTCTAATTGCCATCCAGGGCGTGCATTCATTCCGAGTGTTCCCCGTGCACCTGCATTAAACATTGATGTTCCAGCAGCGGCAATCATTGCTGCATTATCTGTGCATAGTGAAATAGGTGGTACATAAAAAGGTATTGTTAGATCTTTAAATGATGTTTCTAGTGATGCACGCAAGCCCTTGTTTGCCGCGACTCCACCTGCTGCAATCACTTGCTTAACGCCAAATTCTTTCGCAGCTCGAACTGTTTTTGTAGTCAATACATCAATAACGCTTGATTGAAATCCGGCAGCTACATGTGAAGGATTCAATATTCCTCCACGTTGGTCAAGATTATGCTTATAGTTAATAACAGACGATTTCAGGCCACTAAAACTAAAATCGTATGAATCTGCTTCTAGCCAAGCTCTTGGAAACTCGATTTCCCCGTCACTTTCAGCGGCCAATTTATCAATACCTGGACCACCTGGATAAGGAAGCCCAAGTACACGTGCTACTTTATCGTAAGCCTCTCCTGCTGCATCGTCACGCGTCTCTCCGATCAATTCAAAGGCACCATGCTCATCCATCAAGACAAGCTCTGTATGTCCTCCTGACACGATGAGAGCAAGGAGAGGAAATTGCATTGGTTGCATTAATTGATTGGCATAGATATGTCCTGCAATATGATGAACTCCGATTAAAGGCAATCCGTTTGCAAATGCAAATGCTTTTGCTGAATTTATACCAATGAGTAACGCACCGACTAATCCAGGGCCTTCAGTTACTGCAACCGCATCTAAATCTTTTGGATTTAGGTTTGCTTTTTGAAGTGCTTCTTCAATAACAAGTGTAATTTGCTCCACATGATGTCTTGACGCAATTTCTGGTACTACCCCACCAAATCGTTTCTGACTATCAATTTGTGAAGCAATAATGTTTGAAACAATTTCAGTTCCATTTTTCACTACGGATGCAGCGGTTTCGTCACAACTTGTCTCTATGCCTAATATATACGTATCTTTTGTCATTATAATTCCACCCACATGACGAGCGCATCTTCATGGTCGTCGGAATAATAGTTTTTTCGTATGCCGCCATCTTTAAATCCAAGTTTCCTGTAAAGATTTTGTGCCGTTTCATTACTTACACGTACTTCAAGTGTCATTAAACGCACATCCATTTCCTCGCAAAATGCAATCGCTTCTCTCATTAATCCTTCTCCAACACCAAATCCACGCTGATGCTTAAGAACAGCAACATTCGTTATATGGCATTCATCAAGCACAATCCACATACCGCAGTGACCAATTACTTGCTTGTCCTTTTCTGCGACAACGTAATATGCATACTCATTACCGTTCATTTCATGTTGAAATATTTCTTCTGTCCAAGGTGTAGAAAACGATTCTTCTTCAATCTTTACAACAGAGGGAATATCTTCATGAACCATTTCTCGGTAGTAAATTTCATTATCCAAGGTTATTTTCCTTCCTTTGCTCTTTCATCCAGTTTGCTTCTGCTTCTGCAATCCGACGATATTCTGGAACAAATTGATGAATTTCCTCAGTCGTCTCAGACTGTTGTGCCGTATAAATAAGTGACGAAGCGCGGGGTAAATTAAACTGAAATGGAGCTATTAACATGTTTTCCACATATCTTTCTTTAAGTACATCTTCATGGAGCACAGTGTCTTTTCCAATAAATAAAATAGGTTCATCTACTTGATCAAGAAGCTCCATCAGATGCTCAAGTTCATAATGCCCATCCTCAATTACAGTAGTAAGTCGGCCATCAGCATTTTTATAAGCACCAGAATACACATTACCTCTTCGCGCATCGACGATTGGACAAATCAATCCATTAAAAAAAAGTCCATTTGTTGCTATTGCCTTCAAACTAGAAACAGCAAAAAGGGGCTTTTTCAGTGTCCAAGCAAGCGTTTTTGCAATGGTTACCCCTATTCGAACACCCGTATAAGATCCAGGACCCTCTGATACGGCAATTGCATCAATTTCAGCAGGAACCAACCCAGCCTTTTTAAAAACTTCCTCAATAGCCGGCATTGCACGAAGCGAATGATTTATTGCCAATGAAGTATTCTCTTCAATAAGTAATTCACCGTCTTTAACAATTGCAATGGAAAGCGGTGTATTTGCAGTATCTATACCTAACCAAATCATATGGAAATCTCCTCGCAAATTTTTTCATATCGTTCACCAATTGGATAGAATGTGATCAACCGTTCATTCATACCTTCATGAACTATTTTTATTTCTAATCGCTCTTTAGGTAAATCCGCTTCAATTAGATGAGCCCATTCAATAACAGATATAGAATCTCCATAAAAAAGCTCGTCCCAGCCTAAATCTTCTTCACTTCCAGCCAATCTATACACATCGAGATGATTTAAAGAGTAAACAGCTCCAACATATTGTTTTAAAATCGTAAATGTCGGGCTATTCACATTTCGTTTAACTCCCAGCCCTTTCGCAAGTGCTTGTGTAAATGTTGTCTTACCTGCCCCAAGATCACCTTCAAGTGTAATGACATCTGGGGGGCTAAGTAGTTTTGCTAGTTTTCTAGCGATACTATTTGTTTCTTCAAGTGAATGAACTGTTATTTCTCTCATCATATCGATAACCTCCCTTGGGGATAACTCTAATCTTTTAACTATACCCCATTATTCTTGTCTGTTTCCATTATTTAAATTGTATATTCTTTCGGCTTTTATCTTGCTTCATTTATATATGTTAACGTTATTATATTTTATAGATTATTCGATTGGATGGTAAAGCTTTAATATTTACTTGTATGAACTTTATTCTTCTTTCTACGTATAATGTAACGTTTGTTGAATTTGAATGCAAAAAGATTTGTTTTTCCGCTTCCAAATTTATGTAAGTTTGCTCGGATACGTGTTTAATTTTGAAATCACAAAAAAACCGATCCCCCGGATAAATCCCGAGAATCGGTTATATAAGTAAAATTAAATGGCGGTCCCGACGGGAATCGAACCCGCGATCTCCTGCGTGACAGGCAGGCATGTTAACCGCTACACCACGGGACCTAAATATAAATAATACAAGCCTAGCAACGTCCTACTCTTGCAGGGGGAAACCCCCAACTACCATCGGCGCTGAAGAGCTTAACTTCCGTGTTCGGTATGGGAACGGGTGTGACCTCTTCGCCATCATCACTAGACTTGTTTGAACTTATTCGTTCAAAACTGGATAAAACAGACATTAGAGTTCATTTAGCAAAGCTAAAAGAACGTTCTTCGAAACGGTTTGTGAATCAAGCAAACCTGATTACTTTAGGTTAAGTCCTCGATCAATTAGTATCCGTCAGCTGCACGCGTCGCCGCGCTTCCACCCCGGACCTATCAACCTCATCATCTT